>JAICSK010000260.1 GCA_025936915.1 Nocardioides sp.
AGCGCACCCGGTGGTTCACCGACCTCGGGATCGACCCCGACAACCTCCGGCACTACGAGCACCCGCAGGAGAAGCTCAGCCACTACTCCAAGCGGACCGTCGACATCGAGTACGACTTCGGGTTCTCCGAGAGGGGCTTCGAGGAGCTCGAGGGGGTCGCCAACCGCACCGACTTCGACCTCACCCAGCACTCGACCGTGTCCGGCCAGGACCTGTCGTACTTCGACCAGGCCAGCGGTGAGCGCTACGTGCCCTACGTGATCGAGCCGGCGGGCGGCCTGACCCGGAGCCTGATGGCGTTCCTGCTCGACGCCTACACCGAGGACGAGGCGCCCAACACCAAGGGCGGCGTCGACACCCGGGTCGTGCTCAGGCTCGACCCGCGGCTGTCACCGGTCAAGGTCGCGGTGCTTCCGCTGAGCCGCAACGCCGACCTGTCGCCGATGGCACGCGACCTCGCCGCCGAGCTGCGCGGCCGCGGCTGGAACGTCGACTTCGACGACTCCGGAGCGATCGGCCGCCGCTACCGGCGCCAGGACGAGATCGGCACGCCGTACTGCGTGACGGTCGACTTCGACACCCTCGAGGACCACGCGGTCACCATCCGCGAACGCGACTCGATGAAGCAGGAGCGGATCGCCCTCGACCAGGTCAGTGCCTACGTCGCCGAGCGGCTGCTGGGATGCTGAGGTGGCCGGCAGGCACAATGACCGCGTGATCCGCCGTACCGCCGTCCCTGCGCTGGTGGCCGCCGCGTTGGCCCTCGCCGGATGCGGCGGCGGCGGTACGTCGAGTCCCCTGGCCGGCGGGACGGACTCCGACTCCACGCCGACGTCCGCCGGAACCACGAGCCCCGGGAGTGGCTCGAGCACGACCCCGGCCGTGGTCGACGGCGTGACCCTCACGGCGCAGGGCACCCGGCTCCGGCTCGGCCAGACCGCACGGGTCAGCTGGAAACCCGACCAGAAGACCGTCGGCGTCCTCGCGATCCGGGTGACCAAGCTGCAGAAGATGCCGATCAGTGCCTTCTCCGACTGGCGGTTGGACCCGGCGACGCAGAAGTCCACGCCGTACTTCGTGCACGCCACCGTGCGCAACCTCGGGAGGAGCAACCTGTCCGGGGCGGTCGTGCCGCTCTACCTGCTCGACCAGGACAACGTCTTGATGCAGGCCTCGACGTTCCAGGCGCAGTACTCGCCCTGCCCGAGCCGTCCCCTGCCCGCGAAGTTCACCCACGACAAGCGGACCTCGGCCTGCCTGGTCTACTTCGTGCCCCGTCACGGCAGGCTCACCGCGATCAGCTTCCGCCCGACACAGTCGTTCCGAGCCATCACCTGGACGGGTCGCGTCGTTTCGGCCGGGAAGCGGCACTGAGCGAGAATCGACGCATGCCCCTGACCCTCGGCCCGCTGACCGTGCCCGTGCCGGTCGTGCTCGCGCCGATGGCCGGCATCACGAACGCGGCCTACCGCCGGTTGTGCGCCGAGCAGGGCGCGGGACTCTACGTCTGCGAGATGATCACCAGCCGCGGGCTCGTCGAGCGCGACCCGACGACGCTGAAGATGCTGGTGTTCGACGAGCTCGAGCAGACCCGCTCGGTGCAGCTCTACGGCACGGATCCGTCGTACGTCGGCAAGGCGACCGAGATCCTCTGTGCCGAGTACGGCGTGGACCACGTCGATCTCAACTTCGGCTGCCCGGTGCCGAAGGTGACCCGCAAGGGCGGGGGAGGTGCGCTGCCGTGGAAGCGCGGTCTGCTGTCGGAGATCCTGCGCTCGGCGGTCGCGGCGGCCGAGCCGTACGGCGTGCCGGTCACGATGAAGACCCGCAAGGGCCTCGACGACGATCACCTGACCTATCTCGACGCCGGCCGGATCGCCGAGGACTCCGGCGTCGTGGCCATCGCGCTGCACGGTCGCACCGTCGCGCAGTCCTACAGCGGTCGCGCCGACTGGGACGCGATCGCCCGGCTGGTCGAGCACGTCGACATCCCGGTGCTCGGCAACGGCGACATCTGGGAGGCCTCCGACGCCGTGCGGATGGTCGAGGAGACGGGTGCTGCGGGCGTGGTGGTCGGTCGCGGCTGCCTCGGCCGGCCCTGGCTGTTCCGCGACCTCGCGGCCGCGTTCTCGGACCCGCCGCCGGGCGAGGAGGGCGCCCCGTCACGAGACCCGGTGACCCCCGCGCCCGCCCTTCCCACCCTCGGCGAGGTCCGCACGATGATGCGCCGCCACGCCGAGCTCCTCAGCGAGCACATGGGGGAGGAGCGAGGGTGCAAGGAGTTCCGCAAGCACGTGTCCTGGTACCTCAAAGGGTTCCGCGCGGGGGGCACCCGGCGCCACTCGCTGGCCCTGGTCGACTCGCTGGCCGCGCTCGACGTACTCCTCGACGAGCTCGACCCCGACGAGCCGTTCCCGGTCTCGGAGCTCGGGGCACCACGGGGACGCCAGGGCTCGCCGCGGGCGCGGGTCGTGCTCCCGGACGGCTGGCTGGACGACATCGACGGCACCTCGTTGCGGCTGACCGAGGACGCGAACGAGACCACCGGCGGGTGACGGAGCACACGGCGGTGGACCCCGGATTTCGGGGGTCCGGTCGCCTGTGCTTGACTGCCACGTCGTATCCGTTTCGTGACCTTTCTCGGGTGTCGGATCGCGCACCCGGATCCGTTGACCCCCGCACCCAACTGCAAAGGAATCAGCGCTGTGGCACACCCACGCCACAAGCGGGAAACCAATGCCCGCCGGCTCGTGTCCCTCACCGGGGCCCGGACCGCCAAGCTCGCTGTCGGCGCTGCCGC
>JAICSK010000243.1 GCA_025936915.1 Nocardioides sp.
ACCAACGTCAAGAACCTGCCGTCGTTGCAACGCATCTCCGGGGTCTCGCACGTGTATGCGATCGCCCCGAAGAAGCCGTCGCTCTCCTACTCGGTCTATCTCGAGAAGGCGCCGCAGGTGTGGGAGAACCTCGGCGACACGGGGGCGGGCACGTCGATCGCGATCATCGACACCGGCGTGGACTACACGCACGCCGACTTCGGCGGCTCCGGGGATCCGGCGGACTACCAGACCGCGCTCGCCGACGACACGAGCGCTCCCACCTACCCGGACCCGACCAAGATCTCGACCGAGAGCGCCGACCTCGTCGGCGACGCCTACGACGCGAGCTCGGATACTCCCGCGGACACGATCCCGCAGCCGGATCCGAACCCGCTCGACTGCAACAGCCACGGCACGCACACGTCGGGAGACGCCGCCGGCTACGGCGAGGACACCACCGGTGCGACCTTTACCGGCGACTACACGACCCTGGGATCGCTCACAGCCAGCCAGTACCAGGCGACGTTCAAGATCGGGCCGGGAATGGCACCCGAGGCGAAGCTCTTCGAGTACAAGGTCTTCGGGTGCGAGGGCAGCACCAACGTAGTCGCGGAGGCGCTCGACATGGCCGCGGACCCGAACGGCGACGGGAACACGTCCGACCACGTCGACGTGGCCAGCATGTCGCTCGGCTCAGACTACGGCTCACCGCAGGACGGCGACGCGGTCGCGTCCAACGCGGCCTCGGCCCTGGGCATCAGCGTCGTCGCGGCTTCCGGCAACGGCGGCGACCTGTACGACGTGGGCGGCTCGCCGGGCGACGCGCGGGACGCGATCGCCGTGGCGGCGAGCGTGGACGCGTACAGCCAGCTCGACACGCTGCACGTGAGCGCCCCCGCCGGGGACGTGGGTGGCTACCCCGCGGAGCGGTCGGTGGCCTACGACTGGGCGAACGACCCGGATCTTTCCGGCACCGTGGCCACTCTGACCGACCCGGGAGACGTGGCCAACCAGGATGGTTGCGACCCGATCAACACGGACCTCACCGGCAAGATCGCCTGGCTCGAGTGGACGGACAACGATGCCGCCCGCCGCTGCGGTTCGGTGGCGCGCAGCGCGAACGCGCTGGCGGCCGGCGCGATCGGGGCCGTATTCGCCGACGACGAGGACTCCTTCGCCGCGGGGATCACCGGCAGCGCAGTCATTCCGGTCGTGATGGTCACCAAGACCGCCGGCGACACGCTTCGGCCCGCTGCTCAGGCCGGGACGCTGACGATCAGCGGGACCTCGGCGAACGACTTCGAACAGGATCTCCCCGCGCTGGACGACGAGGTGGCAGGTTTCTCGTCCCGCGGCATCCGCATCGCCGGGGACGTGAAGCCGGACGTCTCTGCTGTCGGCGTCAGCGTCTTCTCGGCTGGGATGGGCTCGGGCGACGACGGGTTGTCGGACAGCGGCACCTCGATGGCGACGCCCGAGGTCGCGGGCCTCGACGCACTGGTTCGCAACCAGAACAGCTCCTGGACCCCCGAAGAGGTCAAGGCCGACATCATGAACACGGCCGACCAGGACCTGTTCACCGGCGACAACCACTCCGGCGACGCCTTTGCGCCGAACCGGGTGGGTGCCGGCCGCATCGACGCAGAGTCGGCCCTCGACAACCAGGTGCTCGCCTATGTCACGGACGATCCCGGTGCGGTCAGCGCCTCGTTCGGGACGATCGAGGCGACCGGGCCGATGACCCTGCACAAGACGATCAAGCTCGACAACAAGGGTGGGACGGACGAGACCTACGACACGTCATACGAGGCTCTGACCTCGGTGCCGGGCGCCGACTACTCGGTCTCGCCGTCGCAGGTGAGCGTCACCGCGGGTACTTCCGCGACGGTCACCCTGACGCTCACGATCGACCCGGCGCAGCTGACGAAGACCATCGATCCGACGATCGACCCCGCGCCGGACGGGCTCCCCGGTGAGTTCCTCGCCGACGCCAGCGGCCGGGTGCTGTTCACGCCGCAGGATGCGAGCCCGACGCTCCGCGTCCCGGTCTACTCGGCGCCGCGGCCCGCCTCGGTCATGAGCCAACCGGCGTCGCTCGCCATGCCGGGCGGGGCGATCCAGAACGGCACGCTCCCACTGAGCGGCACCGGAGTCGACCAGGGCACGGGATCCGAGACGATCCAGTCGCTCGTGGCCGGCTTCGAACTCCAGGCGACGAGCCCCGCTCTGACGGGCATCCCCAGTGACGAGAAGGCCGCCGACCTGAAGTACGTCGGCACCACCTCGGACGCACCCGAGCTCGCGGCGATCGGCGACAACGACGCGCTCGACGACGGGGAGGTGTACTTCGCCATCTCGACCCAGGGGCCGTGGCACACCGCAGCCTCGCAGAACGAGTACGACATCTACATCGACTCGGACGGTGACGGCATCCCCGACGTCGTCGTGTTCAACACGCGGTTGACCGACTCCGACGACGTGTTCGTCGCGGAGGTGTTCGACCTGAACTTGGGCGAGGTCGTCGACGCCGCACTCATCAACGACCGGTTCGGCGACACCGACACGGCGCTGTTCGACAGCGACACGCTCGTGATGCCCGTGTTCATCTCCGACCTCCCCGGCGTGACCGCAAATCACTCGCGGATCACGTACGGCGTCGTCACCTTCGGGCAGTTCTCCGCCGACCCGGTCGATAGCGTCGGGTTCGACAACAGCTCCGACCTCGACGGGACACTCAGCACCAACGTGCTGAACCCGGGCGTGGCCGTATTCGGCGATGTCAACGCCAGCGCGGGCAACAGCCTGCTTCTCTACCAGGACATGCCGGGCACGTCACTCACCGTCCAGCGTGACGCCGCGTCGTACGCGGCCGAGCACGGGCACGGCGTGCTGATGGTCCACTTCCACAACGCCACCGGCAACAAGGCGCAGGTCGTCGACATCGGGCACACGCTCACGGTCAACAAGAGCGGCTCCGGAAGCGGCACGGTCACGAGCTCCCCGGCCGGTGTCAGTTGCGGTAGCACCTGCGTGGGCTCGTTCGCCACCGGGGCCTCGGTGACGCTCTCCGCCACCCCGGCATCCGGCTCGGTCTTCACCGGCTGGTCCGGCGGAGGCTGTTCGGGGACCGGCACCTGCACGGTGACCATGGACGCGGACAAGACCGTGACGGCCACGTTCACGCCGACCGTCACGCTCTCCGTGGTCAAGTCCGGTAGCGGGTCGGGCACGGTGACGAGTTCGCCGGCCGGGATCGACTGCGGTGCCTCCTGCTCGCACGCGTTCGCGAGTGGCACGGCGGTCACGCTGACCGCCACGGCCGGATCCGGCTCGAGATTCACCGGCTGGTCGGGTGGAGGGTGCTCGGGCACGGGCACGTGCCAGGTCACGCTGACTGCCGCCACCTCGGTCACCGCCACCTTCGCCAAGAAGCGTGACACCACGCGGCCGAGGGTGACGAGCGTGAAGGTGAAGGTGAACCACCACAAGAGAACCGCGAAGGTCACGTTCCGCGGCACCGATCCGGGACACGGCTCGAAGGGCCTGCGGTTCAAGTGCAAGCTCGACAAGAAGCACTTCAAGAGCTGCCGGTCGCCGAAGCTCTACAAGCACCTGCATCACGGCAAGCACACGGTGCAGGTCAAGGCGATCGACAAGGCGGGCAACGTCTCCAAGCCCGTCAAGAAGAAGTTCAGGGTCTGAGATCCGGCTAGCGAGGGGCGGCGCGGGTAGCGCCGTCCCTCCTACGCCTCAGCTCGAAGCGGTTCTCCTCGCCGCGCCAGAGGCGCCCGAGGTTGGCGCGGTGGAGGAAGACGACTCCCACGCCCGCGGCGCCGCCGAACGCGATCACCGGCCACGG
>JAICSK010000167.1 GCA_025936915.1 Nocardioides sp.
CGGTGCTCGACCTCGAGGGGCTCGCCCCGGTCGATGCCTACGAGATCCCCGAACGACATAGACGGGCCGTCCGTCTGATGACGCCGGCCGACACCTTCCCGTACTCCACCAGCCTCGACCCCGACCAGATCGACCACACCGTCCCCTACCGACACGGACCCGAGTCGGTCGGTGCCGGGCAGTCCGGGCTGGGCAACTACGGACCCCTGTCGACCCCCCACCACCGCCTGAAGACCCACGGCCGATGGACCGTCAGACAACCCTTCCCCGGCATCTACCTGTGGCGCGACCCCCACGGCGCCCACTACCTCGTCGACCACACCGGCACCCGCACTCTCCCCCGAGCGAGCGCGGCATGACGACCACGACGGCGTGGGATCGCGGTGCTGTCCGTGTGCGAACCTAGGTTCGACCTGTGCGGATCCTCCACACCTCCGACTGGCACCTGGGACGCTCGTTCCACCGCGTCGGCATGCTCGGGCACCAGGCGACGTTCGTCGACCACCTGCTCGAGGTCGTCGCGTCGGAGCAGGTCGACCTCGTGGTGGTCGCCGGAGACGTCTACGACCGCGCACTCCCCCACGTCGACGCCGTACGCCTGGCCGACGAGGCGCTGGCCCGGCTGGCCGCGTCGCGCGCGCGGGTCGTGATCACGTCGGGTAACCACGACTCCGCCCAACGGCTGGGGTTCGGCTCGCGGCTGATCGACTCCGCGGGGGTCTTCCTGCGCACGGACGCGTCCGCCGTCGGTACGCCGGTCCGGCTCGACGACGACCACGGCCGGGTCAGCGTCTACGGCATCCCCTACCTCGACCCGCAGGCGTTGCACGAGCCCTGGGGCCTCACGGCACGCACCCACGAGGCCGCGCTGGCCGAGGCCATGCGCCGGGTCCGAGACGACCTGGCCGCCCGCCCGGCCCGCTCGGTGGTGCTCGCCCACGCGTTCGTGGCCGGTGGGCTGCCGAGCGACTCCGAGCGCGACATCAGCGTCGGCGGGGTGTCGGTGGTGTCGAGCGCGATCTTCGACGACATCTCCTACACCGCGCTCGGCCATCTCCACGGCCGGGCCGTCCTCGGCGAGACCCTGCGCTACAGCGGCTCGCCGCTCGCCTACTCGTTCTCCGAGGCCGGCCACACCAAGGGCTCCTGGCTGGTCGACCTCGGCTCGGAGGGCGTGTCCGAGACGACCTTCGTCGAGGCGCCGGCGCCGCGCGGGCTGAGCACGCTGACCGGCGACCTGGACGCGTTGCTCACCGACCCTCGCCTCGAGCGCGCCGAGCACGACTGGGTCCAGGCGACCCTCACCGACGTCGTACGCCCCGACCGGCCGATGGAGCGGCTCCGGTCGCGCTTCCCCCACGCCCTGGTGCTGGCATTCGCTCCGTCCGGTGATGACACCACAGCGGTCGTGGGCCGCGCGCCGCGGGGGCTCACCGATCACGAGGTGTCGCTCGACTTCGTCCGGGAGATGCGGGGTGCCCCGGCGACCGACGACGAGTCGGCACTGCTGCAGGCGGCGTGCGACGCCTGCACCGACGACCCCGACGCCGACATGCTGCTGTCACCGGCGAGCGGTGGTGCTTGATGCGGCTCCACCACCTGTCGGTGACGGCGTTCGGGCCGTTCGTCGAGCCGGCCGAGGTCGACTTCGACGCTCTCTCGGACGCCGGGCTCTTCCTGCTGTCCGGCGCCACCGGAGCCGGCAAGTCGAGCGTGCTCGATGCCGTGTGCTTCGCCCTGTACGGCGCTGTTCCGGGCGACCGTCAGCACGCCGGCCGCCTCCGGTCCGACCAGGCTCCGCCGGCCCTGGCACCGTCGGTGACTCTCGACCTGACGATCGGCGAACGCCGTCTGCGGGTGGTCCGTTCGCCCGGGTGGCGACGCCCGAAGAAGCGTGGTGACGGCACCACGCCGGCCCATGCCCAGGTGACGGTCAGCGAGCGGGTCGACGGTGCATGGGTGCACCTGACCAGCCGGCTCGACGAGGCGGGTGACCTGCTGGTCGGGCTGCTCGGGATGAACCTCGACCAGTTCTGCCAGGTCGCGCTGCTCCCCCAGGGTCAGTTCCAGGCGTTCCTCCGGGCCAAGCCCGACGAGCGTCAGCGGCTGCTCGCGCGGCTGTTCCGCACCGGTCGGTTCGAGCGGGTGGAGGCCTGGCTGCGTGACCACCGGCTCGACCTGCGGCGAGCCTCGGAACGCCACGCGCAGACCGTGGCCGACCTGGTCAGCCGACTGTCGGAGGCGGCTCACCGGCCGGTCCCCGAGGGGTGTGACGACGTGGCCACGGCTGCCGATGGGGTGGTGTCGGGCTGGGCGGAGGAGGTCTGCGCCGAGGCCTGGTCGCGGCGTACGGCCAGCGAGCTGGCGGCCGCCGAGGCGGAGGCCGCACACGAAGCAGCCGCGACGGCGCTCGGCGCGGCTCGCGAGCTCGCGGCGTCCCGAGCGCGCGTCGTCGAGGCGGCGGAGACCGTCGAGCGGCTCGAGGTCGAGGGCGCGCGTCACGCCGCCGACGTGGCGCGACTCGACGGCGCGCGCCGGGCCGAGGGCGTGCGGCCGCTGGCGCGGTTGGTCGACGAACGCCGGGCGGCCGCCGATGACGCCGAGCGACGCGCCACCGCATCACGCGAGTCGGCCGCCCGCGCGGGGGTGGACGTCGAGGCACTCTCCTCAGAGCTGGAGACCACCTCCGAGCAGCTCGCGACCCTCACCGCGTTGTTGCCCGCCGAGCGGCTGCTCGACGAGCTGCGCGAACAGGAGACGGCGTTGCTGGTACAGACCCGTCAGCTGACGGACGAGGACGCGCTGGCCGACGCCGAAGCGACCTCGCTGGCAGCCCTCGACGCCGATGTGGTCCGCGCCCTCGACGACTCCGACGCGGCTGCGCGAGCGGTGCCGGCCGCCGAGGCCGAGCTCGAGCATCTGCGCACCGTGGCGACAGCACACGACGAGCTGGAGCGACTGAGCGATCTGCTCGAGGTGGCCTCGGCCGAGCACGCCGCGGCGCGGCGCTGCGTGAGCGACCTGCGCGAGCACCTCCTCGACCTCCGCGAGCGTCGTATCGCCGGGATGGCGGCCGAGCTCGCCGGTGGTCTGGTCGTCGGCGGCGACTGCCCCGTGTGCGGCTCCGCCGACCATCCGCACCCCGCACTCCCGGCCGGCCTCCAGCCCGACGCCGAGGCCGAGCGCGACGCCCAGCGCGCGGTGGACGACTCCCAAGCGGTCGAGCTCGCCCTGCAGCTGCGCGTGCGCGAGCTCGAGACGTCGCTGGCGATCGTGCGCGAGGGCGTCGGCGACTCCGATCGCGAGCAGACGCGGCGCGACCTCGACGCGGCCTGTCAGGCGCTCTCCGAGCTCCGAGGCCGGGCCGCCCTTTCCGAGACCCTGCGCACGCGGCTGGAGGAGACCTCGAGCCGATCGGCGGAGCTCGCGGCCGCGACGACGGCGCGCCGGGAGCGCCGGGCCGAGCTTCGCGCAGCCCGCGAGCACCTCCGCGACCGCCGCTCCCACGTCGAGGAGCAGGTGACCGCCGCCCGAGGCGGACACCCCGAGCTGCGTTCCGCCGTCACGGCGCTGACCGCCCGTCGCGACCTGCTGCGCGCCTACCGCGAGGACGCTCGGGCGGCCGAGGCCGCCCACGACGCGCTCACCGAGGCGACGACTGCGCTGGGCCGCGCGGTGCTCGAGGCGGGGTTCGACGATGCCGTCGATGCGCGTCGGGCGGCGCTGCCGGCCGACGCGTTGGCGTCCCTCGAGCAGTCCGTGCAGGACCACCGCGCCGCGCTCGCGGCCGCCCGGCGGGTGCTGGACGAGCCCGACGCGAAGCATCTGCTCACCACGCCGGATCCCGACGTACCCGCCGCCGAGACACGCGCCCGCCGGGCCGCCGAGGGCCTCGAGCTCAGCCGAGCAGCGCGCACCGCGGCCGCGCACACCGCCGAGCGGGTCACTCTCCTCGTCGACGAGATCCGGGCGGCATCGGCCGACTGGGCCCCGACCCGCGGGCAGCTCGCCCTGGCGACGTCGGTGTCAGCGTTCGCCGAGGGCAAGGCGCCGGACAACCGCCTGCAGATGCGGCTGTCGGCGTACGTCCTCGCCTACCGCCTCTCCCAGGTCGTCGCAGGGGCCAACGCACGCCTCGCCGGGATGAGCGACCAGCGGTACTCCCTCGCGCACGTCGAGCAGCGCGGCGCCGGTGAGACTCGCGGCGGGCTCAGCCTGGTCGTGCGCGACGATTGGTCCGGCGAGTCGAGGGACCCGGCGACGCTGAGCGGCGGCGAGACGTTCGTGGTCTCGCTGGCGCTCGCCCTCGGCCTGGCCGACGTCGTGGCTCACGAGGCCGGTGGTGCCGACCTGCAGACCCTGTTCGTCGACGAGGGGTTCGGGGCACTGGACGCCGAGACCCTCGACGACGTGCTGGACATCCTCGACACCCTGCGTGAGAACGGCCGGGCGGTCGGCGTCGTCAGCCACGTGGCGGAGATGCGCGACCGCATCCCGACCCAGCTGGTCGTCCGCAAGGCCCGCACCGGGTCCACCCTCACCATCGTCGGCTGAGCCCACTAGGTTCGGGCCATGGCAGGAGTGGATCCCGGCTTCACCGCGCTCCCCTACCGCGCGCTCGGAGACGCCGCGTTGCAACGTGCCCAGGAGCTCGGGGCCGGTCATGCCGACTTCCGCTTCGAACGCGTGCGCTGGCAGGACGTCCGTGTCCGCGACGGCGCTCTCCAGGGAGCTGCCGACGACGAGGACCTCGGCTTCGCCGTCCGGGTGATCCATGACGGAGCCTGGGGCTTCGCGTCGAGCGTGCACCTCACCGTCGACGAGGCCGTCCGGGTCGCCGAGGCCGCGGTCGAGGTCGCCCGGGTGTCCCGGGCCCTCACCACCGTGCCGGTCGAGATCGCCGCCGAGCCGGTGTACGACGACGTCACCTGGGTGTCGTCGTACCTCCAGGACCCGTTCGGGGTCTCCCTGTCGGACAAGACGGCGGTACTGGTCGACTGGAGCGATCGGCTGCGCTCCCACCCGACCGTGCAGCACGCGACCGCGGAGCTGCTGCAGGTGCACGAGAACAAGTACTACGCCGACCTCACCGGCACCCGTACGACGCAGCAGCGGATCCGGGTGCAGCCCGGCTTCACCGCGATGGGCTCCGACGACGAGCGGGGCCTGTTCGACGACATGGCCTCCATCGCCCCACCGACCGGATGCGGCTGGGAGTACGTCGTCGGATCGCCGGCCGAGGGCGCCTGGGACTGGGACGCCGAGCTCGCCGAGGTGCCCGACCTCCTCGCCGAGAAGCTCGCCGCGCCGACCGTCGAGGCCGGCGCCTACGACCTCGTGATCCACCCGTCCAACCTCTGGTTGACCATCCACGAGTCCGTCGGCCACGCCACCGAGCTCGACCGGGCGCTCGGGTACGAGGCCAACTACGCCGGCACGTCGTTCGCGACGATCGACCGGCTGGGCTCCCTGCAGTACGGCTCGCCGGTCATGCACGTCACCGGGGACCGCACCGTCGAGCACGGCCTGGCCACGATCGGGTACGACGACGAGGGCGTGGCCACCCAGAGCTGGGACATCGTCAAGGACGGCGTGCTGGTCGGCTACCAGCTCGACCGGCCGATGGCGAGGCTCCACCCCGAGCTGAACGACGGGCGGTCCAATGGTTGTGCCTATGCCGACTCGCCGGGCCACATCCCGATCCAGCGGATGGCGAACGTGTCGCTGCAGCCGGCCGCCGACGACATCTCGACCGACGACCTGATCGGTCGGGTCGAGCACGGGCTCTACGTCGTCGGCGACAAGTCGTGGTCGATCGACATGCAGCGCTTCAACTTCCAGTTCACCGGTCAGCGTTTCTACGCCATCCGCGACGGCGAGCTCGCCGGCCAGGTGCGCGACGCGGCGTACCAGGCGACGACGACGGACTTCTGGGGCTCGATGGAGGCCGTCGGTGGCCGCGACACGTGGATGCTCGGAGGCGCGTTCAACTGCGGCAAGGCCCAGCCGGGTCAGGTGGCATCGGTCAGCCACGGCTGTCCGAGCGCGCTGTTCCGGGGCGTCCGCATCCTCAACACCGACGCCGAGGGAGCGCACTGATGGCCGCCACCGCGACCGTCCAGCAGCTGGTGGAGCACGCCCTCGCCACCTCGACCGCCGACGACTGCATCGCGATCGCCCACCACACCACGAGCGCCAACCTGCGCTGGGCCAACAACACGCTGACCACCAACGGCGAGATGCTCCGGTTGGACGTCGCGATCGTCTCGTTCGTACGCCGGCCCGGCGGGCAGGCGACCGCGTCGATGTCCGGGAGCGCGACGACGTTCGAACAGGTCGAACGGCTGGTGGCCGCCGCCGATGCGGCCGCCCGGGCGGCCGATCCCGCCACCGACGCCGCCGAGCTCGTCGCCGGCACCGACGTACCCGACTGGGATGCGCTCCCCGAAGAGACCGGCGTGCACGTGTTCGACGCCTTCGCCCCGGCGCTGGGCGAGGCGTTCGGCCGTGCGCGGTCGGGCAGCCGCGTGCTCTACGGCTTCGTCGACCACCGGATCACGACGACGTACGTCGCGTCCTCGACCGGGCTGCGGCTGCGGCACGTACAGCCCACCGGACATTACGGCTGCACCGGCAAGACCGCCGACCTCACCGAGAGTGCCTGGGTCGGCGGCGCGACCCGCGACTTCGCCGGCGTCGACGCGCTGGCGCTCGAGGACGAGGTCGCCCGCCGGCTGGGTTGGGCCTCCCGCCGCGTCGACCTCCCCGCCGGTCGGTACGACACCATCTTGCCGCCGCCGGCGCTGGCCGACCTGATGATCGACGCCTACTGGTACGCCGGCGCCCGTGACGCGCTGGACGGGCACTCGATGTTCAGCCGCCGCGGTGGCGGTGTCCGGATCGGCGACCGGTTCACCCGCCCGGAGGTCACGCTGGCCTCCGACCCGTCGTACCCCGGGCTGGAGTGCGCGCCGCACGTGGTGAACGCGTCCTCCGGCGACGACCGGTCGGTCTTCGACACCGGTCTCCCGCTGGCCCGCACGGAGTGGCTGTCCGGCGGAAACCTGTCGGCCCTGCTCCAGACCCGCGAGACGGCCACCCTGACCGGGCAGCCGGTCACGCCGGCGATCGACAACCTGGTCCTCGACATCGCCGGCGCGACGGACTCGCTCGACGACCTGGTGGCCGGCAGTCAGCGCGCGCTGCTGCTGACGTGCCTGTGGTACATCAGGGTCGTCGACCCCCAGACCCTGCTGCTGACCGGACTCACCCGGGACGGGGTGTACCTGGTCGAGAACGGCGAGATCACCGGCGCGGTGAACAACTTCCGCTTCAACGAGAGCCCGATCGACCTCCTACGCCGGTTCACTCACGCCTCCGTGACCGTCCCGGCGTTCAGCCGCGAGTGGGGCGAGGACTACTTCTCCCGCACCGCCATGCCGGCTCTCCGCGTCCCGGACTTCAACATGTCGAGCGTGTCGCAGGCCCGCTAGCCGGGAAGCCGGCGAATCGGGCCGTGTAACCGACCGTTCGGACGCGACGCGCGCCGATCGGTGTCGGGGAGGGTCAGTCCCGGTCGCCGACGGGCTGCTCGGCGAAAGCCTCGGGCGGAGGGCACGAACACACCAGGTTGCGGTCGCCGTACGCCTGGTCGATCCGGGCGACGGGCGGCCAGTACTTGTCGGGGTCGGGTCCGGTCGGGAACGCCGCGACCTCGCGCGGGTAGGCCCGGTCCCAGTCGCCGACGATCGCGCGGGTGGTGTGCGGGGCGCCGCGCAGCGGTGACTTCTCCACGCTCCACTCCCCTCGCTCGACCTGCTCGATCTCGGCACGGATCGCCAGCATGGCGTCGCAGAAGCGGTCGATCTCCCCCAGATCCTCCGACTCGGTGGGCTCGACCATCAGCGTGCCGGCCACCGGGAACGACATCGTCGGAGCATGGAA
>JAICSK010000037.1 GCA_025936915.1 Nocardioides sp.
CGACGACACCTGACCTTCGCGGCCATGGCCGAGCGGCGACCGGCCCAGCTATAACTGGCGCGTGCCCACTCACCAGCTCGTGGTCGGCGACGCGACCCTGCGACGACGCGACGGGCGCTGGCAGATCGGCATCGACGACGGTCGGATCACGGCCGTCACCACGGTCTCCCTGAGCGGTCGAGAGGAGATCGACGCCGCCGGAGGTCTGGTCACCGAGAGCTTCGTCGACGCCCACCTCCACCTCGACAAGGTGCACACCCTGGACCGCGCCGGCGACGACGCGTTGACGGCGTACACCGCGGGCGACATGGGGTCGGCCCTGCGCTCGATCGAGCTCGCCTCGGCGGTGAAGGCCGAGTACGACCGCGCGTGGATCGAGCCCAACGCCCGTCGTGCCGTCGAGCAGGCGGTGCGGTACGGCGTGCGGCACGTGCTGGCGTTCGCCGACGTCGACACCTCGGCGCGGCTCGAGGGCGTGATCCCGCTCCTTGCGCTGCGTGAGGAGTTCCGGGGCGTGGTGGAGCTGCACGTCGTCGCGTTCCCGCAGGACGGCCTCCTGTGCGACCCGGGCGCCGAGGACCTGGTGAGGGAGGCGGTCGACCTCGGCGCGGATGTCGTCGGTGGCATCCCCTGGATCGAGCACACCGATGCCGAGGCCCGCGAGCACGTACGACGGATGTGCGCGCTCGCCGCGGCCCACGGCCGGCGGGTGGCGATGCTCGTCGACGACGCCGGCGACCCGAGCCTGCACACGACCGAGATGCTGGCCGAGGCGATGCTCGAGCACGGCTTGGCAGGGCGCGGGGTCGCCCACCATGCCCGCGCGGTCGGGCTCTACCCACGGCCTTCCGTGGAGCGCCTCGTCCGGCTGGCACGGCGCGCGGGGCTCGGGTTCGTCAGCGATCCGCACACCGGGCCGGTCCACCTCCCGGTGGTCGAGCTGACCGCGATGGGGCTGCCGGTGGCGCTGGGCCAGGACGACATCGAGGACGCGTTCTACCCGTTCGGCCGGCACAACATGGCCGAGGTCGCCTTCCTGGCCGCTCACGCCCTCGAGGCGGTCGACACCGCCGGCACCGACCTCGTGTACGACGCGGTCACGACGACCGCGGCCACTGTCCTCGGGGTGACGGGGCATCGGCTCGAGGAGGGCGGCAGCGCCGACCTCGTCGTCCATCGTCAGCCGACCGTCCGTGGCGTGCTCACCCACCACGAGCCTCCGGCGTACGTCGTGGCCTCCGGCCGAGTGGTCGCCGCCTCGACGTCGTCGACGGTGCTGACTCTGACCTGACCTGCAACCCTTGACTTGCACTCCGCGGCATGCTTCCCTATCTGCAATCAACTGATTGCAGATAGGGAGCAGGTCATGGAACGAGTCAGCGAGCAGGGACACACGGTGTCGATCGCCGTCGACGCGACGCCGGAGGAGGTGACCGCCGCCGTGCTCGACGTACGCGGGTGGTGGTCGGAGAACGTCGTGGGCGACACGACAAGGCCGGGGGCGGAGTTCGACTACGCCTACCAGGACGTGCACGCGTGCCGGATCCGGATCACCGACGTGGTGCCGGGGGAGCGGGTGGAGTGGCTCGTGCTGGACAACCACTTCTCCTTCACCGAGGACCCCCGGGAGTGGGTCGGTACCCGGATGATGTTCGAGGTGCGGCCCCGGGACGGGGATGCCGACCTGACGTTCACGCACGTCGGGCTGGTCGAGTCGCACGAGTGCTACGGCGCGTGCGTGCAGGGCTGGGGCTTCTACATCTCCGAGAGCCTGCGCGAGCTGGCCGAGACCGGAGTCGGGCGGCCGAGCACCTTCGATCACCGCCGGGACGGCCTGGCGGAGGTGGCCCCGTGAACGGCTACCGCACGGCGCTGGTCATCTGCGCATCTCCGGAGGCGACGTACGCCGCGATCACGCAGCCACGCCTCTGGTGGGGCGAGGCGGTCGACGGTGAGTCCACGGCTTCGGGCCACGAGTTCACCTTCGAGGTGCCGGGCGTGCACTTCTCACGGCTGCGGGTGCTGGAGTCGTCGGTGTCCCGCGTGGTCTGGCAGGTGGTCGACGCCCGGATTGACTACGTCGCGGACCTCGCCGAGTGGGTCGGCACCCGGATCGTCTTCGACCTCGACCCGGTGTCCGACGGCACCCGGCTCACCTTCGTGCACGACGGTCTGATGCCCGAGCTCGAGTGCTACGACGCGTGCTCGACGGCGTGGGCGTCGCTGGTGCACGGCAGCCTCCGGCGTCTCGTCACCGAGGGCGTGGGGGAGCCGTACGCCGGGCCCGGACGCCTGGCGGGCTGATTCTCAGGCGCCGGCGAACAGGCCGGCGTACCGCTGCAGGTAGAGCGGCCAGCCCTCGTCACCCTCGACACCGTCTGAGAGCGACTCCCAGCCGGTGCCGTGACGGTCGAGGTTGCGGTGCTCGAGCTCGACCAGCGTGCGGGTCGGGCCGTCGGCGACGAACCGGACCTCGACCTCGCTGGTGAGCTCGAGGTCCGGTTCGAGCTGCCAGCGCGGGCTGATGTCCCAGCTGAAGACGAGTCGGTGCGGCGGGTCGAACGCGAGGATGCGCGCCCATCGGCACTCGCTGCCGTCGACCGCCTTGTCGACGATGTGGCCGCCGACCCAGGGCTCGAGCACGGTCTCGGCGATCGGCGAGGAGAGCAGGTTGTGCTCGGGTGGCTTGATCTCACCGAACCGCTCGGTGAAGACCACGAACGCCCGCTGGATGGGGGCGTCGACGACGAGCTCGAGGTGGATCGCGGTCCGGGTCTGGGTCATCTCTTCTCCTGCGGGTCGGGTTGCGGCTCGTCGGCCAGGATGTCGGCGTACCGGGTGAGGGCGCGTTGCCAGTAGGTCTCGAGCTGGTCGCGGAGGGCCGCGAGTGCCATCGGGTTCACCCGGTAGATCCGGCGGGTGCCCTCGGCCCGCTCGACGACCAGGCCCGCGCCCTTGAGGATCTTCAGGTGCTGGGAGACGGCCGAGCGGGTGACCGGCAGCTCCGCGGCCAGCTCACCCACGGGCTGCGGACGCTCCGCGAGCCGCGACACGATCTCCCGACGCGTCGCGTCCGCAAGAGCGCCCCAGCCGTCATCTAGTCGGTTAGTATTCACTAACGGTTAGTAGATCCTGACCTATCAGTCGATGTCAACCCCTGCTCGCACCGGGCCCCAACCGAGGAGTCGAGGCGTGCCCGGGGGACGGGAGGGTACGAGTCGTCATCTGATCGCAACCAGCCAGTGACGCCGGAGGCCATGATGACGAGCAGCCCGCACGAGCACGACACCGAGGCGGACGAGGCCGACCTGGCCGAGCAGCGCACACCCGTGGCCGACGAAGGCGACGAAGGTGGCGAGGAGGCGCAGCGTGTCGTCAGCGCACGCGACGACGTGGACGAGGGCGACCTCCTCGAGCAGTCGACGCCGGTCCCCGAGGACGACGACGACCATCGGAGCTGATCCGGGTCGGGCCGCGACGGCGACCGTCGATACCCTCGTGCGCATGTCCGGACCACCCGACGCGCCGGCGGCGCCCGCCGGCCCGGAGACCCACGGGCTGGTCCCGAAGCTGCTGCGCTACGTCACGGGGTCGGTGGTGGCGACCGTGTGCAGCGAGGTCGCCTTCGTCGTGTTGTACGGCGTGGTGGGTCTCGGCACCGCCTGGTCGTCGGTGCTCTCGTGGCTGGCCGGGGCGATCCCGAACTTCTGGCTCAACCGCAACTGGGCCTGGCAGCGGACCGGGCGACCGAGCCTGCGGCGCGAGGTGGTGCCGTACGCCGCGATCGTCCTGGTGACGCTGCTGCTGGCGACGCTGCTCACCCACCTGGCCGACGCCTGGCTGCACCACGAGGGCGTGTCGCACTCGGTGCGGGTCACCCTGGTGGCGGCGGTCTTCCTCGGGACGTACGTCGTGGTGTTCGCGTTGCGGTTCCTCATGCTGGAGCGGCTCTTCACCCGGCTCCTCGTCCACGAGTCGGGCGACGGGGAGCGATGAACCACGACGAGGGCGCGGGGGCGTTCAGCGCCGCCACCGGGCGGTCGCTCGAGGACTCGTCCGGGGCGAACCAACGGCGCTACCGCGCGTTCCAGCTGGAGCTGATCCGCCCGCACTGCGGTCCGTCGGTGCTGGAGGTCGGGGCCGGCCTGGGCGAGTTCGCCGCGCAGTTCTCGGGCCTCGAGCGACACGTCGTCACCGACCTCGACCCCTCCGCCGTGACGGCCATGGCCGAGCGGTTCGCCGGACAGCCCGAGGTCGAGGCGCGCTTGTTCGACCTGTCACACGGCGCGATCGACCTCGGCACTCCGGTCTCGACCGTGGTGGCGATCAACGTGCTCGAGCACATCGACGACGACGTGAACGCCCTCCGCTCCCTCGCCTCCATGACCGAACCCGGCGGGCGGCTCGTGCTCTGGGTGCCGGCGTACATGCAGCTGTACGGCGACTTCGACCGAGCCGTCGGCCACGTCCGCCGCTACACACCGGCCACGATGACGGCCGCCATCCGGAACGCCGGGCTCGGTCCCGAGCTGGTCAAGCCGGTCAACCTGCTCGGCGGCCTCGCCTGGTGGGTGACGGTGCGCCGCGGCGGTGTCGGGGCGCCGGACCCGAGACTGGTGCGCACCTACGACCGCTTCGTCGTCCCGGTCACCCGCGCCGTCGAGCGCCGGGTCACACCACCCTTCGGTCAGTCGGTGCTGGCCGTGGCTCGGGTCCCGGGCTGACGCTCGCTTCGCAGCCGGGTCCACCCGAGCGCGGCGCTGAGCGGGAGCAGCGTCACCAGGGGCAGCTGGTAACGCCAGACGAACTGTGCGGTCACGTCCGGGATCAGGATCAGCATCAGCGGCAGGGCCAGGGTCAGCAACGCCAGCGGCCGGGCCTGCACCTCTCGACGTCGTACGACGATCCCGGCGATCGCCAGCACGACGAGGCCGAGTGAGAGCGGGCCTCGCAGGTAGACCAGCCAGCCGTACCCCGCCAGGATGTTCGCCGCCGGTTGGTAGGACGCCGGCATGACACCGCCGTGGGCCGCGAAGGCCGGACGGGTCCACGGCGTCGGCTGGTAGTCGACGTAGTCCGCGAAGGTCCATTTCACCGAGGTGCTCATCTCGAAGTAGTTGCTGCGGTCCGGTGCGACGAAGGCGAGGGCGAAGTCGCGTGCGACGTCGCGCAGGTAGTCGCCGGGCTGGGCCTCGATGGCCCGCACCGCGAAGTCGTGCATCGCCTGGTCGTCGGTCACGCCCGCCGGCGGGTGCAGCCGCGGCACGGTGTCGAGCGAGTGCCAGCCGTACCAGGTCGGGTCCTGGCGATGTCCGAGCGGGTCCTCGGGGCAGAGCACCCGCTCGTAGTCGGGCACCTGGAGCGTGCCGCAGTCGACGAAGGTCGTGGTGCGCATGTAGAGGGCCCGGCCGCTGGCCTCGGTGATCGCCCAGGCGCCGTGCTCGTGGTGGAACCACGCGGCGTACGACGTGACCGGCACGGCGAAGGCAAGCAGCACCAGCCCGACATGGGCGAGCCGGGCGCGCCACGACGTCGCCACCAGCAGCAGGAACAGGGCGGCCAGCACGACGCTCGGCTCGCCGAGGATCCGGACCAGGGTCGCCAGGCCGAGCAGCGCGCCGGCCAGCACCGTCGTCCACCAGCGCGGCCGCTGCCACCAGGCCAGGGCCGCGACGGCGGCCATCATCAGGAAGCCGAACAGGACATCGCTGAGGATCGCGTGCTCGAGCAGCAGCTGCATGCCGTCGAACAGCGTCGGCACCGTGGCGAGCGTGGCGATCCGCGGACCGACGCCCCAGCGCCGGAGCAGGGTGTACGCCGCGACGGCCGTGAGCAGGCCGAGCACGAGCTGCACCGAGGTGGCCAGGACCAGTGACCGGGTCAGGTCGGAGAGCGCGCGCAGGAAGACGCTGTAGCCGATCGGCCGATCGGGCGAGGGGTAGAGCTGGTCGCTCAGGTTGAGGTAGGTCGGCCCGTCGCTCATCAGGAACGCCGGCGGGAAGGTGACCGCGATCGCCACCCGGAGCGCCGCTGCCGCCAGGAGCGTGACCACGAACGGGCGCTCGGTGCGCAGGCGGGACAGCGTGGCGTCAGTCGCCATGCCCACGAGTGTGGCGCAGGGCAGGTGCCGTCTCGCCGACCGGCCGGGGGAGTCCCTCACGCAGCCAGGTGCCGGTCATCGCCCGGGCGTAGCGGCGCCCGTACACCAGGTTCTTGCCCTTCTTGGTCGACCCGGCCGACCGGAGGTTCATCGTGCCCGGCACCTCGAGCACCCGGTAGCCGTGCGAGACGACGCCGAGCAGCAGCTCCGACGACTGGTACTGCGGCTGGTTGAGCGTCACCACGCCGGTCAGGTCGGCCCGCATCGCGCGCAGGCCGAACGAGGTGTCGGTGAACCGCCGCCCGGTGAGCAGGGTGGCGAGCCAGGCGAAGACGTGGACGCCGGTGCGGCGTACCCGGTCGCGCGTCTGCTGGTGGCCAAGGATGCGCGAGCCGCTGACGAAGTCGGCCCGGTCCTCCAGGATCGGGGCGAGCACGGCCGGCATGTCCGCCACGGCGTACTGCCCGTCGGCATCGGTGGTGATCACGTACGCCGCGCCGTGCTCCCGCGCCAGGCGGTAGCCGAGCCGCAGCGCCGCGCCCTGGCCGCGGTTGGCCCGGCACCTGACGACGTGGGCCCGGCTCTGCTCGACGGCGGCCGCGGTGCCGTCGGTGCTCCCGTCGTCGACCACGACCACGTCGGCGGGGAGGCCGCAGATCTCCTCCGGGAGCGTCTCGAGCACCGTGGCGATGCCGTCGGCCTCGTTGTACGCCGCGATCACGATCGCGACCGGCCCGAGCCGGACCGCGCCGTACCGCTCGCGGAACTCCTCGCGCGCGGCTTCGTCGACCTGGTCCAGCTGGGGCACACCGGCGGTGCGCCCCCGTCGTCCGCGCAGCATCGCGGTGATGCCGAGGGCGCCGGCCGCCGGCCACCAGACGACCTCTGCGAGCCCGCTCGAGGCGCCCGTGGCGACCGCCGCGGCGCAGGCCAGCCGGAGCAGCACCGGACCCTGCCGACCGACGCCGAAGGCCGCCAGCAGGGCCAGCAGAGCCAGTCCGCTGGTGAGCAGGCGGGCGTCGTGGACGTGCGGGGCACCCGGGTCGTGCGCCAGCACGTCGACCCCGATCGGGACGGCCACACCGGCCACCCAGACGGCGGCAATCGGCGCGACCTGGCCCAGCGGCGCGCGGAGCGCGGGGAACGAGAGGCACAGCAGCGCGGCCGAGACCGCGAGCAGGCCGGCGTTCGGTCGGAGCGCCTGGTCCTGGAGCATTCGCGCGTCCAGGAGGGCCGGTACCACCGCGAGCGCGGCCAGCCAGCGCCAGCAGCCCCAGCGGACGGAGGTGGCGTACGCCGCTCCCGCCGCGGCCAGGCCGACCAGGGCGGTCCAGCCGACCCCGTCGTCCGACGAGAGGCGGACGAGCAGGCCCACCACGAGGGCCGCGGCCAGGAGCCAGTGCCGGGCGAGGAGGCGCCCGAGGCCGGTGGTCGTCACGTCAGGACGCGACCGAGGGTGCGAAGTCGGCCCACGCGCTGCGCATGCCGTCCACCAGCGAGATCGTGGGCTCGAAGCCCCGCCGCCGGGCCTCGGCCGTGTCGACGACCACGGCCGGCATCTCGCCGGCCTTGGCCTCGACATGGGTGACCGGGATCGGGCAGCCGGTCGCCTCGCGCGCCGCCTCGACCAGGTCGAGGACGGTGTGGGACGCCCCGCTGCCGATGATCACCGGACCGCTCGGCCAGTCGAGGGCGGCCATCGCGAAGGCGCGGGCGACGTCGGTGACGTGCACGAGGTCGCGACGCTGGCGACCGTCGCCGTACACCTCGACGCCGCCGTCGTCGGCCGCCGCTCGCATCAGCCGGGGCACGAAGCTGTCCTTGTGGTGCATGCCCGGGCCGTAGACGTTGGTCAGCCGCAGCGCCACCGTGCGCAGCCCGTAGGCGCCGTGGTAGCCCGAGAGCAGCATTTCCGCCGCCGCCTTGGTCGCGCCGTACGGCGTGAGCGGGGCCAGCGGGACGCGTTCGGTCATCGTCCCCTCGACCGCGCCGACCACCGCGTTGGTGGACGCCATCACGAATCCGTCGACGCCGCGCTCGCGGCACAGCTCGAGCAGCGCCGCGGTGACGTCGACGTTCACCCGGTGGACCAGCGCCGGTCGCTCCACCGAGCCGAGCACCGACGTCTCGGCGGCGAGGTGGACCACCACGTCGACCCCGACCTCGACCGCGGCCTCGCGCACGGCGGGGTCCTCGAGCTCGCCCGTGACGCAGGCGGTCTCACCGTCGCCGAAGTCGACCCGATCGACCACGGCGACCTGGTGACCGTCCGCCCGGAGGGCGGCGACGACGTGCCGGCCGATGAAGCCCGAGCCCCCGGTGACGAGGACGCGCAACGGCCGCACCGCCTCCTGGTTCCCCGACGCGCCCGCGCTCACGTCCCGGCGCGGTGGGAGTGCCGCCAGTTGACGGTGGGCTTGAGCAGGTCGAGGTCGACCCGGTCGCGATGCGCCTCGATCACGTCGAACATGTGGTGCAGGAGCGTGTCGGAGAGCAGGTGCGGCTTCAGCCCGAGCGACTCGAGCGCGGTGTGGGTGAAGTTGTAGTAGTGGTTCTCGGCCTCGACCCGCGGGTTGTCGACGTACTCGATGTCGACCTGGCCCGGGAAGCTGTTCTGGACGGTCTTGGCCATCTCCTGCAGCGAGAACTGCTCGGTCGCCTGGTTGAAGACCCGGAACTCGCCTCGGTCGGCGGGGTTCTCGCACGCCAGGCGGATGCACTCGACCGTGTCGCGGATGTCGAGGACCGCCCGGGTCTGGGTGCCGCCGCCGTAGATCGAGAGCGGAATGCCGAGCACCGCCTGGATCGCGAACCGGTTGATCACGGTGCCGAAGACGGCGTCGTAGTCGAGCCGCGTCGCCAGGCGGGGGTCCAGCGCGGTCTGCTCGGTCTCCTGGCCGTAGACGACGCCCTGGTTGAGGTCGGTGACCCGCAGGTCCCAGATGCGGCAGCCGAACTCGAGGTTGTGGCTGTCGTGCACCTTGGACAGGTGGTAGAAGCTGCCCGGCTTCTTCGGGTACAGCACCCGGTCCTTGCGGCCCTTGTGCTCGACCTCGAGCCACCCCTCCTCGATGTCGATGTTGGGCTGGCCGTACTCGCCCATCGTGCCGAGCTTCACGATGTGGATGTCGCGGTCGATCTCGCCGATCGCGTACATCACGTTGAGGGTGCCGACCACGTTGTTGGTCTGGGTGTAGACCGCGTGCTGCCGGTCGATCATGGAGTAGGGCGCGGCGCGCTGCTCGGCGAAGTGGACCACCGCGTCGGGCCGGAAGGCGCGGAAGGTGTCGTAGACGAACTCGGCGTCGCAGAGGTCGCCGGTGTACGCCGGGATCTCGCAGCCGGTGATCTCGCGCCACGTCTTCACCCGGGTGCGGAGGGCCTCGATCGGCACCAGGCTCCCCGACCCCAGCTCGTGGTCGTACTGCCGGCGGACACCGCTGTCCACGACGCCGACGTCGTGCCCCCGAGCGGACAGGTACATCGCGGTGGGCCAGCCGAGGTAGCCGTCCCCACCGAGGACCAGGATGCGCATCGATTTCCTCTCTCGCCGCCGTGCGGCCAGGGATGTGTCTCGGCCGGCAGCCGAGGTCGTGGCGTGTTCAGGTGTTCAGGAGCATATCGACGGCCCAGGGGGGAACGCCTCACCCCCGTCGTACCCCTGGATCGGAGGCGTCATTCGGCTCGCTCCCGACGGGGAGAGGGTTCTCATCCGTGGGCCAGGCAGGTGTAGCCCGCGGCCTTGAGCAGCGGGCCGTAACCGGCGGACCGCAGGGCGCTGCGCTGAGGGCCGGTGGGCGCGTACATGCACACCACGTCGACGTGCAGCCGGCGCAGCGCGCCACTCAGATCGGGAGGGGGAGTCGGGGTGACGTTGTTGACCAGGTTGTAGAGCGCCAGCCGGTCCGGATAGTCGAAGGTCCGGTCGGTCCGGAGGTAGTCCAGGTAGTAGCCGCGGGGCGCCACGTTCGTGATGTCGGTGGTCGAGATCGCCAGCGTGACGCCCAGCGGCTGCGGCGCCAGCACCTGCTCACCGGGGTGCAGCACGTCCAGCAGTCGGTGCGCGACGACGATCGTGTGCGGCGGACGCTGCCAGTGGAACGGCGACACCAGCGACGCACCCGTGGACGGCGCCTTCCATACCGGAATGCCGACGTTCCATGCCAGGGCCAGCACGGTCACGGCGGCGACCGGAGTCACCCACCGCCGGGAGGAGGCCCTCAGCCTGCCGCGCACCGCCGCCACCGCCCGGACGGTCACGACGGCGACGAGCGCCGGGATCGTCGCCACCCACGACACCCGCCACAGGGTCGGGCCGAGACCGGTCAGGTCATAGGACAGCCGGGTCGCCCCGGGGATCAGCACCAGTCCGGTCGCCAGGGCGAGCACGGCGGACGTCAACCGGGCCGCTGGGTGTGGGACCAGCAGGACCCCGAGCAGGACGCCGAGCACACCGACCAGGGCGAGCCCGCCACTGGCAAAGATCTCGTGCCCGATCCAGGAGGCGTCGAACCGGTACAGCCGCCGGTCGCCGAAGTCGTCGGCCGAGTGCCCGCCGATGACGATGCTGACCACCCCGATACCCAGGGGGTACGCCGCGAGGGCGGCCACGCCCGCCGCTGCGCGACGCGCGGATCGCACCATCAACGGAGCCATCCCCCCGACCGCGATCACCGGCACCAGGAAGATCGCCGTCGTGCTCATCCCGACGGCGGCCAGGCTGCCCAGGGCGAGCCGCACCAGCCGCGCTCGCGTCGGGCGCTCGACGTACCGCAGGGAGTGGACGAGCAGGAGGGGCACCAGCAGACACAGCAGGACGACCTTGCCCTGCCACAGCCGGGTGACGAAGAGGTTGCCCGGGGTGGCGTACGACTCACCACCGTCGACGAGCAGGAAGACGAGGGCGATCGAGAGCGCCCAGCCGACGCAGGGCACCCGCCAGGCACGGAGCAGACGCCAGAGCGCCAGCACCGACAAAGCCGTGGCCAGCGGGAAGACGCCGAGGTAGGCGACCGAGGCGGCGTGGACGTGGAGCAGTCGAGCGATGACGCCGACCAGGGGGTCGTACGAGGCGACCGGAGGCCAGTTCGCCATCGGGAAGTCCAGATGGGAGTACAGGGTGTCGCGCACCGGGAAGTCCCCGTGACTCGCAACCTCCTGGGAGAGGTTGAGGTAGAAGACGTCGTCGGGGTTGGAGTTCTGCACCCACCACGAGAACGCGCCGAGACCCAGCGCCCATCCGAGGGCGACGTTCGACTCGAGCACGCCGACCCGAGCCGGCGGGGCTGGCGTCGGCAGGGATCCGACCCGCCCGAGTGCCCAGAGCGAGGCTGCGACGGCGCTGCCCGCCCACGGTACCCACACCAGGACGAACGCGGCCTGGAGCGCCATCGCCACCGCGGCCACCACGGCCAGGACGACGGCGACGGCGGCCAGGTGGCGAGGGGCGACACGGGCGCGCCGTTCAGCCGTGGGACGCCGTTCGGGCCACGGGTCCGGGTCGGTGGGCCCGTTCTCCCGCACCTGACGGAGAAGGACCACGGCGGCTGCCAGCAGCAGGATCTCGAGCACGATCGCCGGAGTCACGCCGAGCCGGGTCACGAGGCAGAGGTGATAGGTCAGCGTCCAGGTCGCGAGGAGGACGACGAGGCCGTCCAGGAGGGAGTCACACCAGGCCGCGGCGCCTCCTTCGCGCGGCCGGACCATTGGAGCAATCTAGTCAGCGGTCGCCCGGGCCTTCGTCGCCCGGGTGCGTCATGATGCAGCGGGCGGGTCAGGGACATCCGCTCGGCGGAGGGAGGTCGGCGCGAGGTGCTGTTGTCCCTGTTCTTCATCGTGGGGGGCACCGCCCTGGCCATCGTGGCCATGCTGGTCGTGCGCCGGTTCGCTCCGCCGAAGGGTTTCCTGAGCGGGATGGAGTCGGCCGACGGCATCTTCAGCGCCGCCGGCGCGGGGCTCGCCGTCCTGCTCGCCTTCGTCATCTTCACCGTCTTCGAGAGCTACGAGAACGGGCGTGAGGCGGCCGGCCAGGAGGCGGTGGCCGCCCAGCAGATGTACCAGACGGCGGGGTTCTTCCCCGACAAGTCCGACGAGCTCCGCGGCGAGGTCGTCTGCTACAGCCGGTCGGTGATCCACCTCGACTGGCCGGCGATGCAGCACGACGAGGAGAGTCCGGTCACGCAGGGGTGGGTCGACGACCTGGTGACGACCATCCAGGCGGCACAGGTGAGGGGGAACCGGCAGGGCGCAGCCCTGGAGCACTGGCTGCAGCTCGGCGAGGACCGCCAGGACGCGCGTCGTACCCGCGTCGCCGAGGGACAGTCGTTCGTCCCCGGGTTCGTGTGGGTGATCCTGATCCTGATGGTGCTGATGGTCGCGGCGTTCCAGTGCCTGTTCGCCGACCCGTCGGCCCAGGCGTTCGGTCAAGCCGTCGCGATGGGGGCGATGTCGGCGACGCTCTTCTCCGCGCTGACCCTGATCTGGGTGCTCGATCGTCCCTTCAACGACCGCGGCGCGGAGATCACGCCCAGCCGGATGCAGGCCTCGTTGACGATCATGAGCCGCGATGCCCGCCTGCCCTCCCTGCCGTGCGACCAGGACGGGAACCCGAGCTGACACACCGTCGTACGACGCCTGCCGCTCATGGCGCGCCCGCGGTCGGGTAACGAGGATGCGTGAGTCGACGCACGAGCGTCGAGCGGCCCGGAGCCCGGGAGTGGGTCCCGGACGAGCCCGACGAGAGGTCGCTCGCCGAGGGCATCCAGGTCTGCCGCGGCTGCGAGCTGTACCGGGACGCCACCCAGGGGGTGCCCGGACAGGGGCCGGTCGACGCCGCCGTCATGGCGCTCGGCGAGCAGCCCGGGGACCAGGAGGACCGTCAGGGGATCCCGTTCGTCGGACCCGCGGGTCGTCTCCTCGACCGGGCCTGCGAGGAGGCGGGTCTGGACCCGTCCGTCGTCTACCGGACCAACGCGGTCAAGCACTTCCGGTTCGATCCCGGCCGCGCGGGCAAGCGCATCCACAAGCGGCCGGGCCGGGTGCACGTCACGGCGTGCGGGCCGTGGCTGGTGGCCGAGCTCGATCTGGTCCGCCCGCGCGGCGTCCTGGTGCTGGGAGCCACCGCCGGCGGAGCGGTCTTCGGTCCGTCGTTCCGGATCGGTGAGTCTCGCGGCCGTCCCCTCGAGTGGCCCGCCGACGGGATCGGGTCCGAGTGGTCACCGTCGTGGGTCGTCGCGACCGCGCATCCGTCCGCGGTCCTGCGCTCCCGGGAGCGGGACCGGGACTACGCCCGCCTCGTCGCCGACCTCGAGCTGGCCACGTCGTTGCTGTCCGGAGCCGCCCGACCGCCCGCCGTCAGCGCCGACCGAGCAGCCAGTAGGCCAGGGAGTTCCCCGGGTTGACCCCGATCAGGATCCGCCACAGGAGCTTCGGACCACGGACCTGCTCATCGGTGCGCCGGGCGAGATCGCGGAACGCGAACGCGGCGGAGACGGCCTCGGCCGCCACGACGGCGACGACGACCTCCTTGGGTGGCTTGCGCATGACGTGAGGGTAGGTGGTCCGACCAGGCCGGTGCATGTGGCCGCTCGGTGCGGGGTACGAGTGGGTGTGGAGTTCGACAGACCCCTTCGCGTGCGGCTCGTCAACGAGTGCGAGCTGGTGCACGCCGGGTTGACCCAGATCCTGGGCGAGCACGCCGACCGGGTGGTCGTGCTTCCGCCGGGCGCCGGCCGCGACGAGATCGCGGACGTGGCGCTGGTCGACCCCTTCCGCCGTTGCAGCGAGGACCCCAGTGGTCCGACCACCGTGACGCGGCCTCCCGGGACCGCCCGGGTGGCGGTCTTCTCGTGGGAGTGTCGGGACGGGTTCGTCGAGCGGGCCATGCTCGGCGGTGCCGATGGGTACCTCGCCAAGGACCTCCCGGCCCTCGAGCTGGTCGCCGCGCTGGAGAAGGTGCATGCCGGCGAGCGGATCGTGGCCGTCGACACCGGGCACCGCTCCGAGCCCGGCACGCCACCCGCGATCGGGCTGACGCCCCGCGAGACCCACGTCGTCGCGCTGATCGCGGCCGGGTCGCCGAACAAGGAGATCGCCCGGCAGCTCGACCTGTCGATGAACACGGTGAAGTCGCACATCCGGACCGCCTACCGTGCGATGGGCGTCACCAGCCGCACCCAGGCGGTGCTCTGGGCCGTCGACCACGGGATCACCGCCCCATGGGTCGCGGTGCGCGACGAGGTCGCCTCGTAGCCGGATCCTCCGGGACTACGAGGTGCCCGAGGCATGCGCGGCGAGGCGGCCCGCGGCGTCGACGAGCAGAGGGTCGAGGGAGTCGTCGTGGGCTGCCGCGAGGGCTTCGAGGTTGCGCCGCATCCGCGGGTCCCAGAACCTCTCGATGTGCCCGGCGATCGCCTCGGCCGCCTGGGCCGGTGGCAGGTGCGCGAACTGACGCGCGATGTCGTTACCCATCCGCGCCTCGGCCGGGACGTGCTCGTTCACGAGGTGCTCATGCGTGGGTCTCGGCGGGCTCGCGAGCCTGCGCGACCGCGGCGTCACCGCGGGCGTTGGCCACACCGACCTGGACGGCGGTGACCTTGTACTCCGGGCAGTTCGTGGCCCAGTCGGAGTTCTCGGTCGTGACCACGTTGGCCCCGGTGACCGGGTGGTGGAACGTCGTGTAGACGACTCCGGCGGGCATCCGCTCCGACACCAGGGCGCGCAGGGTGGTCGATCCGACCCGGCTGGAGAGATCCACCAGGTCGCCGGTGGAGATGCCGCGCAGCTCCGCGTCGGCCGGATGGATCTCCAGCACGTCCTCGGGGTGCCACACGTTGTTGGAGGTACGCCGGGTCTGGGCGCCGACGTTGTACTGGGTGAGGATCCGGCCCGTGGTGAGCAGCAGCGGGAACTTCCGGCTGGTCCGCTCGGTGGTCGGCACGTACCACGTCGGCGCCAGGTGGCCCTTGCCCCGGACGAACTCGCCGACGTGCATCGTCGGTGTCCCGTGGGGAGCGGCGTCGTTGATCGGCCACTGCATCGAGCCCTCGGTGTCCAGCCGGTCGAAGCTGACGCCGGCGAAGGTCGGCGTGGTCGCGGCGATCTCGTCCAGGATCTGCGCCGGCGAGTCGTAGGACATCGGGAAGCCCATCGCGGTGGCGATCTCGCAGACGACCTGCCACTCGTCCTTGCCGACGCGCGAGGGGAAGACCGGCCGCACGCGTCCGAACCGGCGCTCGGCGTTGATGAAGGTGCCGTCCTTCTCCAGGAACGACGTGCCGGGCAGGAAGACGTGCGCGAAGCGCGCGGTCTCGTTGAGGAACAGGTCCTGCACCACGACGAGGTCCATGGCCCGCAGGGCTGCTTCGACGTGCTGGGTGTTGGGGTCGGACTGGGCGATGTCCTCGCCCTGCACGTAGAGCCCGCGGAACGTGCCAGCGAGCGCGGAGTCGAACATGTTCGGGATCCGCAGCCCCGGCTCCGGGTCCAGCTTCTTGCCCCACAGCTCCTCGTAGATGCCCCGCACCTCGTCGCGGCCCACGTGCCGGTAGCCGGGGAACTCGTGCGGGAAGGAGCCCATGTCGCACGAGCCCTGCACGTTGTTCTGCCCCCGCAGCGGGTTGACGCCCACACCCGGGCGGCCGATGTTGCCGGTGAGCATCGCCAGGTTGGCCAGTCCCATCACCATGGTCGAGCCCTGCGAGTGCTCGGTGACGCCGAGGCCGTAGTAGATCGCGCCGTTGGGGGCTTCGGCGTAGAGCCGCGCGGCCGCCCGGAGCGACTCCGGGGCGATCCCGGTCGCCTCCGCGGTCGCCTCGGGCGAGTTGCCGGGGTCGCGGACGAAGGCGAGGTACTCGTCGAGGTTCTCGCAGCGCTCCCGCAGGAACTCCTCGTCGGTCAGCCCCTCGGTGACGATGGTGTGGGCCATCGCGTTGATGAAGGCGACGTTCGATCCGGGCAGCAGCGGCAGGTGATGAGCCGCTTCCACATGGGGGCTGCGCACCAGGTCGATCCGCCGCGGATCGGCCACGATCAGCCGGGCACCGGCGCGCAGCCGCCTCTTCATCCGCGAGGCGAAGACCGGGTGGGCGTCGGTCGGGTTGGCGCCGATCAACAAGATGACGTCGGCCTCCTCGACCGAGGCGAAGTCCTGGGTGCCGGCCGAGGTGCCGAAGGTCTGGCTGAGGCCGTAGCCGGTGGGGGAGTGGCAGACCCGGGCGCAGGTGTCGACGTTGTTGTTGTCGAACGCCGCCCGCACCATCTTCTGGACGACGTACACCTCCTCGTTGGTGCACCGGCTCGAGGAGATCCCGCCGATGGCGCCCCGGCCGTGCTCGGACTGGATCGCCGTGAAGCCCTCGGCCACCCGGGAGATCGCCTGGTCCCACGAGACCCGGCGCCACTCGTCGTCGATGGAGTCACGCACCATCGGCGACAGCTGGCGGTCGCGGTGGCTGGTGTAGCCGTAGGCGAAGCGCCCCTTGACGCAGCTGTGGCCCTCGTTGGCACCGCCGTTCTTGGACGGCATCATCCGCACGACCTGGGCGTCGGAGCCCTCGCCCCTGACCTCGGCCCGGAACGAGCAGCCGACGCCGCAGTAGGCGCAGGTGGTCTCCACTGACCGGGTCGGCATGCCGAGCTCGACGATCGAGTGCTCCTGCAGGGCCGACGTCGGGCACGCCTGGACGCAGGCACCGCACGAGACGCACTCCGAGGACAGGAAGTCGGTCCCTCCGGCGCTGATCCTCGAGTCGAAGCCCCGGCCCTCGACGGTGAGGGCGAACGTGCCCTGGGTGTCGGCGCACGCCCGCACGCAGCGGGAGCAGACGATGCACGACGCCGCGTCGAACGCGAAGTAGGGGTTGGACTCGTCGATCGGATGGGGGTGGGCCACCTGCTGGCGCGACTCCGGTCGGCCGTAACGGACCTCGGCCGATCCGACCGTGGCTGCCAGCGACTGGATCTCGCAGTTGCCGCGCGCGCAGCCGTCGCAGTCCTCGGGGTGGTCGGAGAGGTAGAGCTCCATCACGTTGCGCCGGAGATCGCGCACCCTCTCGGTCTGGGTGCTCACGACCATGCCGTCCGCGCAGGGAGTGGTGCAGGAAGCGGGTGCCCCGTTGGCACCGTCCACCTCGACCACGCACATGCGGCAGGAGCCGAAGGCCTTCAGGGAGTCGGTCGCACAGAGCTTGGGGATCGCGACACCGGCCTCGGTCGCGGCCCGCAGCACCGACGTACCGGCTGGTACGTCGACCGCTCGGCCGTCGATGGTGACGGTGACGGACTCGGCACCGCGGACCGCGGGAGTGCCGAAGTCGACCTCCGGATCCCAGATGCTCTGCTGGTCGACCGTGCTCATCGGGAGGCTCCGCTCTGCTCGATGTCATGAGGCTCGATGTGGCGCTCGAAGTCCTCGGGGAAGTGCTTGTAGGCGCTGAGCACGGGCATCGGCGTCAGCCCGCCCATGGCGCACAGCGATCCCGTGGCCAGGGTCTCGCACAGGTCGTCGAGCAGGACGAGGTTGGCGGCCACGTCCTTCCCGGCGATGATCCGGTCGATGGTCTCCACGCCGCGCGTCGACCCGATCCGGCACGGCGTGCACTTGCCGCACGACTCGATGGAGCAGAACTCCATCGCGAAGCGCGCCATCCTCGCCATGTCGACGGTGTCGTCGAACACGACGATGCCGCCGTGCCCGAGCATCGCGCCGGCCGCAGCCATGGCCTCGTAGTCGAGCGCCACGTCGAACCCGGTCGCCGGGACGTACGCACCGAGTGGGCCGCCGACCTGCGCCGCGCGCACCGGACGACCCGACAGCGTGCCGCCGCCGTAGTCCTCGACGAGCTCGCGCAGGCTCACGCCGAACGGCAGCTCGACGATGCCGCCCTGCCGGACGTTGCCGGCCAGCTGGAAGACCTGGGTGCCGCGGGAGCGGCCGGTGCCCAGCTCGGCGTACGCCGCACCTCCGTCGGCGAGGATCATCGGCACCGCACACGTCGTCAGCACGTTGTTGACCGCGGTCGGTCGCTCCCAGAGTCCTTTCACGGCGGGGATCGGCGGCTTGGCCCGCACCTCGCCGCGGCGACCCTCGAGGCTCTCGAGCATCGAGGACTCCTCGCCGCAGATGTAGGCGCCCGCGCCGACGCGGACGTGCAGGTCGAAGGAGAGTCCGGATCCGAGGATGTCCGCGCCGAGGTACCCATGGGTGTACGCCGCGTCGATCGCGCGCCGCAGCGCGGCGATCGCATGGGGGTACTCGGACCGGACGTAGACGTAGCCCTCGCCCGCCCCGACGGCATGGGCGGTGATGGTCATGCCCTCGATCAGGGTGAACGGGTCGCCCTCGACGACCATCCGGTCGGCGAACGTCCCGGAGTCGCCCTCGTCGAAGTTGCACGCCACGAACTTCAGGTCCGAGGGCGTGTCCAGCACGGTCCGCCACTTGATCCCGGCCGGGAAGCCCGCACCCCCACGGCCGCGCAGCCCGGATTCGGTGACCTCCTGGACCACCTCGCCGGGGGAGAGCGACAGGGCACGGCGGAGACCGGCCCATCCGCCGTGCGCCTCGTAGTCGGCGACCGACGATGGGTCGACCACGCCGACGCGGGCGAAGCTCACCCGCTGCTGGGAGGTCAGCCAGGGATGCTCGTCGACCACCCCGATGGACGCCCGGTGGTCGAGAAGGTCGCTGTGCGACCGTCTCGAGACCACCTCGACCAGGTCGGCGACGTCGTCGCGAGTGACGTTGGCGAATCCCACCCGGGCCGCGTCGGTCTCGATCTCGACGAGGGGTTCGAGCCAGAGCATGCCGCGCGAGCCGTTGCGGACGACCTGCGCGCCCGCAGCCTCGAAGGCGGCGGCCACGTCGTCGGCGCCGACAGACACGGCGGCGGCGTCGCCGGGGACGAAGATCCGGACAGTCGGAAGCGTCAATGCCATTCCTTCGTGAGCGAGTCGAGCCGCTGGGCCGACAGCCGGCCGTGGAGTCGGCCGTCGATCGTGCCGGAGGGACCGAGGGCACAGTTGCCGAGGCAGAAGACCTGCGCGACCTCCACGCCGTCGCCGAGGCTCTCGGCGCGGGCCACGGTGGCGTCGTACAGCGCCTGGGAGCCGACCGACTGACAGGCCTCGCCTCGGCAGAGGGCGACGGTGTGCGCGGCCGGCGGCTCGGTGCGGAAGTCGTGGTAGAAGCTGACGACGCCGTGCACCTCCGCGACCGAGAGGTTGAGGACGTCGGCGATCGCCTCGACGTCCTCACGCGCGATGTGGCCGAGCTCGGCCATCACGTCGTGGAGGACCGGCATGAGAGCGCCGCGGTCGGAGAGGTGCTGTGCGGCGATGGCGCGGACCAGCGCGACCCGGTCGGTCGTCGACGCGGTCGTCATCCGGCGGCTCCTGGACGAAGAGAGGTGATCTCGCCATCGTAGTGCCGCCCGACCGTGGGATCGCCACCGTTTGTTGCGTCATTCGTCAGTCGTTGCGTATGACGCGGCGAGTGTCGTCCGGCAGCCGGACCGTGCGGTGCATCCGATCGAGGTGCGCGAGGAGGGGCAGGACGACTCGCCGGCTCGTGCCGAGCGCCCGGCGGGCCTGGCTGGTCGTGAAGGGCTGGGGGAGTCCACCCAGCACGACGTACGCCGCGAGGTCGGTGCCCGGCAGCAGCACGACCCCGTCGGCGAGCGAGAGCACATGGCCGTCCCGCGCCAGCCGCGCGACGTCCTGACGCCCGAGGCCGAGCGCGGACAGGCGTTCGGCGTCGGGTGCGCGGAACCCTGCCTCGGCCAGGTCGGCCCGGAGAGCATCGAGGGCGAGGCGCAGCTCGTCGGGAAGGTCGGAGTGGACGACGAGGCGCCCGCCGCGAGTCGTCACCGGAGGTGCCACCAGGAGCGGCAGCAGCTCCGGGTCGGGCACGCCGATCACGCGGACGGCCTCCGACGGGGTCATCCCGTCGGGGGCGCCGGCCACCGCGTCACGCAGGGCGTCCCGCCACGCGGCGTGCTGTTCGGCCGAGACGACCCAGTCGTCGTGCCTCACGGCGCCGGAGGGGAGCGGGTCGGGGTCGACGCCGAGACGGCGGAGCTCGCTGCGGCGAACGGCACCGCGGCGCTCGAGCTCGCCGGTGACGTCGGCGCGCAGGTGGTCGAGCTCGACGGCGCGGAGGCGCGCGGCACCGCGGCGTACGAGCGCGGGTGGAGCGGCGTCGAGGACGTCGGCACCCCAGATCGTCCGGTTCCCGGGGTCGCGCAGGACGACGCGGTCGCCGTGTCGCAGGGGGAGGGGCTCGGCCAGGCGGACCCGCGCGTGCCGCTCGCCGAGCGGTCGTGCACGGACCTCCACCTTGGCGCTCCCGACGTGGAGCATCGGTCGAGCGGGCGGGGCGCCCGGCCCGTGCAGGCGTACGTCGACCTCCTCGACATCGGCATAAGCCCCGGGGCTGACCAGGACCGAGCCGCGCCCGAGACCCGACGGCGCGTGTCCACCGAGGCGCAGCGCGACCCGCGCCGGCCCGGCGACCAGGTCGGTGGGCCGGCCCAGGCACTCGATCCCGCGCACCTTGACCGTCGTGCCGCGGCACGTCAGGTGGTCGCCGCTCCGCACCGTCCCGGCGGGGAGCGTCCCGGTGACGACGGTCCCCGCTCCGGCGACGGGGAAGACCCGGTCGACCCAGAGCCGCACGTCGGCCTCCGGGTCGGTGGCCATCCCGTTCAGCACACCGACGAGGGCGGCGCGGAGATCGTCCAGACCGCGGCCGGTGCGTCCGCTGACCACGACCGACGGGCACCCCGCGAGCGAGGTGAGGTCGACCTCGGCCCGGGCGCGCGCCAGCGCCTCGGCCGGGTCCACCAGATCGGCACGCGTGACTGCAACGAGGCCGTGCCGGATGCCCAAGGCATCGACGACCGCGAGGTGCTCGGCCGCCTGGGGCATCCAGGGGTCGTCGGCGGCGACCACCAGCATCACCGCGGGCACGGGGCCGAGCCCCGCGAGGGTCGTGGACAGGAACCGCTCGTGTCCGGGCACGTCGACGAAGGCCACCTCCCCGAGTCCGTCGAGGTCCGTCCACACGTATCCGAGCTCGATGGAGAGGCCACGGCGATGCTCCTCGTCCAGCCGGTCGGGGTCGCGGCCGGTGAGCGCGCGGACCAGCGTGGACTTGCCGTGGTCGACGTGTCCTGCCGTCGCGACGACGTGCACGTCAGCGCCCGCCGCCGCCGGCCCGTCGTACGGCGGACACGAGGTCGTCGTCGTGATCGGGCGGGACGGTCAGCAGGTCGAGCAGGAGGCGCCCGCCCGAGACGTAGCCGACCACGGCCGGCTCACCGGTCCGGAGGGGGTCGGCCAGGCGCGCCGGGAGCGACACGGCGGCGCTCGGGAGGACGACACCCGGCGCTCCACCACCGCCCACCGCGGCCTCGGAGTCCACCGCACGGGCCAGGTCGGCACCGAGCGTCTCGGCGATCCGGCGAGCCCGCCGCAGCAGCTCGTCCGCACCGGCGGTCAGCGCCGCGAGGACCGGAGGGGTCGGACCCACCAGGGTGGCCTCGAGAGCGGCGAGTGTGAGCTTGTCGACTCGCATGGCCCGGGCGAGCGGGAACCGGCGGATGCGGGCGATCAGTGCGGCGTCGCCCAGGACCAGTCCGCACTGAGGACCGCCGAGGAGCTTGTCGCCGGAGGCGGTCACGAGGGTGGCTCCGGCCCGCAGGCTGGATGCCGCATCGGGCTCGTCGGGGAGCCGGGGGTGCGGTGCCAGGAGCCCGGATCCGATGTCCGCGACCACCGGTACGCCGAGCGCGGCCAGCCCGTCGACCGGCACCGACGACGTGAACCCCTCGACCCGGAAGTTGGAGGGATGCACCTTCAGCACGAACGCCGTGTGCGGGCCGATCGCCGACTCGTAGTCGGCCAGGTGCACGCGGTTGGTGGCGCCGACCTCCCGGACCCGCGCGCCCACCGACTCGAGCAGCTCGGGAATGCGGAAACCGTCGCCGATCTCGACCAGCTCGCCACGGGCGACGACGACGTCGCGACCGGTGGCTAGGGCGGAGGTGGCGAGGGCGAGCGCCGCGGCACCGTTGTTGACGACGTGCACCGCCGCGGCATCGGGCACCGCCGCCGCGAGGGCTGCCAGGGCGCCGCGCCCACGGGGTCCGCGGCGACCGGTCAGAAGGTCGAGCTCCAGGTCGGTGGTGCCGGCAGCCGCCCCGACGGCCTCGACCGCGGCCGAGGAGAGCGGGGCCCGGCCGAGGTTGGTGTGTACGACGACCCCGGTCGCGTTGATCACCGGCCGGAG
>JAICSK010000095.1 GCA_025936915.1 Nocardioides sp.
CCCTCGCACCGGTCGTCCGCAAGAGGCTCACAGGCGACCTCATGGTTCAGTGCCCACCGCACACGGCGGGGCGCGTGATCCCAGCAGCCATCAACGCCTCCTCGTTCACCGACACCGGCACGATCTAGGCGTCGACCTCCCAGACCAGGCTCACGAAGTACTCACCCGCCAGCGGACTCGGACACCACTCCGGCCGAAACCGGGGCGATGCCACCCCATTAGGCTCGGCGCCATGCCCCGGCGGATCCGGTACGACGTGTGGTCGCCCGCCGAGGGCCGGACCACCCACCGCGACGGCGCGGCCATCTGGACGTCCCCCTGGAGCGAGCCCGGCTTCGCCTTCGCCGACCTCGTCGCGTCGTGGCACGCGGACACGACTGGCGGGTCGTGGATCGAGGTGGACGTCCAGGCACGCGGTGAGCGCCGGTGGCACCACCTGGGCCACTGGCAGAAGGGACCACGGCCGAGACATCGCACCAGCGTCGACAACGATCCCGAGGTGGACACCGACACCTGGCGCCCGTCGGGCCGGGCGGCCGCCTATCGACTCAGGGTGACCCTGCACCCGTCGACCGCCGGCAGGGCTCCCATCCTCGGGCGGGTCGGAGCCGTGGCCTCGGCAGGGGAGGTGCCCGGCACGACGTCGGAGCCGTTGCGCCGAGTGAAGCGAGTCCTCGACGTGCCACGCCTCTCACAGATGGCGTGGGCCGAGGTCGGCGGCAAGGGGTGGTGCTCGCCCACGTCGGTCTCGATGGTGCTGGCGCATGCCGGCAGGCTCCCATCGGCCACCGACATCCCGGCGGCCGCGCGCGAGGTCTTCGACACGGCGTACGACGGCACCGGCAACTGGAGCTTCAACACCGCCTGGGCCGCGACCCTCACCGGACACGCCTTCGTGACGAGGCTGCACGACCTGCGCGGCGCGGAGCGGTTAGTCGACTCCGGGATCCCCGTGGTCGCCAGCGTGGCCTATCCACCCCGCGGCCTGAAGGGCGCGCCCACGCACGGCACCGACGGCCACCTGGTCGTGATCCGCGGCTTCACCGACACCGGCGACGTCGTCACCAACGACCCGGGCGCGCTCACCGAGCGCAGCGTCCGTCGTACCTACGACCGTGGGAAGTTCGAGCGTGCCTGGCTCGACGGATCCGGCGGGCTGGTCTACGTCATCCACCGCGCCGACCAGCGTCTCCCGGAAGGCGGCCGGGGCGCCTGGTGATCAGTCGGCGGTGAACGAGATCGTGTGCCATCCCGACGCCCCGTTGGGCACCGGGTCGGCCCGGACCGCCGTCTGCACCTGACCGTCGTCGTTCACCGCGCGGACGGAGAGCAGGTGGCGGCCGGGTGCGGCGTCCACGGTCGCCACCCACTGGATCCACGAGTCCGCGATGTTCTTGCGCGCGAGCGTCGCCGGTTGCCAGCCACCTCCGTCGAGCTGCACCTGGACGGCGGAGATCCCGGTGTTCTGCTGCCAGGCCAGACCGCCGACCCGCACCCTTCCCGACGGCACGTGGTGCCCGTTGCCCGGTACGTCGATCCGTGACGCCAGCTTCACCGGCCCCTCGGCCGACCAGCCGCGCTCGGTCCAGTACGCCGTGAACGAGTCGAACGTCGTCACCTCGATGTCACGCACCCACTTGCACGCCGACACGTAGCCGTAGAGGCCCGGCACGATCGTCCGCACGGGGAAGCCGTGCTCGATCGGTAGTGGCTCGCCGTTCATCGCATAGGCCAGCATCGCGCCGCGACCGTCGAGCATCGCCGAGAGCGGCGTGCCGCACGTCCATCCGTCGTCGGAGGTCTGCTTGACCGCGTCGGCGCCCGGCTGCACCCCCGCCTCCTCGAGCAGGTCCTTGAGATGGGTGCCGCTCCACCAGGCGTTGCTGATCAGCGGACCGCCCACGGGGTTGGACACGCAGTTGAGGGTCATCCAGATCTCGCTGCGGGGGCGTCGTACCAGCTCGTCGTAGGTCAGCGTGATCTCGTGGTCGACCATCCCGTGGATCCGCACCGACCAGTCGTCCGGCTTGATCGCGGGCGGCACCAGCGAGGTGTCGATGCGGTAGAAGCGGTTGGCCGACGTCTGCCACGACGCGATCCCGTCGACACCCACGTCGACACCGGGCGGCGGACCGGGGTTGGTGACCCCCGGCAGGTCGAGGGCCTCGCGCGCGGCGTCCACGGCCCGGCGATGCCCGCCGACCTTCCAGCCCAGCAGCCCGACCACGGCACTGCCCACGCCCACGCCCGATGCCAGCAGCAGGAACCGGCGGCCCGGGTCAGGCGATGCTGCTTCCCGGAACGGCTGCGGCCGTAGGTGCGCGGTCAGCATCGCGAGCACGGCGAGCCAGGTCAGCACTCCGACGAGGCTCGGGAGGATGCCGGTGGCCGGCGCGCCGTACTGCGTCTGGTTCGCGATCAGCCCGATCACCCCGAGCACCACGAAGCCGGCGATGCCGGCACCGGCCCACCGCCGCGACAGCAGCCCGAACGCCGCGAACAGGAGCAGGACGACGATCAGCACGCCGGTCACCAGCAGCGGCTTGTCGTGACGTCCGACGATCCGGATCAGCCGCTCCGCCACCGAGCCGGGCGTCAGCCGGATCACCAGCTGGGCCACGTCGGTCACCGGGTTGCCGCGGAGCCCGAGCCACGTCGCGGTCAGGTACGACGTGGCGAGGCCGCCGAGGCCGGCCAACAGGCCGGCCAGCGCCCACTGCGCACGCGTCCGCACGGCTCGATTGTTGCTCGTGCATGATCGGTGCGTGGCCGAGAGTTCTTACGAGGTGCGAACGGGCATCGGCACCGACGTCCACCGCCTCGTCGACGGCGTACCACTGCACCTCGCCGGCCTGTCCTGGCCCGACGAACCGATGGGCCTCGAGGGGCACTCCGACGGCGACGTCTGTGCGCACGCGATCTGCGACGCGCTGCTCTCCGCGGCCGGCCTCGGCGACCTCGGCAGCAACTACGGCACCGGCGAGCCCGAGTGGGCGGGAGCCTCCGGCGTGGAACTCCTGATCGAGACGGCATCCCGGGTACGCCGTGCCGGCTACGAGATCGCCAACGTCGCGGTCCAGGTGATCGGCAACCTCCCCCGCATCGGCACCCGGCGCGACGAGGCGACCAGCGTGCTCTCCGCCGCGATCGGCGCCTCCGTCTCGCTGTCCGCCACGACCACCGACGGCCTGGGGCTCACCGGCCGCGGCGAGGGGATCGCCGCGATCGCCACCGCGCTCGTCCACTGATGCCGCACCGTCCACACCACCGGGCGGTCCGACGTACGGAAGTCTCGCGGCCACCCCTTGCCAGCCTCGGCGCCGTGACCTAACCTCCTGGTCAAACGTGATCATTGTATGCACATATGTGCAGATCAGGAGTCAGAGCCTGTGGCCCACCCACTCTCCGACCCGGCCACCGCCCGTCAGGCACTCGCCACGATGTGGGAGATCCGGCGCTTCGAGGAGGCCGTGGACGACCTGTTCGCCCGCGGCCTGATGCACGGCACCATGCACCTCTCGATCGGGCAGGAGGCATCGCCGACCGGCGTGTGCCTCGCCCTCCGGGACGACGACGCGATCACCTCGACACACCGCGGGCACGGGCACTGCATCGCCAAGGGCGCCGACCTGACCCGGATGATGGCCGAGCTGCTCGCCAAGGAGACCGGGTACTGCCGCGGACGCGGCGGCTCGATGCACATCGCCGACGTCGACACCGGCAACCTCGGTGCCAACGGCATCGTCGCCGGCGGCATCCCGATCGCGACCGGGGCCGCCCTCGCCTACCGGCTGCGCGGCGACGACAAGGTGGTCGCCTGCTTCTTCGGCGACGGAGCCGTGAACGAGGGCGCCTTCCACGAGGCGGTCAACCTCGGCGCGATCTGGAAGCTCCCGGTCGTGTACATCTGCGAGAACAACAAGTACGGCATGTCCTTCTCGACCGAGAAGTCGATGGCGGTGGAGAACGTCGCGGAGAAGGCCGCAGGCTACGGCATGCCGGGCGTGACCGTGGACGGGAACGACGTCGCCGCGGTCTACGAGGCGATGGAGACCGCGGTGGCCCGGGCGCGATCCGGCGAGGGACCCACCCTCCTCGAGAACGTGACCTACCGCTGGAAGGGTCACAGCAAGTCGGACAAGAACCTCTACCGCACCCGCGACGAGATCTCCGAGTGGCAGGGCCGCGACCCGATCGTGGCGTTCGAGACGCGCGTCGTCGAGGCGGGCCTGCTCGGCCGGGACGACATCGCCGCCGTCCGGGACGAGGTGGTGCAGAAGCTCCGGGCCGCGGTCCGCGAGGCCAACTCCGCGCCGGACGCCGACCCGTCCGACCTCCTCGACAGCGTCTACGCCTCGGCCTGAAGGAGCCTGCGCGATGAGTGACCAGGACCGCGAGATCAGCTACGCCGAGGCCGTGCGCGAGGCCATCGGTCAGGCCATGGAGGCCGACGACCGGGTGTTCATGCTCGGCGAGGACATCGGGGTGTACGGCGGCGCGTTCGGCGTCAGTGGCGACCTCTTCGAGCGCTTCGGGCCCGAGCGCGTCCGCGACACCCCGATCTCCGAGCTCGGCATCGTCGGCGCCGCCGTCGGCGCCGCCCTGGCCGGCATGCGGCCGATCGTGGAGATCCAGTTCTCCGACTTCACCAACCAGGCGATGGACCAGATCGTCAACCAGGCCGCCAAGATCCACTTCATGCTCGGCGGCGCGGCCGAGGTGCCGATGGTGCTCCGCGCGCCGCTCGGGTCCGGCACCGGGGCGGCCGCCCAGCACTCCCAGAGCCTGGAGGCGTGGTTCGCCCACGTGCCGGGCCTCAAGGTCGTGATGCCGGCGACCGCCGAGGACGCCAAGGGATTGCTCCTCGCCGCGATCGACGATCCCAACCCGGTGATCGTGCTCGAGCACAAGCTGCTCTACCGCACGTCGGGCCCGGTGCCCGAGGAGGCGTTCCGCACCCCGCTCGGGCAGACCGCCGTACGCCGTGAGGGTGCCGACCTCACGATCGTGGCCACCGGCGTCATGGTCTCGCGGGCACTCGAGGCCGCCGAGACGCTGGCCCGCGACGGCGTCGACGTGTCGGTGCTCGACCCGCGCACCCTGACCCCGCTCGACATCGAGCCGATCCTGGCGGACGTCTCGCGGACCGGCCGGGTGCTGCTCGTTCAGGAGGCACCGGGTCACGTGGGCTTCACCTCGGAGATCGCGGCCCGGATCGCCGAGTCGCCCGCGCTCTACCGGCTGCTGGCCCCGATCCGGCGGCTGAGCGGGCTCGACATCCCGATCCCCTACGCGCCGCAGCTCGAGTCGGCGGCCGTGCCCCAGGTGCCCGACATCGTCGAGGCCGGACTCACCCTGATCAAGGAGTCCTGATGGCCCGCCGGCCGATCCGCATGCCCAAGATGTCGATGACGATGACCGAGGGCGAGGTCTCGTCCTGGACCGTCGACGTCGGCACCGAGATCAAGACCGGCGACGTGGTCTGCGAGGTGATGACCGACAAGGTCGACATGGAGGTCGAGAGCACCGTCTCGGGCACGCTCGTCGAGATCGTGCACGACTCCGGGATGGTCGAGGTCGGAGAACCCATCGGATGGGTGGAGAGTGACGACGAGGACGACCTCCTCGGCGATCTGCTCGGCGATCTGCTCGGCGATTCACCGGCCGACGCCCCGGGAGCGTCGGCTGCCGGGACCCCGCCCGAAGAGCCGCCCGGCCAGCCGGCCGACGCCGCGGTGCCGGCGGCCGACGAGGACTCGGCGACCCAGGCTGTCCCCGAGCCCACCGGCCCGGTCCCCGCCGTCCCGCGGGCCCGCGCCCTCGCCCGCGAGCAGGGCGTCGACCTGGCCTCTGTCGTCGGCTCGGGCCCCGATGGCCTGGTCACCGTCGCCGACGTCGAGAGAGCCACGTCCGCCGGCGCGTCGGCCCCCGCCGCCACGCCGGTGGTCACACCGCGCCCCGCCGCCCCCGACGACCGTCGTACGGCGGTCCGGCGGGTGGTCGCCCGCACGATGACGCCGAGCGCGCTGATCCCCCAGTTCACCGTCTGGCGCGAGATCCGGCTGGACGCGGCCGATGCCACGCGCGCCGGCGTCTCGTGGACGACGGTGCTGCTCCGGGCGTACGCCGCGGCGTTGCGGACCGTGCCCGAGCTGCTCTCGCGGTGGGAGGACGACTCCCCGACCGAGCCCGGCCCGCCCGCGATCGCACTCGCCGTGGCCACCGACCGGGGCCTGCTGGTGCCGACGTTCGTCGAGCCCGACCTCGGCGAGGCGACGAGCCGGGACGCCGAGCTCCGGGCCGTGGTCGCATCGGCCGGGTCCGGGAAGGTCGACCCCCGCTACATGGCGGTGGCCAACGCGTCGCTGTCCAACCTCGGCGGTCTCGGCGTCGACCGGTTCCAGGCCCTCCTGACGCCGCCCCAGGCGAGCGTGCTGTCGCTCGGCTCCGTCCGGCGCCGCCCGGTCGCCGTGCCCGGCGGCGTGGGGCTCGCCCTGACCGTCGAGGCCGGCCTGACGGTCGACCACCGGGTCGCCGACGGCGCGCACGGCGCCTCCCTGCTCGACGAGATCGACCGACTGGTGTCCTCCCCCTTGACGTGACTCGCATCACAGCGGTAGGAACGTCCGAACGTTTGTGAATCAAATTCCGCACAGAGGTGCACATGCCCGCCAACCGCGACCCCGCCACCCTGGTGGCCGCCGCGCGCCTGTACTACCTCGAGGGCCGGTCCCAGGCCGAGGTCGCCCAGGCCCTGGGCACGAGCCGGTCGAACGTGTCGCGGATGCTGACCGAGGCCCAGAGCCTGGGGATCGTCGAGTTCCGGATCCACGACCCGGCCGGACGGGTGGAGCCGCTGGAGGACCAGCTGCGCGACCGGTTCGGCTTGCGCGAGGTGCGGGTCGCCCACGTCGCCCCCGCCGGTCAGCGCACCGACGAGCAGGTCGGCCGGCAGGCGACACGCCTGTTGACGGAGAGCCTCAAGGACTCCATGACGGTCGCGATCTCCTGGGGCCACGCCCTGCAGTCGATGGTCTACGCCACGACGTCCGACCAGGCCTACCACCAGCTCAGCCTGGTCCAGCTCGTCGGCGGACTCTCGGCCATCCGCAACGAGATCAGCGGCCAGGAGCTCGTCCGGGAGCTCGCGGTCAGGCTCGGCGCCCACTACCGGTTCCTGCACGCGCCGGCCACCGTCGAGTCGTCGGCGGTCCGCGACGCCCTGCTGGCCGAGCCGTCCATCGCCGGCGCGCTGGCCGAGGCGGCACGCGCCGATCTCGCGATCGTCGGGATCGGCACCCCGACCCACGGGTCGTCCGCGGCGATCCTCGACTCGATGACCCTGACCAAGGCCGAGCGGGCGGATTTCTGGGAGGCCCACCCGGTGGGCGACATCGCCGCCCGCTACTACGGCCCGGAGGGTACGACGATCCGCGGCGCGGTCGACGAGCGCATCGTCGGCGTCTCGCTCGACGACCTCGTGGCCATCCCCCACGTGATCGGCGTGGCCCACGGGCGCGCCAAGGCCCCGGGCGTCCTCGGTGCGCTCACCGGCCGCCTGATCGACTCCCTGGTGTGCGACGAGAGCCTGGCCCGGGCCGTGCTGAGCGCCCACCGCAGCTCGACCGACGAGAGGAAGCAGTGATGGCCATCTGGTTCTGGCTGATCGCAGCCGTGGTGGCGGGCTGGATGGTCCAGCTCTACGTCACCTACCAGCAGGCCGCGGCGTTCAACCGCCAGGTCCTGGCGCTGCGTCGCCAGGGCACCGTCAGCGTCGGCGCCGGTGGCAGGCGCTACCGCGGCGGGCGGGCCTTCGTCGCGCTGGCGATCGACGACAACGACGTGGTGGTGGACGCGGTGACGTTGTCCGGTCTCACCACCTTCGCCCGTGGCCGAGCGTTGCCAGCGCTCCGCGGCCAGCGGGTGAGCCGGCTCGGGGGCGACAACGATGTCTCGGGCCTGTCCCGCCAGCAGAGGCTGGCCGCTCGTGAGGCAGCCACGCTGTTCCTCGAGGCGCGGGACCGGTCGAGGCGGAGCCGTCAGGCCGGAGAGGGGGTCGTCGGAACGACGGGATCGACGGGATAGGGCCTCGCCCACCGGCCATGGGGTGGAGCCCACGGCCGACGAGCGAGGCGAACGACGAGCGGACACCGCTCCAGCGACACCCCAGATGCCAGGCAAGCATCACCGAACGTGCCTTCGTCGCGAGGGCCGACTCGACAGGAGTAATCATGCCAGTCACATCCTTGGCGTCACTGGTCCCACTGGCGACCAGCGACACCAACGTGAAGCCGCCGACCGGCTTCTTCGGCGCCATGGCCGATGCCGCCACCTGGTTCATCGGCCTCTTCCAGGCCGGTGGCGTCAACTTCATGGGCCTGGTCACCGGGATCGTCCCCCTGTTGGTGGTCCTGCTGACGGCGATCAACGCCCTCATCCGCCTGATCGGACCCGAGCGCATCGACAAGGTGGGCGAGATGGCCGCGCGGCCGGGGCTCCAGTGGTACCCGGTGCGGTACCTCGTGCTGCCGTTCCTCTCGGTGTTCTTCCTGACCAATCCCATGTGCTACACGATGGGCCGGTTCCTGCCGGAGAAGTACAAGCCCGCGTTCTACGACTCGGCGGTGAGCTTCGTGCACCCGATCACGGGCATCTTCCCCCACGCCAACGCCGGTGAGCTGTTCGTCTACCTCGGCATCGCCGGTGGCATCACGACCCTCGGCCTCAACACCAGCGACCTCGCGGTCCGCTACCTGTTGGTCGGCCTCGTCGTCATCCTGCTCCGCGGGATCGTCACCGAGATCATCACCAACACCATGCTGTCGCGCCGTTCGGCGCAGCAGCAGCAGACCCAGCAGACCGAGGAGGCCACCGCATGAGCAGCGCGACCGTCACCGGAGGAAGCAGCGGCTGGCTCGCAGGCGTCAACCGGCTCCTCGTCACGATCGGCAAGGCCGTCGGCGGGGTGGTCGGGATCCTCTACCAGGCCGGCCGGGACTCGATCGACACGATCATCCGCAACATCCTGCCGTTCATGGCGTTCATCTCGGTGATCGTCGGCATCATCAACAAGACCGGTCTCGGCGACCACCTGGCGCACTGGGTCAGCCCGCTGGCCAGCAACCTGCCCGGCCTGATCGTGATCAGCGTGTTCTGTGCGATCCCGGTGCTGTCGCCGGTGCTCGGCCCCGGCGCGGTGATCGCGCAGGTGATCGGCGTCCTTCTCGGCGTCCGCATCGGCAAGGGCGACATCGCGCCGCAGTACTCGCTGCCCGCACTGTTCGCGATCGACCCCCAGGTCGGCTGCGACTTCATCCCGGTCGGGCTGGCGCTCGGCGAGGCGGAACCGGAGACGGTCGAGATCGGGGTGCCCGCCGTACTCATCTCGCGCCTGATCACCGGCCCGATCGCGGTGATCATCGCCTACTTCGCGAGCTTCGGGCTGTACGCCAGCAGCAACTGACCAGCAATGCTGGACGAGCCAGTCCAGCCATCACACGAAACGGAGTCATCCATGGCCGAGTACAAGTCCGTCAAGGTCAGCGCCGGGCGCGGCGGATGGGGAGGTCCCCTCACCATCACCCCGACCGACGACAAGCCCCTCGTCGCCTCCATCACCGGCGGCGGCATCCACCCGGTGGCCCAGCGCATCGCCGACCTCACCGGAGGCGAGGCCTTCGACGGCTTCTCGAGCTCGGCGCCGTTCGACAAGCTCGCCGTCGCGGTCATCGACTGCGGCGGTACGGCGCGGGTCGGGGTGTACCCGATGAAGAAGGTCAAGACCGTCGACATCCACGCCACCAGCCCCGCCGGACCGCTGGCGCAGTTCATCACCGAGGAGCTGTTCGTGTCCGGGGTCAAGCCCGAGGACGTGTCCGAGGTATGAGCCAGTCCGGCCCGGGGGCCGTCTACGCCTCCACCGTCACCCAGGTGGGAGAACAGGTCCAGGCGTTCCTGGACCACGGGATCCTCATCTTCTTCGCCGACCACGCCCCCGAGGAGCTCCACGCGATGTCGGTGCTCCACCGGGTCGAGGTGGCGGACGACGGCCCCCGGCCGGGCGACACCATCCAGCTGGGTGAGGTCTCCCTGGAGATCCTCGCCGTCGGCGACGTGGTGCGCGACAACCTGCTCAACCTCGGCCACCTCGACCTGAAGGCCGACGGCCGCACCGAGGCCAAGCTGCCGGGAGACGTGTGCGTCGCCACCGGTCCGCTCCCCCTGCTGTTGACGGGTGACACCTTCGCGATCACCCGTTCCTCCTGAGCACCACCCACCCCCGAGCCAAGGAGTTCACTGTCATGTCATACCGAGACCGGCTGCAGGGCCGGCTGGACGAAACGGGTCGGCCCCTGCGGATCGGTCTCGTCGGCGCCGGGCAGATGGGTCGTGGCCTCGCCGCCCAGCTGCTCAAGATGCCGGGCATCTCGCTGTCGGCCGTCTTCGACGTCGACCGAGCCCGCGCCGTCGAGGCGTTCGAGCAGGCCGGCATCACGCCGTCCGGTGCCACCGACATCGACACGGCCGCGCGGGCCATCGAGAACGGCGAGTCCGCCGCCCTCGGCGGCGTCGACGAGCTCGGCGCGCTTCCGCTCGACATCGTGGTCGAGGCGACCGGCGTACCCGATGTCGGCGCGCGTACGGCGATCGAGGCGCTCGCGGCCGGCATGGACTACGCGACCCTCAACGCCGAGCAGGAGGTGACCGTCGGCCGCTACATGCTGCGGCTGGCCGAGGAGTCCGGCCGCATCTACTCGGTGTGTCGCGGCGACGAACCGGTCGAGACCAAGCTCCTCGTCGACTTCGCCCGCGACCTCGACTTCGAGGTCATCTGCGCGGGCAAGGGCAAGAACAACCCGCTCGACCCCTACGCGACGCCCGACGGCCTGGCCGCGGAGGCGACCGCCAAGCGGATGAACCCGAAGATGCTCACCGAGTTCGTCGACGGCTCCAAGGCGATGATCGAGATGGCCGCCCTGGCCAACACGACCGGCCTCGAGATGAGCAAGCGCGGGATGTACGGGCCGAGCTCGACCGTCCCCACCCTCCACGAGACCTTCGCGCTGCAGGAGGACGGCGGCGTCCTGGACCGACCCGGCGTCGTCGACTACTGCGTCGGCCCGGTGTCACCCGGCGTGTTCGTGGTCGTCCGTACCGACGACGACTACGTGCAGCACGAGATGGCCTACCTCCAGATGGGCGACGGGCCGTACTTCTCGTTCTATCGGCCCTACCACCTCGCCTCGATCGAGGCGCCGTTGACGGTCTACCAGATCGCCCTCGACCGGCAGCCGAGCCTGACCGCCGAGCACTGGACCGCCGAGGTCGGCGCGGAGAGCAAGCGGGCGCTCAAGGCCGGCGAGCTGATCACCGGCATCGGCACCGACACGATCCGCGGCCTGGCCGACCCCGCCGACGACTTCGAGAAGGAGAACGGCGTCCCGCTCGGCGTGCTCGCGGGTGCCCGGCTCACCCGGGACGTGCCGGCCGACCGGATGCTGACCTACGACGACGTCGAGCTCGACGAGGACTCGCTGATCGTGCGGATGCGTCGCTACCAGGACGCCCTGGCTCACGGCGAGCCGGTGCCGTCGCTCCAGGACCTGAGGGCAGCCGTCACCCGCTGATCCGGGCAGGAAGGGAACCGTGCACCCCGCGCTACTAGGCTCGCCGCGTGGCCGACGTAGCAGCGACGCCTCCGCGCGCTGCGCTGGTGATGCTCGCCGCCGGCGACGGGACCCGGGCCGGGCACCACACCAACAAGGTGCTGCTGCCGCTGGCGGGCCGTCAGGTGTTCACGTGGTCGATCCGCTGGGCTCGGCTGCTCCCGGGGGTGGCCCACACCGTGCTCGTCGTCCGCGACTCCGACGTCGAGGACGTCCGGGTCACCCTCGACCGCGAGGTCGGGCCGCCGGCGATCGACGTGGTCGTGGGAGGCGACACCCGTCACGCGTCGGAGTGGGCGGCGCTGCGCGCGCTCGAGCCGCTGATCTCGGCCGGAGAGGTGGAGGTCGTCGTGATCCACGACGCCGCCCGGCCGCTGGCGTCCTCCGAGCTGTTCGCCCAGGTGATCGCGGCGGCGGCCGAGCACGGAGGGGCGATCCCGGTGCGTGAGCAGCGAGGGCTCGTCGGCATCGGTGGGACGACCGTCCCCGACGAGTCGGTGGTGACCGTGCAGACCCCCCAGGCGTTCGCCGCCGGGCCGTTGCTCGCGGCGTACCGGCGTGCGTCCGACGACGGGTTCGTGGGGACGGACACCGCGAGCTGCATGGAGCGGTACACCGAGGTGGCCGTGCGCTGCGTGCCCGGCGACGCCCGCAACATCAAGATCACGTTCCCCGACGACCTGTTCCTCGCCGAGCGGTTGCTGGCGAAGGCCGACTACGACCTCTCCGGCGGCCTCGAGCACCGTCCACACCCCCTCCGTGACCTGCTGCGGCACGGTCCTCGACCGAGGGGAGCGAGATGAGCACCGAGCACGCCGACCTCGCGTGCGAGACCTGCGGCCGGACGACCGACCACGAGGTCCGGTACGCCGGACGGCTGCTCGAGTGGACCCGGTGCACGGTGTGCGGCACCCACGTCGAGGTGACCCCACGCGCGATGCTGCCGGCGTACGCCCGCGACCTCGAGCAGCGGCTGGCGAGCAAGCCTGGTCGGATGTGGCGGCGCTGGCGCCGGGACCCGCTCGGCTACACCCGCAGCCTCCCCGCGGCCATCGCGCGGCAGCCGGTCAAGCTGGCGCGGGAGGTGTGGGGCCTGGTGCGCCGCTGAGCCCGGCCACGCGACGAGCCTGGCGGAGCTGGTGGCTGAGCTCGTCCATGCACTCCAGCAGCTGGACCGACGACGCGTCGTCGACCCGTCGGCCCATGGAAGGCGCCGGCACGGTCTCGACCGGACCTCGAGCTCTCAGCCATGCCAGCAGGGTGGTCGGCTCGTGCAGCGGGGGTGGATCGTCGTCCGCGAGGGCCCGGGTCATCACCGCGGCCGAGACGACGATCGGTGACGACACGACCACGAGGCCGCTGCGGTCGATGGTGCCGGTGATCCGGCTCGAGGTCGCCGTCTTGACGGTGTCGGTGACCGGGCGGACGGCTGCCCACGACCGATCACCGTCGGTCGCCCGCTCCAGGGTGGTCCGGATCAGGTCCTCGGGAGCGAGCGGGCAGAGCGGGTCGTGGACGAGCAGCAGACGCGGCGAGGTGTCACGCAGGGCCGCCCACCAGGCCGCGGGGTCGAGCACCGGCGTCGCGACCTCGGCCGCGCCCAGCTCGGCGTACACCCGGGTGAGATCGTCCGGCTCGGCGCGGACGACCACCTCGGGCACGACCCGCGAGACGGTGGAGACGGCGCTGAGGTAGAGGGGGCGCTGGTGGAGGCGCTCGTGGACCAGCCCTCCGCGACCGTCGAGCGGCACCACGGCCCAGACGTCCGGCACGGAGGCGTCGGTCATCGGGTCACCGTAGCCCAGCACCGTAGACCAGCACCGGAACAAGCACCGGAACAAGCACCGGCGCCGGCATGGCGAAGGCCCCGCCCACCGGAGTGGAACAGGGCCTTCGTCAATCGGCTCTCACACCGAATTCAGGATGCGAGGACCTCGTCGAGGATCGCCTCGGCCTTGTCCTCGTTGGTGTTCTCGGCCAGGGCCAGCTCGGAGACGAGGATCTGGCGGGCCTTCGCCAGCATCCGCTTCTCGCCGGCCGACAGGCCACGGTCACGCTCCCGGCGCCACAGGTCGCGCACGACCTCGGACACCTTCATCACGTCGCCGCTGTGCAGCTTCTCGAGGTTCGCCTTGTAACGGCGCGACCAGTTGGTCGGCTCCTCGACGTGCGCCGCACGCAGGATGTCGAAGACCCGGTCCAGGCCGTCCTTGTCGACCACGTCGCGTACGCCGACCAGATCGAGGTTGCACGCCGGCACGCGGACCACCAGGTCCTGCTGGGCCACGATCCGAAGGACGAGGTACTCCTTGTCCTCCCCCTTGATCGTCCGCATCTCGATGTCCTCGATGACTGCGGCCCCGTGATTGGGATAGACAACCGTTTCGCCCACGGTGAAAGACATATTCTTCGGTACCACCCTTCTTAGGTGACCATTCTAACACGCGATCAGCAGTTCCCCTTTTGCGTCGTCGCAGGTCAGAGGCGGTTTCGGGGCTTGACATTTCGGTCAGCGATGTGCCTGCGCAGGGACCTGTGAAGTCCGGCGTGTCGGCCTCGGCGACGGCTCGCTGCAGGGCCGATGGCGGATACTCCCGGACATGTCCGTCCCGTCGGCCCGGTCGCAGCCGGAGACCTCGTCCGGTCCACCCGGACCCGGGATCGCGCGGTGGACGCCGGTCCTGCTGGTCCGTGCCGCGCACCCACGCCAGGCGCTGCTGACCGCGCTCG
>JAICSK010000237.1 GCA_025936915.1 Nocardioides sp.
ATGCCGAAGACCGTCACCTACGACATGTGGCTGGACAGCCAGAGCCGGATGGCGCGCTTCACGATGCTGATGAAGAACGTGACCCGGGTCAGCGCGACGTACTCCGACTACGGTGCCGACGTGCACATCGCTGCGCCCGCCCCGTCGCAGGTCACCGAGGTCCCGGGCACGAGCTCCTGACGGAGACGACGTACGACGAGGGCGGGGTGCGGTCGGCACCCGCCTCTGTCGTTGTCGGTGCGGCCAGGCGTACGGTGAGCGCAGTCCGTTGGGGGAAGGGCGGCCTCGTGAACTGCGTTGTCTGCGGTCGGGACCTTCCGGGGGGTTCGAGTTTCTGCCTGGCCTGCGGTGCGCCGCAGGCGGCGCCGCTCTGCGCTTCATGCGGCAGCGAGCTGCCACCGGGGTCCGCGTTCTGCAACCGGTGCGGCACGCCGGTGTCGGCCGACGGGGCGGCGACGACACGCTTCGCGTCACCGGCGCCACCGGTCGCGGAGCGTCGCCTGACCTCGGTGCTGTTCGCCGACCTGGTGTCCTACACGACGCTGTCGGAGTCGCGCGACACCGAGGATGTTCGGTCCCTGCTCACCGAGTACTTCGACGTCTGCACGACCGTCGTCCGCCGATACGGCGGGACGGTGGAGAAGTTCATCGGCGACGCGGTGATGGCGGTCTGGGGCGTGCCCACCGCGCACGAGGACGACGCCGAGCGAGCGGTGCGCGCGGGCTTGGAACTGGTGACCAGCGTGGCGGCCTTGGGGGAGAAGCTCGCCGTGCCGGAGCTGACGCTCCGCCTGGGGATTGTGACCGGTGAGGTGGCAGCCAACCTGGCCGCGACCGACCAGGGGATGGTGGCCGGCGACCCGGTGAACACCGCAGCCCGGGTGCAGGCCGCGGCCGGTCAGGGTGAGGTCTGGGTCGACGAGACCACCCGAGCACTGACGGCCGCCGCGGTCAGCTACGTCGACGTCGGCGAACACACGTTGAAGGGGAAGACCGAGCCGGTACGGCTGTTTCGGGCCGGCGCCGTGGTCGCCGCCGTCGGCGGCGTGCAGCGCATCGACGGACTCGAGGCGCCGCTGGTGGGGCGGGACCGCGAGCTGCGGTTGCTCAAGGAGCTCTTCCACGCCACCGAGGAGTCGGGCAGGTCCCAGCTCGTCGTGCTCGACGGCGAGGCGGGCGTGGGCAAGTCCCGATTGGGGTGGGAGTTCGAGAAATACGTCGACGGCCTGCGGGGGACCGTGCGCTGGCACCGGGGTCGCTGCCTCTCGTACGGCGAGGGTGTCGCCTTCTGGGCGTTGATCGAGGCGGTGCGCGGCCGCCTGGGGTTGGTCGAGAACGACTCCGGCCCGGTCGCACTCGCTGCGCTCGAGCAGATCCTGGACGAGCACGTGGAGGACGAGTCCGAGCGGTCGTGGCTCAAGCCGCGGATGGCCTCCTTGCTGGGCGAGGAGTCGCGCGAGTTCACCCGCGAGGACCTGTTCGCGGCCTGGACACGCTTCTTCGACCGGCTCGGCGGGGGAGACCCGGTGGTCCTCCTGGTCGAAGACGCCCAGTACGTCGACGACGGGCTGGCCGACTACCTCGAGCACGTGGTCGCCAACGCGACCACGGGGTGCTTCGTGCTGCTGCTCGCCCGCCCGGAGCTGTTGGCGTCCCGCCCGCAGCTCGGCGGCCGGCGTGCCACCCCGATCCGGGTCGAGCCGTTGGCGCGGACGAGCATGGTCGAGCTGGTCGACGGGCTCGTCCACGGCCTGCCCGACGAGGTGAGGTCGGGGTTGGCGGACCGGGCCGAGGGCATCCCGCTCTACGCCGTGGAGACCGTGCGTGCCCTGATCGACCGCGACCTCGTGGTCCCTGTCGAGGGCCGGTACGTCGTCGCGGACGATGCCGTCGTCGACCTGGCGACGATCGGTGCTCCGGCGTCGCTGCACGCCCTGGTCGCCGCGCGGCTGGATGCGCTGGACCCCACCGAACGGCGCGTCCTGACCGACGCCAGCGTGCTGGGAGAGTCCTTCACCCGGGAGGGGATCGGCATCCTCGCGGCGCACGCGACCGCGTTGGACGAGGTGCTGTCGCGGCTGCAGCGGCGGGAGCTGATCGCCACCGACGTCGACCAGTTCTCCGCAGAACGCGGCCAGTACCACTTCGTACAGACGGTGGTGCGCCAGGTGGCCTACTCCACGCTGTCGCGACAGGACCGCAAGGCCCGCCACCTCCAGGTGGCCGAACACCTGGCCGTCGACACCGACCGGGCCGACGAGCTCGCCCAAGTGATCGCTCGGCACCTCCTGGACGCCGCGGACGCGGCCGGAGCCGACGATCCCGACGTACCCGAGCTGCGCGCCCGTGCCGGTGGCCTGATGGTGCGGGCAGGGGAACGGGCCGGCTCACTCGGCGCCTACGCCGACGCGGTGCGCTGCTACGACGTCGCTCTGTCGTGCTTCGACGACCCGGGGATGCGCGCACGCGCGCTGCTCCTCCAGGCCGCCGCGCTGCACCTGCTGAACCGGTACGACGCGGCGGCCGGGGTCGCCGCCGACGCGGCCGCGCTGTTCGACGCGATCGGGGACAAGGTGGGCGGCGGCGAGGCCGGCTACCGACACAGCCGGGCGCTGATGCAGCTCGGTCGCTGGGACGACGCGCTGGCCGTCGCCACCGCCCGGCGTTCCAGCCTCGACGGGGTGGAAGGGGTCCCCGGCGTGGGGCGAGCCAGGGGGCGGCTGGCCTCTCAGATCGCGACCGTGCTGGTGTTCAACGGGAGGTACCACGAAGCGGTCGAGCCGTTGATGGAGGGACTGCGTGTGGCCGATCTGACCGACGACCCCGAGACCTTCCGGCGTGCCTGCAACTCCCTGGCCGTTTACCAGCAGCGGGTCGGTTCGGTGCGCATCGCGGGGATGCTCCTGGACGGGATGGCCGCCCTGGCGAGAGAGCAGGAGGACTGGATCTCGCTCGCTCTGGCTCTCGGCAACCACGCCGTGCAGTACAGCGTCACCGACCTTCCCCGGGCGATCCGACTGACCGAGGAGGCCGTCGCCGCGCATCACGACCACGGGCTCGCGGTCGACGAATCCGCCCACTTCAATCTGATGGCCTACTGCTGGCTCGCGGGGGAGTGGGATCGGGTCGTCGACGTCGTCGCCGCATCTGAGGAGCTTCGTTCGGACGGCAGGCTCCTCGGCGCCGTGGCCGACGCCACCGCCTCCTTGTGCACCCTGGCCGGCCGGAGCGTGGAGGCCGTCCCGGTCGACCTCGATCCCGAGGGCGGGGACCGGCAGGTGCAGCTGTTCGCCATCGGGGTCTGCGCTCTGCTGGAGGGTGACTCCCAGCGCGCCCTGTCCGCCCTCCGCGCATGCGTTGCGCACGAGATGACGGTCAGCCTGCTGTCCGACGACATGCACTTCTTCTGGCCGGTGGCGATGCGCGCAGCCCTGGCGGCGGGGGACGACGAGGCCGTCGACGACCTGTGGCGGATCGGCGCGCAGGCCGAGCAGACCGTGGCCGGGACCAACTCGCTGGTGGGGCATGCCCGCGTGTTCAGGGCGCTCCGCGCGCTGCGCCGGCCCGACCCCGATCCAGCGAGCGTCGAGGCTGACCTGCTGGAGGGGATCGCGATCCTGGATCGCACCGGGAACGTCGTCTGGCGCGCCCACGCCGAGGAGGACCTGGGCAGGCTCCTGCTCACGCACGGTCGCGCCGAGGAGGCCGCGCCGTATCTCAAGGCGGCGAGTGATGTCTACGAGCAGCTCGGGGCCACCACCTGGCTGGCCCGGCTGGGGCAACCCGTCGGTACGCCCTGACGTCTCTCAGCGCCCGCGGTGATCTCGAGACGCGTCGCGCGCCTCGCCGCTGCGCGTCGATCCGTGCCGAACGCTCCTCGATCTGCTCGGCCAACGCTGAGCCCGGACTCCGTCCGGTCTCAGCGGCCTCGCATCTGGCCGCGCAGGCCCTTCATCGACGTCGGGACCGGTCCCTTCGGCATCGGGAGGACGGGCCGCGAGGCGTCGATCGCCTTGAGGCGCGCCAGGATGTCGGTGATCTCGGCCGGCTGCACCTGGC
>JAICSK010000041.1 GCA_025936915.1 Nocardioides sp.
CTGCTCACCCCGGAGGCCGACCCCGCCGACGGCCAGGTCGACGTGATGATCTCCCACGCGGTGGGCACCCGGGCGAAGCTCGGCTACGTCCTCCACCTGAGGCGCGGGGAGCATCACCGGCGCGACGACGTGCAGTACCTCCGGGGCTCACGCGTGACGATCTCCGGCGACGCGTTCTGGATCAGTGCGGACGGTGAGGTCAGCGGCCCGGAACGCCAGCGCAGCTGGCACGTGGAGCCGGCGGCGTACTCCTTCGTGCTGCCTCGCGCGGTGGGATAGTCCCGCCGGTCCTCACAGCCACCCGCGTCGCGCCGCCTCGGCTCCGGCCTGGAAGCGGGTGTCCGCTCCGAGCTCGATCATCAGCTGCGAGATCCGGCGGCGGACGGTGCGCAGGCTGATCCCCATCGTGCGCCCGATCTGCTCGTCCTTGGCGCCGGAGAGGAGCTGGCGGAGGAGGAAGGTCCGCTCGCTGCTCTGCGGCCCGGAGAGCTCGCTGACCGGGCTCGCCCTGTCCCAGTACAGCTCGAACAACAGCGTGAGGGCCGCGACAAGCGCGCCCTGCCGCACGAGGAGCCGCGGTGAGTCGGAGTACCCGAGCGGCTCGGGCACGATCGCATGCGTCCCGCCGATGATCATCAGCCGGGTGGGGAGGTCGTCGATCAGGCGGACGTCCTCGCCCGCGTCGACGCGGTTCTGCAGGATCTCGGGTGCCTCGCGCAGCACGCGCAGCGGATAGACCGCCCGCGAACGACGACCCGACTCGACCGCTCGGGCGACCACCTCGGAGATCGCCGACTCGCGTGGCATCCGCCAGGCGTCGGGACGCAGGAACAGGAGGTCGCCGCGACTCTGCTCGATCATCGCGGTGAGCAGCTCGAGCGCGTTGCCGCCGGAGCTCAGCTCGCCGTCGAGCGGCTGGACGTCCCCGACCTCCCCAGGAGCGGGCCGGGTCCCGGCGGCGACGAGCAGCCGCACCGCGCCGGCGAGGTCGTCGAGCCGGTCACGCGCGTGGGCCGCGGCCGCTGCCTCGCGGGAGATGGCTGCGGCGAGCGCCTGGTCGGCCCTGAGAACGGCGACCCGGTCGTCGTGGAGACGGGTGATCCCGAGGGCGGTGAGTCCGGCGAGGACGTCGGCCACGTTCCCCGGCTCGACTCGCAGCACCGTCGCGATCTCGGCGATCGACGAGCCCGACAACGGGAGCAGCTGTTGGTAGCAGCGCTCGTCGTCCGCGCTCACCCCGAGCGCGGAGAGGACCGACACCGCTCGTCTCCGTGGCACCGCCCGGAGTCTAGATGGCACGTTGCTGCCACTGACCGGAGCGCCTCGCGGTTGGAGCGATCCAATGACCAGGATGGACGAGACGGGCAGCTCAGCGGCTGCCGGCCGGCACACATCGGGGGATGCTCCGGCCACTCGTCGCGAGGGCGCCGGCCACAGGCCGGCGTCCTCCGTCCGTCTGGAGCCCGTCTCGCGGTCCGTCCCGAAGCGAAACCGGCTCGGGACAGCCGTCATTCGCGCGATAGCGTGGCGCGTCCGGCCGCCGCCCCCACCCACCCGCACCTCGAGCAGGAGACCGACCTCGATGTCCCGATCCACGCCGCCCCGCGAGCCCCAGGACTGGGTGACCCGCGCCGCCGACGACGCGATCCGGCACCACGAGGAGACCGGCGCCTCCGGACCCGTCACCTGCTCCTCGGGCATCTCTCCATCGGGTCCGATCCACCTCGGCAACCTGCGTGAGTTCCTGATGCCGCACTTCGTGGCCGACGAGCTACGGCGTCGCGGCGTACCCGTGCGGCACCTGCACGTATGGGACGACTACGACCGGTTCCGCAAGGTGCCGGCCGGGGTGGACCCCGCATGGGCCGAGCACATCGGCAGGCCCTACACCGCCGTGCCCGACCCGTGGCAGTGTCATGCCACCTGGTCCGACCATTTCAAGGAGCCGATCGTCGCGGCCCTGCACGCGCTCGGCGTCGACATGGAGGAGATCTCGCAGACGGAGCGCTACCGGTCTGGCGTCTACCGAGACGAGGTGCTCCGCGCGGTCCGCCACCGGGCCACCATCGACAAGGTCCTGGGCCGCTACCGCACCAAGGTCGTCGAGCCGGACGTCTCTGGCGACGAGACCGGCGACCACGCGGCCCAGGAGGCCGAGGCGATGGCCGACTCGGTGGCCAACGACGACGACGGCGAAGACGCGGCTGCGAGCGTCGGTTACTTCCCGTTCAAGCCCTACTGCCGCGACTGCGGACGCGATACGACGACCGTGACGGCGTACGACGACGACACCGCCGACCTGGCCTACACCTGCTCGGTGTGCGAGTACCACGGCACGACCAACCTGGCCACTCAGGACGAGGGCAAGCTGGTCTGGAAGGCCGACTGGCCGATGCGCTGGGCGTTCGAGCACGTGGACTTCGAGCCGGCCGGGATGGACCACGCGACCCCCGGGTCGTCGTTCACCGTCGGGCACGAGCTGGTCGAGTCGGTGTGGGACTACCCCCGGCCGGCGTGGTTCGGCTACGGCTTCGTCGGGTTCGCCGGCGTCCAGAAGATGTCGTCGTCCGCCGGTGGCGCCCCGACCGCAGCCGACGCGCTCCGCGTGCTCGAGCCGGGGATCCTGCGCTGGCTCTACGTCCGGAGGCAGCCCAGGCAGACCTTCGACATCGACTTCGGCCAGGAGGTCGTGCGGCTGTACGACGAGTGGGACGCCCTCGCGCGCAAGGCCACCGACCCGGCGAAGCGTGACGTCCAGGTGCTGGCCTACGAGCGGGCCTCGTCGACCGCGACCGCGGGGCGCCTGCCGACGCCCGAGGTGGTCGTACCGTTCCGGATGCTGTCGTCGGTGGCCGACGTGACCGCCGGATCCGCGGAGCAGATCAGCCGGATCGTCGGCACCATGGGCCACCCGCACGACAGCGTCGACCAGCTCGAGCCGCGGTTGTCGCGGGCGATGGCGTGGACCGAGGAGTTCGTGCCGGCCGCCGACCGCACGACCGTGCGCACGGAGCCCGACGCCGCCGCGATCGAGGCGTTGTCGAGCCAGGAGCGCGAGTGGCTCGCGTTGCTGCTGCAGGGCCTCCAGGGTGACCTCGCATTGGAGTCGGTGACCTCGCTGGTCTACGGCGTACCCAAGCTCGCGCGCGGGATGTCGCTCGACGAGAAGCCGACCGAGGAGGTGAAGGCGGACCAGAAGGAGTTCTTCCGGTTGCTCTACCACTTGCTCGTCGACGCCGAGCGCGGCCCGCGCCTGCCCACGCTGATCGTCGCGCTCGGCACGGAACGGGTGCGGGCACTGCTGGGAGGCTAGGTCGCCCGGGCGCGTCGTGACCTTCGGAGGGCGGGATCACGTCGCACGCGCCAGCAGGAAGTGTGCGTAGCCGTCGCCCTCGAGCAGCTCGTCGACGTGGAACCCGGCGGCGTGGAGCATGGTCGTTGCGTCCTCGACGGACGGGTAGTAGTGGTAGGCGCCGCCGCTCAGCACCTCTCCTGCGACCAGCGGTGCCTGGGGATCGTCGGCGTCGCGGGCGTCGTCGGCGTCGCGGGCGGGGTCGGGCAGCTCGACGGTGAGGTACGCCGTACCACCGGCGCGGAGCGCGCCGTGCAGTCCGGCGACGACGCCCGGCCAGTCCTCGGGGCCGACGTTCTCGATCACGTCGACGCACAGCAGCGCGTCGAACCCGGTCAGATCATGAGCTGCGAGGTCCTGCAGGGCGATCACGTGAGTTGCGACGTCGGGATGTGTGCGGGTGGCGACGGCGAGCATCGCCCGCGACTGGTCGGTCCCGACGACGGCGAGCCCCGCGTCGAGCAGGATCGGCCAGTACTTCCCGGTGCCGCAGCCGGCGTCGAGCACCCGCGCACCCGCCGGGAGGTGGGCGACGAGGGAACGCACGCACCGCTCGTGGGTGGGGTTGAGGTAGCCGCCCCACCGTTCGTCGTACACCCGTGCATGGATGGTGTCGAAACGCTGCCGGCAGATCTCGCGGCGCTCATCGAGGAAACGGCGTCGGGGGTCGGGCATCTCAGGTCAGCAGGGCGTCGGCGGCCGCGGGACTCGAGTCACGGAGGAACTCCGAGCACCGCTGCCACTCCGCGTCCTCGCCGATCGCCCGGGCCGACAGCGCCAGCAGGGCGAGCGAGCGCAGGAAGCCGCGGTTGGGCTCGTGCTCCCACGGCACGGGGCCGTGGCCCTTCCAGCCGTTGCGCCGGAGCAGGTCGAGGCTCCGGTGGTAGCCGACGCGGGCGTAGGCATAGACGGTGACGTCGTCGGCTCCCTGCCGGCGCGCGTGCTGGGCGAGGGCCGCCCAGGCGGCCGGCGACGCGGGATGTCGGCGTACCACGGCTCCGGGTTCGTCGCCGGCAGTCAGCTCGGCGTCGGCGGGATCGTCGGGGAGGTACGTCGGCGGTGGGCCGGCCATCAGATCGACATGGCTCATGCCGCCACCCTGTCAGACCCGGCCGCCGTCTTCCGTCAACCGACCAGGGCCCCGGACGAACCGTGGAATCGATGTCCCTGGAAAGGTGTTCACTTCTGTCATGGCTCAGCAGACCCCGACCCGCGACCCGATCCCGGCAGACGTGAGGCCCTGGCCGGCGCTGTTCGCGCTGTGTCTCGGGTTCTTCATGATCCTGGTCGACACGACGATCGTCACCGTCGCGACGCCGGCGATCATCTCCGACCTGCACGCCGACGTGAACAGCGTGGTCTGGGTGACCAGTGCCTACCTGCTGGCCTACGCCGTTCCCGTGCTGATCACGGGCCGGCTCGGTGACCGGTTCGGGCCGAAGAACCTCTACCTGATCGGCCTGACCGTCTTCACCGTCGCGTCCCTGTGGTGCGGGCTGACCACGTCGATCGGGATGCTGATCGCGGCGCGGGTGGTGCAGGGCCTCGGCGCGTCGATGCTGACGCCGCAGACGATGGCCGTGATCACGCGCATCTTCCCCGCCGAGCGCCGCGGCCAGGCGATGGCGCTGTGGGGGGCGACCGCCGGCGTCGCCACGCTGGTCGGTCCGATCCTCGGCGGCATCCTGGTCGACGCCTTCGGCTGGCAGTGGATCTTCTTCATCAACGTGCCGGTGGGCCTGGTCGGCTTCGTCCTGGCGGTGCGCCTGGTGCCGCAGCTGCCGACACACACCCACCGCTTCGACTGGCTGGGCGTCGCGCTCAGCGGCGTCGGGATGTTCTTCCTGGTCTTCGGCATCCAGCAGGGGCACAAGTACCACTGGAACGGCTGGGTGATGGCCTCGATCATCGCCGGCGTGGCGCTGTTCGTGGTGTTCGTCGTGTGGCAGTCGAAGAACCGGGTCGAGCCGTTGGTGCCGCTCAGGCTGTTCGGTGACCGCAACTTCTCGATCTCCAACTTCGCGATCTCGACGATGTCGTTCACCGCGACGGCGATGGGCTTCCCGACGATGCTCTACGCCCAGCTGGTGCGGGGCTACTCGCCGTTGAACGCGGCGCTGCTCTTCGTGCCGATGGCGCTGATGACGATCGTCCTGGCCCCGATCGTGGGCCGCTTCACCGACAAGGTGCACCCGCGAACCCTCTGCGGGCTCGGGTTCGCGATCACCGCCGTCGCGGTCTACTTCATCTCGCTCACGCTCACGCCGACGGGCGCCGTCTGGCACATCCTCGCGGCGATGGCCCTGCTCGGCGTGGGCATGGCCGGCATCTGGGCGCCGCTGGCCGCGACCGCGACCCGCAACCTGCCGATGCAGATGGCCGGCGCCGGATCGGGTGTCTACAACGCGACCCGTCAGGTGGGCGCCGTCCTCGGCTCCGCTGCGATCGCCGTCCTCATCGACTCGCGGATCGCCGCCCACGGACTCTCCGGTGGCGCCGAGCCCGAGGGGGCGCTCCAGCAGCTGCCGACGTTCGTCCGCGACCCGTTCAGCCAGGCCATGTCCGACGCGATGCTCCTCCCCGCCGCCGTCCTGGTGCTGGGACTGCTGTCGGTGCTCTTCTTCGAGCTCCCCCGGCACCTCAGTCCTCGCCAACCGGCCGAGTCCGACTCCTCCGAGACGCCGGCGCCCGCCCTCGACTGACGGCCACTTCTGGGCGTGCGACGGACCACGATGTACGGCGCCAGGTCGTCGATGGAGGTGCCGTACCGGGCGGTGGTGGCGGCGTGTTCACGCAGGAGTCGCTGCTTGGTGAGCTCCCGCTGTGCTCCCCACAGCTCGGGCCAGGTGACGCGCGACATGCCGAGGTGGAAGCCGCAGACCCAGTCCTGCCGTCGCGTCTCCTCGGCGACCACCTCTGCCGGGGTACGACGTGCGAGGCCGCCCTGGCCGGCGGGCTGGAGCTTGACCAAACCGTCGAACTCGAACATGTGCCGTCCCACGCGCAGGTCGCACCGCGCCCAGCCGGTCGCGTCGCGCAGCTCGAACTGTGTCTGGATCGGGCCCAGCCCGAGCTCGACCAGAAGGAGGCGCGTGAGGGTCTCGCCGAGCGACTCGGCGCCGGGGTCGCTGAAGAGGATGGCCTCGTCGACGACCGTCACGTCGGGCCAGTGCCACATCGGCACCCGGGTCGCCCACAGCTCGGTCAGAGACACCCCGCGCTGCCGGGCGGAGTCGATGGCGCAGACGCCCGGTACGAACCCGAACTCGCGCGCGATGTCCAGTACGGTGCGGGCGACCCCGAGAACCGGCAGATGGTCGATGACCTGCAGGCCTTCCATTCCGTAGCGCGACTGGTGGTGCTTGATGCCGTTGCGCACCCGGGCTCGCGGAGCGCCGTACTTGGTGACGTGGATCAGGCCGTCGCGCGGACGCAGGATCGGGAGCTGGTGGACCAGCGCCGCCGACGAGTGGCTGACGGCGTGGGCTCGACGGAGCGCGCGGTGGGCGGCCCGGATGCGCAGCAGCTGCCGGCCCCGCAGGTCGTCGAGCGACTCCCAGTGATCCGCCGTGGTGAACCACCCTCGGCGCACGGGCACCCACCACCCACGTGCGACCAGCCGCCGTACGTCAGCCGCCGACAACCCCTCGGCGACCGCCTCGTGCCACGAGATCAGCCCGTCGGCTCCTGGCCCGAGCCCGGTGAACCCGATTCCATCCATGTGACAACGCTGCGGGATCTCGGCCGCTCAACGATGTCCGTCCTCCCACGGCAGTGGACCACGGGGGCCCGGGGATCCCCTGTGGACGGTTGGCGGGCCGATGGCGGCCTGTAACCGACCCCTGACGCGCGACACTCCGCGCCGACACGCCGTACGAGTTGCGCAAGAGGTCGGTTACACGCAGCCATGCCCCGCGGCCGCGGCCGGGGCAGGCGGGGGCAGCTCAGCTCAGGGTGTGGCCGGTGGAGGAGAGGTTGGAGCAGGCCTCGACGACCCGGGCGGACATCCCGGCCTCGGCGGCCTTGCCCCACGCGCGGGGGTCGTAGGTCTTCTTGTCACCCACGTCGCCGTCGACCTTCAGCACGCCGTTGTAGTGCAGGAACATGTGGTCGGCGACGGGCCGGGTGAAGGCGTACTGGGTGTCGGTGTCGACGTTCATCTTCACCACGCCGTACGACACCGCGTCGGCGATCTCCTGCTCCGAGGAGCCCGAGCCTCCATGGAAGACCAGGTCGAGCGGCAGCGACCCCGGACCGAACCCCGAGGCCGAGCCGTACTTCTCGATGATCGCGTCCTGGGCCTTCTTCAGGATCTCCGGACGCAGCTTGACGTTGCCCGGCTTGTAGACACCGTGGACGTTCCCGAAGGTCAGCGCGGTGAGATAGCGGCCCTTGTCGCCGAGGCCGAGTGCCTCGACGGTGTCGAGTGCGTCCTGCGGCGTCGTGTAGAGCTTCTCGTCGATGGCCCCCTCGACGCCGTCCTCCTCGCCTCCGACGACTCCGATCTCCACCTCGAGGATGACGTGGGCCGCCGCGCACCTGGCCAGCAGCTCCTGGGCGATCTCCAGATTCTCGTCCAGAGGTACGGCGGACCCGTCCCACATGTGCGACTGGAAAAGCGGCGCCTCGCCGCGCGCGACCCGTTCGGCGCTGAGGTCGAGCAGCGGCCGGACGAACCCGTCGAGCTTGTCCTTCGGGCAGTGGTCGGTGTGCAGGGCGACATGGATCGGGTAGTTCTTGGCGACCTCGGCGGCGTACGCCGCGAAGGCCACCGAGCCGCTCACCATGTTCTTCACCGCCGGTCCCGACAGGTACTCCGCGCCGCCTGTCGAGATCTGGATGATCCCGTCGGACTCCGCGTCGGCGAAACCCTTCAGCGCAGCGTTCAGCGTCTGCGAAGACGACACGTTGATCGCCGGGAACGCGAACCTCTTCTCCTTCGCGGTGTCGAGCATCTGGGCGTAGATCTCGGGGGTGGCGACGGGCATCGGGAGACTCCTCGTGACGCTGGCCAAGTGTGTGGTCGTCGGCGATTCCCACCCTAGTGCCCGCCCCGAGGACCACCCATCGGCACTCGACCCGCAGACCCGGTGAGGGTCCACAATGCAGGTACCAAGGGGGCACGATGCAGCTGGAGGCGCGCGAGGCGGCGTACGTCGAGTTCGTGACGGCACGCCAGACCCATCTGCGCCGGATCGCGTACGCCGTCTGCGGCGACTGGCGCCGAGCCGACGAGATCCTCCGGCACGCACTGACCCGGTTGTACGTCGCGTGGCCGCGGCAGCAGCGCGAAGGCACCGAGGAGGCGTTCGTCCGGCGGCTGATCCTCCGGGCCGACGGCGACGGCCACCGCGGGCACGACGCGCGACCCGCTCCGGAGTGGACACCGTTGTTCGCGGCGCTGCAGTCTCTCCCGGCCAAGCAGCGCAGGGTCGTGCTGCTCCGCCACTGGCTCGGGCTGTCGGCCGAGGAGACGGCCGAGGACCTCGGGATGACGGTCGGGGCGGTCGAGGCACACGACGCCCGAGCCCTGGCCGCCCTGCCGATCGCCACCGCGCGGGAGAACCGATGACCACCGACCTGCGCGAACGCCTCGCCACCGGCTTCGGCGACGGGCCGGCCCATACGCCGGTCGAGGAGCACCTGGTCGCGGGACGACGCGCGCTGCGTCGGCGACGCCGCCTGACCGCGGCCGGGACGGTGACGGCGCTCGCCCTCGCCGGCCTGGGATCGGTGGTGCTGCGACCCGCGGAGGGCGCCGGCGGCGGTGGGCCCGACAACCCCACTCCCCTCCCGACGCCGACGACCACCGCACTGCCGACGCCGGTCCACCTCCTCGTCGCGCCCGCCCGCTACGTCACCGCCGACACGCCGCCGGTGCTGTACCTCTACGGTCGGATGTTCCGCCGTGACCGAGACGTCACCGTGCTCGCGACCTTCGGTGAGATCGACGTCGCCCCTCACCCGCAGGGCGGGGCGATCGTCCGGGTCGGCGGTGCGACGAGCTGGGTGCTGGTCGTCGGCAACGAGCCCGAGCGGCTCGACGTGCAGCGGGAGGCGCCGTACGACTATCAGGCCTTCATGGCCTGGGCACGCTCGCAGTTCGGCGCCATGTCGGGCCGGCTCGCGCTGGCGGCGACGGCGCCCGGCCCCTACCGGCCACCGGTCTCCGACGCGGCCTCGCCGGCGGCGTACGACGGCGACCGGCTCGTCGCGAAGCCGGGCGGCACGGTCGTGCGGCGGGACGCCCACCCACTCGTCGACCGCTCGGCCGTCCCGGCCTGCCATGCCCAGGCCGTTCGCGTGCACACCGCCGCCGGGGACTGGTTCGTGCTCGGCTACGACTGTGCCGGGCAGGGTGCCCTCTACTCCGAGCCCGTCGGGGTGCGGGCCGACACGCTCTCGTCGTGGCTGGTGCAGGTGAGACATGCCCAGGACGAGTACGAGCAGTGAGAGCGCGGGCGCGCCGCGGACGGCCGGGTCGCCGACCGACACCTAACATGCGAGCGACAGTCCAGGGAGGACAGATGAGGATCTCGACCACTCGGGCACTCGCCGTCACGGCGACACTCTCGCTCGCCGCTTTCGGTGCGCTCGGTGGGCTCGGTGCGCTCGGGCCGTCGTACGCCGGCACGCAGCAGCGCACGGGCGGCCTGACCGGTGCGCCCATCGTCGGGACCTGCAGCACGATGACCCCGACGCAGGCCGGCGCGAAATCCGACCACAGCACGGTGGTGGACTGCTCGCAGGCCCACACCGCGGAGGTGGCCGGGGTCGTGAAGCTGCCGAAGAATCTGACGTGGAGCGATGCCACCAAGGCCAAGCTCTTCCGGGTCATCGTCGACCGGTGCCTGCCCGACGTCGACGCCACCCTCGGGCGCGACAACCCGACCCGCGACTCCTCGGCGTACGACTACGTCTGGTTCGAGCCCACGCAGGCCCAGCGCGACCAGGGCGCCCGCTGGCTGAGCTGCTCGATCGACCGGCCGAAGGCCGCGACCCTGGTGAACCTACCGACGTCGACGACGCCGTTCCTGCCCGGCGGCACCCTGCCCGACAACGTCGCCCGGTGCTTGACCAAGTCGGGCTACAACACTCCCTGCTCGGCCGCCCACCTCTGGCGAGCCACCGGGACGTTCACGGTGTCGGGGAGCTACCCCGGCACGAAGGCACTGTCTGCCAAGGCGATCACCAAGTGCCGTACCCGGGTGAGGGCCGGCAAGCCCTACGCCTGGACCTACCGCGACAAGGTCACCTGGAACGTCGGCCACGACCACGTCGTCGTCTGCTACTCCAAGACCCGCAGCTGACCACGTCGACCGATCGACTCAGCCGCGCCAGGCCCCCTCGTCGCCGAGGTCGGCGTGCGCGCGGATCCAGGCGTGCATGGCGATGGCGGCTGCGGCGGAGGCGTTGATCGAGCGGGTCGAGCCGAACTGCGCGATCGAGAACGTGCCGTCGCACGCCTCACGGGCCGCCTCCGACAGACCGGGACCCTCCTGACCGAACAGGAAGCAGACGCGGCGCGGCATCTGCATGGTCTCGAGGTGGTCGGAGCCCGGCAGGTTGTCGATGCCATGCAACGGCACCGGCCCGCCCGGCCGCTCGCGCAGGTACGACGCGAGGTCGCCCGCCGTCGCGTGGTGTCGGACGTGCTGGTAGCGGTCGGTGACCATGGCTCCGCGCCGGTTCCACCGGCGGTTGCCGACGATGTGCACCTCGGCCGCCAGGAACGCGTTGGCGGTGCGCACGATCGTGCCGATGTTGAAGTCGTGCCGCCAGTTCTCGATCGCGACGTGGAAGCCGTGGCGCCGGGCGTCGAGGTCGGCCACGATCGCCTCGAGGCGCCAGTAGCGGTAGCGGTCGACGACGTTGCGCCGGTCACCCTCGGCGAGCAGCCGCTGGTCGTACTGCTCACCGGTGGGCCACTCCCCCACCCACGGCCCGACGCCGACCTCGTCGGGCCCGTAGGGCATCGGGTCGTACGGCGCGCGCTCGTCGTCGGCGTCGTCCATGCGCGCTCAGAACGCCGACACGGACGCCGGAGCCCGCTGGGGCCGGCTCAGCGCGCGGACGACCGCCACCGGTCCGTGCCGGCGTACCGCGACCTCGGCAAGCAGGCCCAGCACAGGCAGGACAACCTTCTCGGGGAACTCCGGGCTCGGGACGTCGACACTCGCCGCCAGGTCGTCGCCGTGCACGACCAGCTCCATCATCCGGGTGAGCAGGAAGTCGGACTCGGTCAGGGACCAGCCCTGCCACGGGATCAGCACGGGCCCGGTGCGGTCGGAGGCGAGGACCTCGTCGAGCCGGGGTCGCAGCTCACCGACCAGGCGGCGCATCGCGTCCGGACCATCCGCCGCGAGCTCCTCGCTGCCCTGACGGATCTCGACGTTCGCCTCCTCGTCGTGGCCCGAGCGGACCCACGCGGCCCGGGCGTAGTGCTCGGCGACCGGGATCGGGCTTTCGGACGTCGGAAGGCGCAGGAGCCGGTCGGCATTGAACCACTGGGACACCACGTGCCGGGCCAGCGCGCCGACCGACATGTCGGCGCAGGCGCTCTCGTCGGTCCATCGGCGGGCCACCTCGGGGTGTACGACGAGCTCGGTGGCGACGTCCACGGCTCGCGCGAACGGGGCTCGCAGCGTGTCCTCCATGGCGGTGAGGCTAGCCCGACCTCGTCGTACGACGGTCGTTCAGGTTGCGGACAGATGCCCCGGATAGGCTCACCCGGTGACCGGCCTGCAGACCCTTCTCCTGGGCATCCCCTGGATGGACCCGCACTGGCTCCTGCAGCACTTCCACACGGAGTTCGTGTGGCTGGGCCTCGTCATCGTCTTCGTCGAGTGCGGGCTGTTCTTCCCGTTCCTGCCCGGAGACACGCTGCTCTTCTCGGTCGGTCTCTTCGTCGCCACCAACGAGCTCAACCTGGTCAGCGGCCCCAACCTGCTGGGGCTCCTGGTCGGATGCCTGGCCTTCGGGGTGGCGGCGCTCCTCGGAAACGTCGCCGGCTACGAGATCGGGCGCGCCATCGGCCCACCCGTACGTCGCCACGACGGACGGATCGTCAAGAAGAAGTACCTCGACCAGACGGTGGACTTCTTCGAGCGCCACGGCAGCCAGGCACTGGTGATCGGCCGGTTCGTGCCGTTCGTGCGTACCTACGTCACGCTGGTGGCGGGCGTCAGCGAGATGCCGCGGGTGAAGTTCTGGCTGTGGAGCGCTGTCGGTGCCGTGGCCTGGGTGGTCAGCATCTCCTGCCTCGGCTACTTCCTCGGCCAGGCGTTCCCGTGGCTGAGCGACAAGATCGACTGGGTGATCCTGGGCCTGCTGCTGGTGACCGTCGTCCCCCTGGTCTACGAGTGGTGGCGCAACCGGCGTCGCCAAGAGGTCACCGGCTGATCGCGGGGCGTGTCACCGACCGTTGACGGAGGACACGCCGAGACGGCCTCGGCGTGTCGCGGACCAACGGTCGGTTACACGGCCCGATATCGCGCCCCGGCGGTCAGGCGCGTACGGCGTCCAGGTCGGCCTTGGTCAGCACCGACCGGATCTCGAGGCCGACGTCGGCGAGCGGGTTCTCCTCGCCGGGTGAGCGGTCGATCGCGCACACGACGGTGTCGACGGTCGCGCCGGCCTCGCGGAGGGCCACGGCGGCGTTGCGGACGGCGCCGCCGGTGGTGATCACGTCCTCGATCAGGGTCACCCGGCGCCCGGAGACCTCGGGCCCCTCGGCGAGCTTGCAGGTGCCGTAGGTCTTGGCCACCTTGCGGACGAACAGCGCCGGGATGCGGCTCTGCGCGCTGACCACCGTGACGATCGGGATGCCACCCATCTCGAGCCCTCCGAGCAGCTCGGTGTCGCCGGGCAGCAGGGGCACCATGGCCGACGAGACCCGGGCGAGGAGCTCGGGATCGGTCTCGAACAGGTACTTGTCGAAGTACTCGCTCGCGACCTGCCCGGAGCGGAGGGTGAACTCGCCGGTGAGCCGGCAGTGCGCGTCGATGTCCCGCGCGAGCGCCTGATCCATGTGCCCTACTCTCGCAGCATGCGCATCCTGATCATCGGCGGCACTCGTTTCGTCGGACAGGCCATGGCACAGGCGGCGCTCGACGCCGGGCACGACGTCACGCTGCTGCACCGCCACGCCACCGACGAGCTGGCCGGCGCGACACACCTGCTGGCCGACCGCGACGGTGACCTCGGCGTCCTCGACGGGCTCACGTTCGACGCCACGATCGACGTCTGCGCCTACCTGCCGCGCCAGGTGCGCCACCTGTACGACGCGCTGGACGCCCGAGGTGGGCACCACCTGTTCGTGTCGACGGTGTCGGTCTACCGGGAGCCCGACGCGGCGGGGGCCGACGAGGACGCGCGGCTGCACGACCCCGCACCCGAGGACGCCACCGAGGTGACCAACGAGTCGTACGGGCCGATGAAGGTCACCTGCGAGAACATCGCTGCCGAGCTGTACGGCGACGCCGGGCTCGCGATCATCCGCCCGACGTACGTCGTCGGTCCGCGGGACATGACCGCCCGCTACCCATGGTGGCCGCTGCGGGCCGCGCGCGGTGGAGCGATGATCTCCCCCGGTCCGGCCGAGGCTCCGATGCAGTGCATCGACGCCCGCGACATGGGCGCGTGGGTGATCCGGCTGGCCGAGGACCGGGTGACCGGCGCCTTCACCGCCGCCCGGCCGCCCACGACGTTCGGCGACCTGCTCGACGAGACCCTGGCGGCGGTCGACAGCGACGCCCGGCTGGTACCGGTCGACGGCGACTGGCTGGTCGAGCAGGGGGTCGACGGGCGCCGGCTTCCACTGTGGACCGAAGGCAGTCCCGAGCGGTCGTTGGCGATGGCCACGAGCCGGGCGGAAGCGGCCGGCCTCACCCACCGGCCGTTCGCCGAGACCGTCCGCGACACCCTCGCCTGGGCCCGGGCCAACCCCGAGCAGTCGACGAACGACCAGTGGGGCCTGGCTCCCGAGCGCGAGCAGGAGCTGCTCGACGCCTGGTGGGCCACCCGGGCCTGAGCACTCCATGACCCACCTCGCCCAGCGGCTCGACGGGATCCCGCCGACGATCTTCACCACGATGTCCGCCCTGGCGCTGCGCACCGGCGCGGTCAACCTCGGGCAGGGGTTCCCGGACACGGACGGCCCGGCCTCGGTGGTCGAGGCGGCCGGCCGGGCGATGCGCAGCGGCGCGAACCAGTACGCACCCGGCCCCGGCGTACCCGCTCTGCGGCAGGCGATCGCGCGACACCAGCAGCGGCACTACGGGATCGAGCTCGACCCGGATCGGCAGGTCGTCGTCACCACCGGCTGCACCGAGGGCGTCGCCGCCGCACTGCTCGGGCTGGTGGACCCCGGCGACGAGATCGTCGTCCTGGAGCCCTACTACGACTCCTACGTCGCCATGATCCAGATGTGCGGCGCCGTACGACGCCCGGTCACCCTTCGGGCGCCCGACTTCCGCCTCGACGCCGACGAGCTCCGGGCTGCGGTCACGCCACGGACCCGGTTCGTCCTGCTGAACTCGCCGCACAACCCGACCGGCACCGTGCTGACCCGCGCCGAGCTGCAGCAGGTCGCCGATGTGGCGATCGCGCACGACCTGATCGTGATCACCGACGAGGTCTACGAGCACCTGACGTTCTCCGACGGGGGCGGCGGCGACGACAGGGACAACGGCGGCGACGGCGCTGTGCACGAGCACGTGCCGATCTCGACCTTGCCCGGAATGTTCGAGCGCACCCTGACCCTGTCGAGTGCCGGGAAGTCCTACAGCCTGACCGGCTGGAAGGTCGGCTGGGCGACGGGACCGCCCGAGCTGGTGTCGGCGGTGCTCGCGGCCAAGCAGTGGCTGACCTTCACCTCGGGTGCGCCGCTCCAGCCCGCGATCGCGGCGGCGCTGGACGACGAGCCCGACTGGCCACGCGCGCTGGCCCGCGACCTGCAGGCGCGCCGCGACCTGCTGTGCGACGGCCTGGCCGGCATCGGGCTCGACGTACGCCGGCCGGAGGGCACGTACTTCGCCCTCACCGACATCTCGTCGCTGGGGTGGAAGGACGGGATGGAGTTCTGCCTGGCCCTGCCCGAGCGGGCCGGCGTCGTCGCCATCCCGACCCAGCCGTTCCACGACGGCCACGACGGTGACCAGCTCGTGCGGTGGGCCTTCTGCAAGGAGGGCGGCGTGATCGAGGAGGCGCTGAAACGGCTCGGCTCGGCCGACCTGCGAGCCTGACCTCAGCGCTCGAGCTCAGCGCCTGACCCACTCCCGCACCTCGCGCCGGCTGAGCAGCGCGATCGTGGTGAGGGCCGCCAGCATGGGCACGACGACCAGGACCGAACCGAGCACCGCCAGCATGCACAGCGCGACCACGAACGTGGTCGACACCAGCAGCGCGGCCCAGGCCCAGCGCCGCCCGCGGAACGCCACCACCGCCAGCGTCGCGGCCACGAGCGCCCAGACGATCACCACCGAGCCGGTCACGTAGGCGATCACCAGCAGCTGGTGGTCGCTGATACCGCGGTCGGCGAGCTGCGGGTCCTGCTGGTTCATCCGGTCGAGGACCGCGTTCGAGTCGACCGCGAGGACCAGCAACGAGGCTCCGACCAGGATCACGGCCATGGAGCAGAACATCCACGTCAGCAGGCAGGCGGTCAGCAGCGCGTTGGGGCGGCCCGAGACGCCGCCGCGGACGTCGCCGCGGACGTCGTACGTGGAGGTGGGCGGCGGGGCCCAGGGGTGAGGGGAGGTCGGTGGCGGCCAGTGCTGCTGCTCGACCGGCTGCCGGGGAGGTGGCCGGCCGAGGTCGGGCCGGTCTGCCGGGGGACGAGGTGTCGTCGTACCCGACGGAGGCGGCCAGACCCGTGCCGCGGCGAGTCGGTCGCGCGTCGAGGACCCCTCCTCGAACCACAGCCGTGCCGGGCCGAACCACAGGGTCGCGACCGCCGCCGCGACCCCGGAGGAGAAGATGCCGTCGGCGGCGAGCCCGCCGAGGAACATCGGTACGGCGAGCACGGTCATGCCGAGGCGTGCGGTGCGGCTTCGGCGCAAGGTCTGGACGCCGAGCACGGCGATGGCCGCCGCGCAGGCGGCGGCCACCATCGAGACGACCTTCACCGTCACGATCAGCTGCGAGAGCGTGACCCCGTTGCTCCTCATCAAGGGGTCGTCCAGCACCGACCGGAGCGAGTCGCGGGTGTCGAGCGAGTGGAGCCCGGCGATCCGGTCCCACACGGCGAGCACGACGAAGACCGACCCGACCATGGCGATCCCCACCGCGACGGTCACCTGGGGTGGCCGCACGGGCGTGGTCGAGGGCTGGCTCACGCCGTCCATTGCACCACGGCAGGATGACGGCATGAGCTACGAGGCAGCCCCGACCCGATACGACGACGCCCCCTTCCGGTTCACCGGTCGCAGCGGCCTCCAGCTGCCTCCGCTGTCCCTGGGGCTGTGGCAGAACTTCGGCGACGACCGCCCCGAGGAGACGCAGCGGGCGATCCTGCGGCGGGCCTTCGACCGAGGCGTGACGCACCTCGACCTGGCCAACAACTACGGGCCCCCGTACGGCCGGGCCGAGGAGAACTTCGGCCGCTGGATGCGCGAGGACTTCGCGCCGTACCGCGACGAGCTGGTGATCTCGACGAAGGCCGGCTACGACATGTGGCCGGGCCCGTACGGGCAGGGCGGCGGCTCGCGGAAGTATCTGCTGGCGTCCCTCGACCAGTCGCTCGCCCGGATGGGGCTCGAGTACGTCGACATCTTCTACAGCCATCGGTTCGACCCCGACACCCCGCTCGAGGAGACGATCGGGGCGCTCGACACCGCGGTGCGGTCGGGACGGGCGCTCTACGCCGGCATCTCGTCGTACTCCGCGGCGGCGACCAAGGAGGCGGCCACGATCGCCCGCTCGCTGGGCACACCCCTGCTGATCCACCAGCCGTCGTACTCGATGCTCAACCGGTGGATCGAGCGCGACCTGCTCGACGAGCTCGAGGCGCAGGGCATGGGCTGCATCGTCTTCAGCGCCCTTGCGCAGGGGCTGCTGACCGACCGCTACCTCGACGGCGTCCCGGCCGACTCGCGCGCCGCGCGGCCCGACTCGACGATCGCCGGACTCGACGACGACGTGCTCGACCGGGTGCGGTCCTTGAACGAGATCGCCCGTCGCCGCGGCCAGCGGCTCGCACAGCTCGCGCTGCAGTGGGCGCTGCGTGACGCGCGCGTGACCTCGGCGGTGATCGGCGCGTCGTCGGTCGAGCAGCTCGACACCAACCTCGACTCACTCTCATTCCCCACCCTCACCGACGACGAGCTGGCCGAGATCGACCGGTACGCCGTCGAGTCGGGGATCAACCTCTGGGCGAAGTCCATCGAGGAGTAGCCCCTATCGCCCAGAATGATGCGCCTTCAGCGGCGGAAGAACCGAGCCACGTGCCCGCCCACGCCACCTCGCCGAGAGATTTGGCCAACTCGACTCACGCTCAGCCCGGTAGCCTCCGCGATTCGAGAGAGCGTCCACCCCTGCAGTCGTAGCTGGCGGACTGCGTCTTGGCGCACCTCCGCGACAGCCTCGAGCTCGAAGTCCAACTGCGCGAAGAAGTCGTTCACGGCCCGCACCACGACCTGGGAGTCGCCGAGCGCTGTCAGTCGCTCGATCTCCGCGGTGAGGGCCTTTTGGAACTCAGCTGAGATGACGCCGGGACGGGACCCAGCGCGACGGCGGGGGGACGACACCCAACCAGCGTGGCTTTGCGGAGATCTGTCAGGAAGCCAGGCTCGCCGATCCTCTCGACCCGACGTCACGTGCTGCGCGACAGACTCTCCGGTCCGCTGAAGTCCACGGAACCTCCCGGCCAGCGGCTTACTGTGTCCTTGTCCCGGTTCTTGTGTGCGCAGCCTGCCCTCACGCCGGTCACCTCTAGCAGGAAGTCCCCCTCGCAGACACGCCCTTACGGCGCGGTCCTTGCCTTCGCCCCGACGGTCCGACACCATTACTTGGGACGGGACAGTTGTGCCCAGACCTGAACCCCAGCGAACACCGCGTTGGGGTTTTTGCGTTCCAGGGGCTTGATCCCTCCTTCTGCCAGAAGTCCGTTACGTTTCGCTGTCACGCAGATAACGTCTCACCCATGCGCGTGTGGGAGCTGGCCGAGCAGCTCCGTATCCCGACAGCCGACGTCATCGCGCTCCTCCGTGCCGAGGGCGAGTGGGTGACTTCTCACCTCAACAAGGTCCCGGGCATTCTGGTCGCCACGATCGTCGCCAACGCCCCGCCGCCATCGAAGACAGCGGCGGACTACTTGCCGCCGCCCCCCACCGCCGCCGAGCGCGCCGCCTGGCAACAGGCACGCGAGGCCTACGACGCTCGGAGTCGGCGGCTCAGCCGCAAGCGCCCCGGGCCGCGCCCCGTCACAATGAGCCTCCCCTACGACGAAGACGCCTACTACCGCGACAAGGAAGACGAACTCCGCGCCCAAGGCGAAGCCTCGACCCGCGATCTCGCCTACTTCACCGGCGTCAAGGCCAGCACCGTCCGCCAATGGGTCGCCCGCGGCTACATCACCCCCGTCCGCAAAGTCCGGGGCTCCAACGTCTTCGACGTCGACGACTTCCTCACGGCCCTCGAGCAGATCGCTAATCGACGCTCACGCAACGGCCGGCCCCGGCGACGCCACCCCAACAGCCCGAGACGGAAACCAGGGCTCACCTACGCGCAGTTCGAGCGACTCAATCGCGTCCATCCCAACCGCCTCGTCACCGTCGCCGAGGCCGCCAACCTCACAGGCGTCGCGCCCGCGACCATCCGCACCTGGATCCACCGCCGCCGTCTCGCCGCTCACCCCAACAGCCGGCCACGCGCCCTCAAGTTCCGCATCCGTGACCTCTACACCGCATCCCGACGTTGAGGCTGACCAGATAGGAGAACTAGCCGGGTGCCACACCACCGCACCCCGACCAACCCAGGCCCGCCCACCAGCGGGCCTTCTTCATGCCCAAGAAGGAACCACGTGAAGAAGATCAACGCGTTCGGCGGGAGCATTGCAGCCTTCACGGCTGTCAGCTTCGCGCCCTCGGCGCTGCTCCTCGTCGCGCTCCTAGTCGCCAGCACCGCATGCCTGGTCCGCTGGTACGCCAACCTGAGCCCCGCTCAGTGGCGCGCCTTCGAACGCATCGTGCGCGCCTGGCGCCAGCGCTGACAGAAGCCCGAACGCGATGAGAGAACGACTCGGTCAGCGGAGACCTGAGCGTTCCCACGATTTGCAGACCTCTTCAATTGAGTGCGGCGGCGCGTTTCATCGAGATGTCACGCTTGCGACACTCCGCCGGCTGTCGGCGCGGCTAGAGCGCACTCATCCGATGTGCGGTGCGTGCGGGATCCGGATACCGAGGGTGTCGCTGTGCGACACTCCGTCGCGTGAGTGGCCTGAGAGGGCCAAAGCCCGCACCCGCTCGAGCCATCTGGCCTGTCCTGGTGGCTCTGGTGGCCGGACTCGCGGTGGCGGGATGTAGCTCGTCCTCGCCCTCCCGGTCCGTGAATCCGTCCACCCCGAGCCAGTCGCTGGCGTCTGCAGGTGGGACCGCGTTGGCCGAGGAGGTGTCCTCGATCCGGCGGGTCGTCGGTGGTGCGGTGGAATCTGATGTCTTTCCCGGCGCGGTGGTCGTCGTACGACGCGGCGGGCAGAGCCGGACGTTGGCGGTGGGCCGGGCGGACCTCGCCACCGGTGACCCGATGACAGCGGCCGACCGGTTCCAGATCGCCAGCTTGACGAAGTCGATGGTCGCAGCGGTGGCACTGAAACTCGTGGCCCAAGGTCGGCTCTCGTTGTCCGACACCGTCGAGAAGTGGGAGCCGGCCCTGCTCCCGCGCGGCGCCGAGATCACCGTGGCGGACCTTCTCGGCCAGACCAGTGGGCTGCCGGACTACACGCCCATCGTGACCGCGCACTATGTGAGCGGCCAGACCTCGACGGCCCCGAAAGCCCTGGTCGGTGTTGTTGCCAACAGGCCCCTGATGTTCTCTCCGGGCTCACAGTCGTTCTACTCCAACACCAACTACGTCGTCCTCGGGATGATCCTTCAGAAGGTGAGCCACGAGCCCCTCGCGACCCTGCTCCAGCACAGGCTCTTCGGTCCGCTCGGGCTGCGCAGCGCCAGCCTCGCCGAGACGCGGACGAGAACTCCCCCGCTGGCCCACGGGTATGACCACGGCCGGGACGTCACCAATCCCGAGCTCACGTGGCTGTGGGCCGCTGGCGGCGTGGTCTCGAACGTCGGCGACGTGGCGCGGTTCTTCGACGCGCTCCTGTCGGGGCAGGTGGTGCACGGGGCACTGCTGGATCGGATGCTCACGATGCGCAGGGAAACCAATCACAACCTCCCCTACAGCGGCTACGGCCTCGGCGTTGGCGCCATCCAGACCAACTGTGGACCGGCCTACGGCGCCACTGGCGACATCCTGGGTTTCCACACATACGCGCTGACGGCGCAGAACGGCAGCCGCTCTGTCGTCATCGCCGAAAACGCCTCACTCTCCGTTGCGGTCAACGATCAGCTGTCGACCGTGATCAACGACGCCTTGTGCTAGGCGCCCAACGCATCGAAACGACTGCCCGAGCCCGCACCTGTCCGGCACGCTGTTGCTTGCCAGGTGGTATCCGCCGGCTGTCGGCGCGACTCGATTCGCACTCTCGTGCCGACCTACCGAGGCTGCCTCGACCAGATGTGTCGGCGGCGGGCGTCATGGTTCGGGCATGGCGATGACCGCTGATGAGCTTGGCCCGTACCTCCGATCGGCCCGGGGCGCCGACACCTGCTATCCGGACAGCAGCGAGGAGTGGACTCCACAGAACCCCGCCCGAGACCAGTGCGGCATGACCGCGCTGGTCGTGCAGGACCTCCTCGGTGGAGACCTCATCATTGGCGAAGTCCACGTCGACGGCGTCCAGGTCGGCCACCACTACTGGAACCGGCTACCGGATGGCTCGGACGTGGATTTCACGGCGGACCAGTTTCGGCCCGATGAGGATGTCGTGAACGCCAGAGTCGTCGCTCGGCCGCCGGACGCCCCTCACCGTCACCGCGAGCAGTACGAACTCCTGCGCAGGCGAGTCCTCGAAGCGCTGGGCGCTAACTCACGGCCTGGACCATCGCACTAGTTTGGCGCCCTTCCGTGCCCGGCGCCAGCCGCGTCACTCCGCCGCGACAGGGGCTACTTGTAGTGGAAGCGCGCCTGGAGGATGACCAACTCGTCGTTGTCGACGAGGTACACCAGGCGATGCTCATCGGTGATCCGACGTGACCAGGTGCCCGCGAGCATGTGCATGAGGGGTTCGGGC
>JAICSK010000072.1 GCA_025936915.1 Nocardioides sp.
AGCAAACAATCACCAGAATCATCGTCCGTCAACTCAAAAAAACCAACCACCCAAACCCCAAAAGATCCAGGCGGACGGAGGTTCAACATACAAACCAAATCATCGACAAACACACTGTTGAGTTCTCAAAAATCAGACGCGTAACAACTCCACCCGATGAAGGGCTTGTGTCGAGAGCTGGATGGCCGCCGGGGCCGGGAGCCCGATCAGGTCTTGCTCCCCGCCGCTCCCTGGCGACAGGAGACCACAGTACGTGACGCCCGGAAGTGCTCGCAAATCGGGGTGTTCTGCTGACGTCGCCGACGGCATCCGTGCAGGTCAGGCGCAGGTCAGGGCGCAGGTCACAAGGTCAGGTCACAGCACTGTCACCCTCCTGCAGGAGCTCGCGCGCATCGCCAGGGTTCCCGCAGCCGGCGAGGTGGAGCACCTGGCCGAGCTCGGCGGTGAGCTCGGCCAGCAATCGCTCCACGCCCCGCGCCCCGTCGACGGCGAGGGCGTGCAGCACAGGTCGCCCCAGGAAGACCCCACGGGCCCCGAGGGCGAGGGCGGCGAGGACGTCGAGCCCCGACCGGATGCCCCCGTCCACGTAGACCTCGGTGCCCTCCCCTACGGCCGACACCACCTCCCGGAGCGCCGACGCCGTGCTGACGGCACGGTCGAGCTGGCGTCCGCCGTGGTTGGAGACGTAGATCGCCGCAGCACCGGCATCGAGGCAGCGGCAGGCGTCGTCGGCCCGCAGCACGCCCTTCACGACGACCGGAAGTCCGGTGCGCTCGTGCAGCCAGGTGACGTCGTCGGGCCCGAGGTCGGGCGCCCAGCGGTCGAACTCGGGGTCGGCGAAGTTGACCCGCCACCAGCCGAGGTCTATCCCGGTCCAGTCCCCGGTCTCCGCGGCGTACTTGGTGCCGGGGAACGGCGTGTCGACGGTGAGCGCGATCGCCGAGGCGCCCGCCTCGGCGGCGGCCTCGAGGACGGGCAGCATCAGCTCGCGCCGCTCGGGCAGGTAGACCTGGAGCCACCAGGGCGACTCGGCGCCGAGGTCGGCGAACCGGGTGCCGGCGTTGGAGGAGATCCCGCAGAGCGCGCCCGCGGCCCGGGCGCCGGCGAGCACCGCCCGTTCGCCCAGCGGGTGGATCGCCCGCTGCATCGAGGTCGGGGCGATCCCGATCGGCGTCGACACCTCGGTCCCGAGCATCACCGTCCGCAGGTCCACCTCCCGGTGGCCGCGCAGGACCCGCGGGCGGAACCGGATGTCTCGCCAGGCGTCGGTGGCCTCGCCGACGCTGACCTCGCCGTACGACCCGCTCTCCACGTAGGAGAACACCGCCGGGTGGACGACCCGGCGCGCCAGCTCGGGCAGCAGGTCGACCCAGCGGCCGGACGGCGGGTCCGCCGGCTCGAGGTCCACCTCAGCCGACCTCGACGCCCGCGAACTGCTTCTTCCCACGCCGGAGCACCAGCCACGAGCCGTCGATCAGGTCGGACGTCTGCGGCTGAGCCTCGGCGTCGTCGACCCGGACGTTGTTGAGGTAGGCGCCGCCCTCCGCGATCGTGCGCCGGGCCTCCGCCCTGCTCTTGGCCAGCCCCGTCTCCACGAGGAGGTCCACGACGGGGAGCAACGCCGGGACGCGCGCCGAGCCCGCCTCGCGCAGCGCCGCGGCCAGGGTCGCCCCGCTCAGGCTCCGCAGGTCACCACCGCCGAAGAGGGCAGCGGCCGCCTGCTTGGCGTGCTCGGTCTCCTCGGCCCCGTGGACGAACGTCGTGACCTCGTCGGCCAGCCGCTTCTGCCCCGCCCGCAGCCAGGGCTTCTCCTGTGTCTCGGCCTCGAGTCCCTCGATCTCCTCGTGGGTCAGGAACGTGAAGATCCGGAGCATCTCGCCGATCTGGGAGTCGTCGACGTTCAGCCACCACTGGTGGAAGGCGTACGGCGACATCATCTCGGGGTCGAGCCACACGGCGTCGGCCTCGGTCTTGCCGTACTTCGTGCCGTCGGGCTTGGTGATCAGCGGGGTGACGAAGGCGTGCGCGTGACCGCCGTCGGCCCGCCTGATCAGCTCGACCCCGGCAGTGATGTTGCCCCACTGGTCGGTGGCACCGTGCTGGAGCGTGACGCCGTGGTCGCGGAACAGGCTGAGGAAGTCCATCGACTGCAGCAGCACGTAGCTGAACTCGGTGTAGCTGATGCCGCTCTCGAGACGTCGCGACACGACGTCGCGCTGGAGCATCCGGTTGACCGGGAAGTGCTTGCCGATCTCACGGAGGAAGTCGATCGTCGAGAGGCTCGCCGTCCAGTCGTAGTTGTTGACGAGGGTCGCGGCATTGGCGCCCTCGAACACGACGAACGGTGCGACCTGGCGGCGTACCCGCTCGCTCCAGTCCTTGACCGTGTCGAGGGAGTTCAGGACCCGCTCGGACGTCTCCTTCGGGTCGCCGATCATCCCGGTCGCGCCGCCGACCAGGATGTACGGCGTGTGGCCGGCGTTCTGCAGGCGGCGCGCGGTCACCAGCTGGACGAGGTTGCCCATGTGCAGGCTCGGCGCGGTCGGGTCGAAGCCGACGTAGAACCGCACGCTTCCCGCCGTCAGCGCCTCACGAAGCGCGCCGAGGTCCGTCGAGTGGGCGACGAGGCCGCGCCACTCGAGCTCGTCGAGGAGGGTCGGGTCGATGGTGCCGGTCACCGCCGGGCCTTTCGTGATCGGAAACCTGGGCTCGGCATCTCTGCCGCGCCCAGCCTGCCGCATCGGGCCGCGCGTGCTCCACCCGGTTGACGATCCGACGCTCAGGTGCCGGCGAAGTACGTCGCCTCGTCCACGCGCTCTGCCCGGCGCACGCCGCCACGGACGCGGTAGGAGTCGAGCATCATCTCGGCCAGCTCGCGCCGACCGAGCCGGTCGAGCCATCCCCAGACCGAGACCCGGAAGTCGAAGGTGTCGACCCGGACGAAGGTGTCGCGCCGTCCCGCCAGCTGGGCAGCGAGATCCATGTCGCCGCTCCAGAGCTGGACGATCTGCCTGCCCGCGTCCTCGCGATACCTCGCGAACGCGTGCCGACCGGCGTACCAGGCCGGCGAGCCCTCGTGCGCGGCTCCGAGCTCGGCGCCGGGGAGCCGGCGTGCCAGGTCGGTCACGTCGTCCCACGTGGGCATGACCCCAACCTCCATCGGGAACGTGGGGGGTGGCAAGGGGTGTGCCTAGGCTGGCGAACGCCGGGCAGGCTTGCGGAGGGACGACGGTGAGGTGCAGGTGACGACGGACGGACGACGGGTCGTCGCCGGGAGGTACGACCTCGCGCGCGAGATCGGTCGTGGCGGCATGGGAGCCGTCTGGCTGGGCCGCGACACCGTGCTCGGGCGCGACGTGGCGATGAAGCGGATCGGCCTCATGCCGGGCGCGCCCTCCCCCGACCTGGAGCGCGCGGAGCGTGAGGCACGGCTCGCCGCGCGGTTGAACCACCCGCACGTCGTGGCGGTCTTCGACCTGGTCGAGGACGACGACGAGACGTGGCTGGTGATGGAGTACGTCGAGGGGATCACCCTCAGCGCGTTCGTCCACCGCGACGGGGCCCTGACACCCGATGAGGCCGCCCCGCTGGTGCGGCAGGCCGCCGACGCGCTGGCCGCGGCGCACCACGCGGGGATCGTGCACCGGGACGTGAAGCCGTCGAACATGCTGGTCACCCCCGACGGCGAGGTGAAGCTGACCGACTTCGGGATCGCCCGGGCCGAGGCCGACGCCTCCCTCACCCGCACCGGCCTGGTCACCGGCTCGCCGGCCTATCTCGCCCCCGAGGTGGCCTCGGGCTCCACCGCCACCGAGGCCTCGGACGTCTGGTCGCTCGGCGCCACGCTGTTCCACCTGCTCGCCGGCCACCCGCCGTACGACGTCAACGACAACCTGATGGGCGCGCTGTACCGGATCGTCCACGAGGAACCCCCACGGCTGCCGAACGCCGACTGGCTCGCGCCGGTGCTGGAGCACACGATGAGCCGGCAGCCGGGCGACCGCTGGTCGATGGACCAGGTGCGGGACTTCCTGGCCCGCGCCGACGACGTCACCGTCCATCCGGCGCCGGTCGGGGCACTCGACGAGGACGGCACCCGGGTGATGTTCGCGACGCCCTCGGACCCCGTCGCGGTACCTCCGGTACCGCTCGACCGTCCGCTCCTGCCCGCCGCCCCCGCGCCGGCACCCACGCCTCGACGCCGTCGTTCGCCGTGGCCGTTGGTCGCGGTCGTCGCCGTGGTGCTGGCGGTCGCGCTGATCGTCGCGGCGGCTCTGATCGCCATGCGGAACGACTCGTCGCCGACGGCGTCACCCCCGTCGCGCTCGGCGTCGGGCCCGTCGTCCGTCCCGTCGTCGGGCTCGTCGACGGGGGCCCAGGCTGCGGCGATGCGGGACTTCCTCACGACGTACCTCTCGACGGCCACCTCCGACCGGCAGGCGGCGTTCGCCATGCTGACCAAGCCGTACCAGACGGCCAGCGGCGGCTTCTCCGGGTACGACGGGTTCTGGCGGACGATCACGTCCGCCACTCCGACGGACGTCATCGCCGACCCGTCGGCGCTGACCGTGTCCTACAGCGTGGCCTACACCAAGACCGACGGTCAGCACACGACCGAGCGACACACCCTTCAGCTGGTCCGGAGCGGGTCGTCGTACCTGATCAGCGACCAGCTGTCGTAGCCTTTTCCCCCGCCCGCCTTCCGATGGACCGGCCTCACTCACCCCACTGGCTCACCCGTGCGGGCGTCGCCGGGGCGACGGTGGGTGCCTACCGTCCCAAGCATGCGAAACCTGATCGGCATCGTGGTCATCGTCTGGCTGGTGATCGGCGTGCTCGCCGCGTTCCAACGTGGCTACCTGACGGACAAGAAGGACGTGAGCTGCCACAGCTTCGGCGACACCGCGCTCACGATCATCGCCGGGCCTCTCGACTACCTCGGCGTCAACCCGAAGATCAGCTGCCACGTGAAGGCGCCTCAGCCGTCGAAGTGACCGAACCCCTGCCACAGGCGTACGTCCGCGCCCTCATGGGCACCATGGGGGTGTGCACCTCCACGCCGCCTTCGTGCCGCCACGATCGCTGAGGGACGCGCTCGCCACGCTGCTGGCCGCGCAGGAGCCGCCGCCGGCGGAGGCCGACCCCGGTCGACGCGGGCTCTTCGGGCGCCGTACGGCGGAGACAGCGGCAGCGACGAACGGGCCGATGCTCGACGTGATCGACCCCGAGCGGGTCGTGCTGCCGATCACCGACTTCGGCTACGTCGCATCGGGTGACGCCCGCCGCCTCGGAGACGCCCTCGACAGCGTGTGCGCCGACCTGGAACGCCGACCGACCGTGCGCGTCTCGGGAGGCGCGGCGCTGGTGGATCCCGACGATCGGGCGGTCTGGGCCGACCTGGCTGCCGCCGAGGAGGACATGTCGGCGATGCGCGCGATTGCGCAGGCGGTCGTCTCGGGCGTCCAGCCGCTCGGATTCTTCTGTGACCGGCGGCAGTACCGGCCGCGGTTCCCGATCGCGACGATCACCGACGGCACGACCGTCGAACACCTGGAGCAGGTGCTGACCGCGTTGACGTCGTACACGAGTGACCCATGGGTGGTCGACGAGTTCGCGGTGCTCCAGCGCGGAGCCGGCTTGTGGCGGACGGTGCGCGTCGGCTGACCTCAGCGGGTGAAGCGCACGTCGAGCCACGGTCCGTCGTCGGCCAGGTTCACCTTGTCGCCGTGCCACTCGGCCCGGAAGCGCACCCGCTCACCGACCCGGTGGGTCCCGCTGAAGATCGCGCCCGCCGCGCTGTCGCTGTTCATCACGACGCACCCGGTCTTGCCGACCGTCCTCCAGTGTCCGCCGACCGGCTTCTGCGCCACGAAGTAGAGGCACTGGCCGGCGTGGCCCGGCGCCATCGCGGCGCCGATCCGCGGGTCCTTGCGGACGTGGAAGAGCGCGACGTGGTGGCTCGTGGCGTACTTCCCGAACACCTTGTCGACGACCAGCCCGTGCACCTTCACCGTGACCCCCTTGCTGGTGGTCGGGCCGTGCGTGTCGTCACCGGAGTAGGTCGCGGTGAACGTCGTGCGCAAGCCCACGTGCAGCGCGGCGGTGAAGACACCGGCCGTCGGGTGGCCCGACTTGACCAGGCCGTGCGCGCCGTTCGCCAGCTTCGCGTACACCGAGACCGTCGAGGAGTTGGGAGCGCCGGGGACCCGGACCTTCACGTGCGCCTTGGCGGCGTACTTGTACGTCGACTTGTCCGTCGTCACCTTGACCGTGGCGTCGGGCAGGGTCGAGACGACGTGCAGCTCGTCGTAGGGGCCGCTGGTGTTCGTCACGGCATAGATGTGGGACCCCGCGAAGGCCAAGCCGCCCGGCACCAGGGACCCCCGCAGTGAATAGGTGCGGGTCGCGGTGGACCCGCCCGGCTGGAAGAGCCAGACGTCGGGGGTGCCGTTGATGCCCGCCGCCACCTGACCGTCAGCGTTGATCGCAACGGCGTCCGGGTAGTTCGACGTGGTGTACTGGCCCGCCACGGAGAGGTCGGAGGTCGCGAACCTCTGCTGGTAGTACGGCCAGCCCGCCGCGACGACCACCTCCGTGCCGTCGGGGGTGATCGCCATGTCGCCAAGGTTGGTGATCGAGACGTAGTGCTCGCGGGTCGCCGACGGAGTGCCGCCGCCCGTGACCAGGTACTTCGCCAGGAGTCCCTCACCGGTGAACAGAACGCCGTCGAGCGCAGGCGAAGTCGCCAGCTGCGGTGCGGATCCCAGCCCGGTGATGACACCGGGATGCACGGTCCCGTCGGGTTCCATCGTCCCCACGCTGCCGCTGGCGCCGTAACACCCGTAACCGAACCACAGACTGCCCGCGGTCTGGGCGACCGACGAGGGGCAGGTGTCCGCGCCGGTCGGGAGCGTGGTGACCGCCAGCGTCGCGGTGTCGATCTCGCCGATGGCGTCGCCGTTGAAGAGCGCCACGTAGACCGTCGAACCGTCCGCCGACAGCACCATGCCCGAGGCCCCCGGCAGACCGGAGAGCGTCCGCTTCACCGTGCCGATCGTGCTGAGAACCGTGACCCCGTCGTGCCCCTCACCACTCGAGACGAAGACATGGCCGTGGCTCGGGTCGGCCACCACGTCCCCGAAGCCCGGGAGCGGCAGGGACGTTTCGATGCCCACCGACGGAGGGCCCGAAACCGACGTCGCGCCGAGGCGAGGCGCAGTCCGCGTTAGCGCCGACAGGTGAGCCGGCGCGGCTCCGAGGTGCTCGTCGTGGACCCGTGACGGCGCGGCCGTGGCCGAGCCGGTGCCCACGGCGGCGAGCGAGATGATGACGAGTGTGGCCGAGAACGCGGCGGCCGAGATCCTGCGCACGGTGAGAAGCTCCCCTGGTCTGGTGACGAACGGGCTCGACCCTAGACACAGAACGCCTCGGACGTGATCGGAATCCAGGGTTTCCCCCGGGCGTGACGCGCAGCGTCACGATGTGACGCCCGGCCTCACGCCTCCTGGGTGTCAGCACCACCCGAGATGGAGGAGGACGTCATGCCCAGTGCTTCACGAGCCACCACTCCGGTCGCCTTGGACCTGGAGATGATCGAAGGACGGTACGCCGAGGTCGCAGACCAGACCGTCGCCTTCGAGACCTACAAGCAGGACCTCGACGCCGCGCCGTACTTCCGCGGGCTGCCCGGCGACGCCTGCACCTGCACCCACCGCGGCTACGTCACGGCCGGTCAGATCACGTTCCGCTGGCCCGACCACGAGGAGACCTACGTCGAGGGCGAGGCGTACGTCGCCGAGCCGGGTCACACGCCGGCGTTCACCGCCGGGTCGTCGGTGGTCGAGTTCAGCAACAGCGCGGACCTCGCTCCGGTGATGGAGGTCGTCGGCCGCAACGTCGAGGCGATCCTCGGGGTCTCGTCGTGACCGCGGTCGCCGGCCGCCTCCTCGCCCTGCCGGGCGTGGTGGCGCGGCTGGCCGAGACCCTCGTGCGTTGGCTCGAGACCGGCGAGCGACAAGACGACCTCTTCGCCGACGACGTCTTCTCCGACCTGTCGGTGCCACAGTGGCGGCTCCAGGCCGTGGGGCCGGATGCGGCGTTCGCTCTGCGTGAGCACAGCCACCCCTTCCCGGGCCGGGTCACGGTCGAGTCGCTCGACCGCACGGCCCGGGGCTTCCTGATCGCGTTCGAGGAACGCTGGGAGGCCGAGGGCCAGCGGTGGTACTGCCGGGAGATGCTTCACGGCACCGTGACCGACGCCCGGGTGAGCGAGCTGATCGTGTACTGCACCGGCGACTGGGACGAGGCGGTCCAACGTCGCCATGCCGAGCAGGTGCGGCTGATCAGGTCGTGACCCTAGCCTCTGTGCATGGCGACCGAGTCGGTCTCGGCCTCGACCCTGCTGGGTCGGGCCGAGGCGGCCTGGGCGGCCGGCGACGGACCGGCCGCGATGCGGCTGTTCGACGAGTCCGCCCGGCTGGCTGAGACCGGGGGCGACCTCGACACGCAGGTCGAGGCCGTCCTCGGGCTGGCCCGCGGGCAGAGCTACAACCTGTCGCCGGGAGTGCTGCCGGTGCGCCTCCACACGGCGTACGCCGCGGCCAGCGCGCCCGCGTCGCGGATCAGGCTGGGCTCGGCTCTGGCCAGGTGCTGGGCCTACGCCAACGAGCCTCGCCGGGCGGCGCCGTTCGCGGCCGAGGCCCTGCAGGCCGCGGAGGGAACGGCCGACCCGGAGCTCCGCGCCGACGCCCTCGACGCCGCCCTGGTCGCGCACTGGGGACCCGACGACCTCGGCCGCCGCCGGGCCTGGGCGCTCGAGCTCGGGGACACCGCGGCCCACCTCCGCGATCCCGACGCCCGGCTGCAGGCGGAGCTGTGGGGACTCACCGTGGCGTGGGAGGTGCTGGACCTCCCCCGGATGCACCGTTCGATGCGCGCCATCGAGCTGCTCGCGGAGGAGTCGCCGCGGGCCGGCTTCTTCGCCGCGAGTCGGCGCCTCCTGCTCGAGGAGCTGCGCGGCAACACCGATGTGGCGCCCCGGTTCATCGCGCAGGCGCAGGAGGCGGCCGCGGCGACGGTCATCCCGGACGCCGAGCCGGTGCTCCACTCGATGCGTGGGTACTCGGGGTACTTCAGCGGCGACACCGACGCCTGCGCCGAGTCGGCCGCCGTGTGCGAGCGGTGGGCCGACGAGTACGGAATCCCCGCGCTCCGGGCCGAGGCAGCGGTGCTCTGGCTGGGAGCCCGGCGGCTCGACAAGGTCGCCGAGAAGGTGGGTGCGTTCACTCCCGCCGTGCTCGCCGGTCTCCCCCGCGACAGCGACTGGCTGCTGATCCTGCAGTGCGTGCTGGAGGGAGCGGTCGCGGTCGCGGACCGTGAGGTCGCGTCGGCCGTCGTCGCCCTGCTCACGCCGTACGCCGGCCGCTCGGTGGTCAATGCGGGGGCCGTGATGTGGCACGGGGTCACCGACGACACGCTGGCCCGGGCCCATGCCCTCCTCGGGGACGGCGACGCCGCGGCCCGGCACCGGTCGGCGGCGCTGGCGACCTACGACCGCATCGGTGCCCGCTGGTGGCGCGACCGGCTCCGCGCCGCCGTGCCCGGCGACGCGGGCGCTCCAGGTCCCCCGGGCGCGCGCGTCGTGCACCTGTACCAGCAGCCGGGAGGTCTCTGGTCGGTCGGGACGCCGGGGTCGACGTTCGTCCTCCCGCGGATGCGCGGCCTCGAGCATCTGCACGCGATCCTCAGCCGCCCTGGCACCGCCCTGTCCGCACTGGACCTCGCGGGCACCGACGGGGCCGTGGCCCAGCCCGGGCTCGAGGTGCTGGACGAGCAGGCCAGGTCGGCGTACGGCGCCCGCCTCGCGGAGCTCGACGACGAGCTCGCGCTGACCGACCGTGACGACCTACGCCGTGAGCGCGACGCGATCGCCGGGGAGCTCGCGAGCGCCACCGGCCTCCTCGGCCGGGGTCGCCGTACCGGTGGCAGCGACGAGCGCGCCCGGGTCGCCGTCCGCAAGGCGCTCGTGGCCGCGCTCGCCCGCATCGCCGAGACCGACCCGTGGCTCGCCCGTCATCTCCACGACCACGTGCGCACCGGCAACCGGTGCCGCTACGACCCCGACCCGGACCGTCCGGTGACGTGGGTGCTGACCGCGAAGGGCTCCTGAGATGAACGACACGACGTATGACTTCACCGGCCTCCGGGCACTGTTCATCAACTGCACGTTGAAGCGGTCGCCCGAACCGAGCAACACCCAGGCCCTGGTCGACGCGAGCCGGGCGATCATGGAGAGGCACGGCGTGCACGTCGACGTGGTCCGGGCCGTCGACCACGACATCGCCACCGGTGTCTGGCCCGACATGCGCGAGCACGGCTGGGACACCGACGCGTGGCCCGAGATCTTCGAGGTCGTCAAGGCCGCGCACATCCTGGTGCTCGCCGGCCCGATCTGGCTGGGCGACAACTCCTCGGTGATGAAGCGGGTGCACGAGCGGCTGTACGGCGGGTCGCACCTGCTCAACGAGCACGGCCAGTACCTCTACTACGGACGCGTCGGTGGCTGCCTGATCACCGGGAACGAGGACGGGATCAAGCACTGCGCCCACAACGTGCTCTACACGTTGCAGCACATCGGGTACACGATCCCGCCGCAGGCCGATGCCGGATGGATCGGCGAGGCCGGCCCGGGCCCGTCGTACCTCGACCCGGGGAGCGGCGGTCCGGAGAACGACTTCACCAACCGCAACACCGCGTTCATGACCTGGAACCTGCTGCACCTGGCCAAGATGCTCGACGACGCGGGAGGCGTCCCGGCGTACGGCAACCAGCGCTCGGAGTGGGACGCGGGCTGCCGGTTCGACTACGAGAACCCGGAGTACCGCTGACGGATGCGCCATGATGCAGTCTCGCGGGTCGGGCATCCGCCGGGAGGGACGGGGACGACGTGGCGATCTCGCTGCTGCTGATCGTCGTCCCGACGCTGCTCGCGGTGGTGGCGATGCTCGTCGTACGACGGTGGGCGGCGCCGCCGGGGGGCCTGATGAGCAGCATGGAGTCGGCCGACGGCATCTTCAGCGCCGCCGGGGCGGGTCTCACGGTGCTGCTGGCCTTCGTCATCTTCACGACGTTCAACAGCTACGAGAACGGCCGGAACGCCACCGGACAAGAGGCCGTCGCGGCGCAGCAGATGTACCAGACCGCCGGCTTCTTCCCGGACAAGAGCGAGGCGCTGCGCGGCGAGGTGATCTGCTACGCCCGCTCGGTGATCCACGACGAGTGGCCGGAGATGGCCCACGGGCGCGAGAGTGCGAGCACCCAGGGCTGGGCCGACGCGCTGGACACGACCATCCAGCAGGCACAGGTGAACGGCAACGGACAGGGAGCGGCACTCCAGCACTGGCTCCAGCTCGGCGAGGACCGCCAGGAGGCACGTCGTACCCGGCTGGCGGAAGGGCAGTCGTTCGTGCCGGGCTTCGTCTGGTTCGTGCTGATCCTGATCACCATCGCCCTGGTCGCGTTCCAGTGCCTGTTCGCCGACCCGAGAGCCACGGCGTTCGGGCAGAGCGTGGCGATGACGGCGATGGCGGCGACCCTCTTCTCCGCGCTCACCCTGATCTGGGTCCTCGACCGGCCGTTCAACGACCGTGGTGCCCAGATCCCGCCGTCCCGGATGGCCGCCTCGTTGACGATCATGTCGCGCGAGGCGGGACTGCCCTCCCTGCTGCCGTGTGACGCGAACGGCAACCCGAGCTAGGCCGGCAGCCGCACCAGGAACCGGCACCCGGGGTCGTGGTTGGTCACCGCGACCTGGCCGAGGTGCGCCTCCACGATGCCCTTGACGATCGCGAGGCCCAGTCCGGCTCCGGCGCCGTTGGTGGTGTCGAGACGGTCCGGCGTCCGCGCGGGACTCCCCTGCCAGCCGACGTCGAAGACCCGGGGGATGTCCTCCTCGCGCATCCCGCCGCAGGCGTCGGTGACCGCGAGCTCGACGCCGTTCGGGACGGCGCGCGCGCTGACCTCGACGACGCCGTCGGCCGGCGTGTGCCGGATGGCGTTCATCAGCAGGTTGGACACGACCCGCGAGAGCCCGGCCGGGTCGGCGGTGACCAGCACGTCCTCCTCCACCTCCCCGCCGAGGCGTACGCCGCGCGCGCGGGCGACCGAGTCCGCTCCGGCGATCGCCTCGCTGACCACGTCGCCCAGGGCGACCTGTTGCGGGGCCAGCCGCATCACGCCGGAGTGGATGCGCGACAGCTCGAACAGGTCGTCGACCATCCGGACCATCCGATCGACCTCGGTGCGCATCTGCGCGTGGTAGCGCGCCGGGTCGTCGGCCAGACCGTCCTCGAGCGCCTCGGTCATCGCCCGGAGCCCGGCCAGCGGTGTGCGCAGGTCGTGGGAGACCCAGGACACCAGCTCGCGCCGCGACTGCTCGAGGGCGAGCTCACGGGCGCGCGACTCGGCCAGCCGGTCGCTGGTGTGGCGCAGCTCCTCCGACAGCTCGGCGAACTCGGCCGGGCCCGACGTATCGGACGCGAACGACCCGCTCTCGCCGAAGCGGCGAGCTTCGTCGCGCAGGGCTCGCGACCACCGGGCGAGCGCCGAGCCCACGGCCAGGGCGAAGGCGATGGCGACGACGCCGGCGACCGCGGCCACCAGGCTGATCACACCGAGGTCGTGGCTCGACAGGAACATCGCCCGCGACGTGGCCACAGTTCCGGCGACCACGGCGAGCACGGCCGTGCTCGCGACGCCGACGGTGAGCCAGCGGACCGACGCCCGGCGGCCCCACCACACGAGGAGCCCTCCCAGCACGCCGACCCCGCCGGACCAGGCGGCCGTGGTGAGGACGATGACGACCTGGTCGTGGGTCATGTCGCGGGCTCCCAGCGGTAGCCGACCCCCCACACCGTGGCGAGGCGAGTCGGGTGGGTGGGGTCGGTCTCGATCTTCTCCCGCAGGCGCCGGACGTGGACGGTGACGGTCGACTGGTCGCCGAACGACCAGCCCCAGACCTGCTTGAGCAGCTCGTCGCGCGAGAACGCCTGGCCCGGGTGGCCGAGGAAGAACCGTAGGAGGTCGAACTCGCGCACGGTCAGGGCCAGCCGTCGTCCGGCCAGGGTTGCGGTGTGCTCGGTCGAGTCCACGACCAGGTCGCCGTCGCTGACGGTCCCTCCCACGGCGCCGCGTTCGCCGACCCGCCGCAGCACCGAGTCGACGCGGAGCACCAGCTCGCGCGGGCTGAACGGCTTGGTCACGTAGTCGTCGGCGCCCTGCTCGAGACCGATGACGCGGTCGGTCTCCGAGCCGAGCGCCGTCAGCATGATCACCGGTACGTCATCGCCCTTGGCCCGCATCCGGCGGCACACCTCGAGCCCGTCGATGCCCGGCAGCATCAGGTCGAGCACCACGAGGTCGGCTCGCTGGTCGTGCAGATCGGCGAGGGCCGACTCGCCGTCGGCGGCCTCGCCCACGTCGTACCCCGCCGCGCGAAGGTAGGTCACCACGACCTCACGCACCGTGACGTCGTCATCGACGACCATGACCCTGGCCATCGCCACCTCCTCGCGCGACTCCCGGCCGGGTTGACAGCCGGTGGCCGATCGTCCCCACCAGTATCGCGGTGCCCACGACGACGACCATGGCGAACCAGCCGAGCGGGACGGGGCGGTCCAGCGGGGTCGGCTCCGTCGGCCGGGTCGCGGCCTCGCTCAGCGCGGCCGCGACAGCCGATCCGATGACACCGGCGGCACCGGTCACCAGGACTCTCACCCGACCAACCTGACAGGCGGACCGAGAGGTCTCCAGGCCCGACGGTTCCTGTCACGGATCCGTAAGGGTCGATGCCGCCGGGAGCGGGTCCCTTGTAGGGTGACCCGGACCGTAGGTCGAGTGGCGTGCCGGGAAGTCTGGTCGGCGGAGGACTCGCCGATGCCCCACGACAACCCCACCGACGCTGCGAACCTCCGCTCCGGTGTCCTCGTGTCGACGCTGTCGATCGCGTGGACGGTGGCGGCGAGCACGGTCTCGATCGTCGCCGGGGTCGGAGCCGGCAACCTCGTCCTGGTCTCCTTCGGCTGCACCGGTCTGCTCGACGCCGCTGGGTCGATCGCGCTCGTCGTGCACTTCCGGCACGCGTTGAAGCACGAGACGTTCTCCCAGCGTCACGAGCGCGTCGCCTTCCTCGTCGTCACCGGCGGCCTGCTCGTGGTGGCGAGTGCGACCGCCGCGGACAGCCTGGTGCGGCTGGTGTCGGGGACCCACGGGCGGCAGACCGTCGCCGGCGTGGTCGTGGCAGCGGCGTCGATCGTCGTCCTCGCTCTGCTGGCCAGACGCAAGATCGAGCTCGGCCGGGGCATCCCCAGCCAGGCCCTGGTCGCCGACGGCCTGCTCTCCACGACCGGGGCTGTGCTGGCGGCCGTCACCGTGCTCGGCACCCTGGTCAGCGCGACCCTCTGGTGGGCGGATCCCGTGGCCGCCTTGGTGGTGGCCACCGGTGCCCTCGCCGGCGCCCTGGTCCTGGTCCGCTCCTGACGGGTCGTGTGCCTGAGAACGCGCTAGGGCGCGGCGTGAGGTACACGACCCGGATCCGTGGTGTCCGCGAGCCACCTGATCCAGCCCTGGTATCCACCGATCAGGTCGGTGGCGTGGTGGACGCCGAGCCTGACCAACGTGTGAGCCGCCAGGCTCGAGCTGTAGCCCTCGTTGCACACCACGATCACTCGCTGGTCGGCGCTCGCCTCCGGTATCCGATCGGGACTGCTCGGATCCAGCCGCCACTCCAGGACGTTGCGGTCGATCACCATGGCGCCGGGCAGCGCTCCGTCGCGCTCACGCTGCTCGACCGGCCGGGTGTCGACGACCAGTGCCCCCGCGGCCGACTCCGCCGCCAGGTCGCGTGGATGGACCCGGTCCAGGTCGGCGCGGCAGGCCTCCAGCAGGTCGGCGATCGCGCTCACGGCATCCTTCGTTCCCCCCGCGCAGCATGCTCTCAGGTCCGCCGATCACCCGGCAACGTCGTGCGCCGGCGAACCTGCGTTGGTGTGTGAGACTTCGTCGGAGCAGCGAACGACGGGGGACGCCATGCGTGTGATCAGGTGGGTCGGGGTCGCCGTGCTCGTGGGGTCGTGGGCGCTGCTGTCGACGGCGGCGTCGGCTCAGGGAGCCAGTCCCTGTGCCAGTCCCACGATCGTGGGCACCGACGGTGACGATCTCCTCGTCGGGACCGACGGCCCGGACGTCATCGACGCCCTCGGTGGGGACGATGTCGTCGAGGGCCTCGGCGGGGACGACGTCATCTGCGGCGGCGACGGGGGTGACATCCTGATCGGCGGACCCGGCGACGACCAGCTCTACGGCCAGGGTTACGTGCTCGAGGTCGGCGAGGAGGCCGTCATCGACTGGCGGCCCAACGTCCTGGACGGCGGTCCGGGTGACGACTACTTCAGCTCCAGTACGTCGGACAGCGGCGCGCAGGTCGGCGGCAGCTTCGTCACGTTCCAGGACGCCCCGCAAGGGGTCACGGTCGACCTGAGGGCCGGAACCGCGACCGGCGACGGCACCGACACGATCGCCCCGCGGGAGCCCGGTGAGAGCTTCGGCTACGCCCGGTGGAACGTGCTGGGATCTCCCTTCGCCGACCACCTGCTCGGTGACAAGACCGGCAACGTGCTCGCCGGCGGTGAAGGGGACGACGTGCTCTCCGGCGGAGGGGGCATCGACACCTTGGTCGACGCCTACTCCAACCACTGGCAGGGACCGGTGTTCTCGGTGATGGGCGGCGGTGACGACGTGATGACCGGTGGCCGTGACTGGGACAACATGGAGGGCGGCGAAGGCGGCGACACCCTGTCCGGGGGTCCTGGCCCCGACCTGATGTACGGCGGGAGCCAGTTCCCCGACGGCATGGTCGGCAAAGACGGCGATGACACCATGACGGGTGGCGCCGGCGCGGATGACCTGACCGGAGACGGCGGCACCGACGTGGTCTTCGGCGACGGCGGCCAGGACCAGGTGGCGGGCGGTCTCGGCGACGACACCGTGAGCGGCGGCCGTGGCGCCGACCGCGTGCGGGGGGATGAGGGCAACGACGCGGTCTGGGGCGGACCCGGTCGCGACCAGGTGTGGGGCTCGGACGGACATCGGGACTCGACGGACGGCAACGACGTCGTGGACGGCGGGAACGGCAGCGACGTCGTCACCGGTGGCCGGGGTGCTGACACGGTGGTGGACTACGGACGCGTCGGCGTCGACCGGCTCGAGGGCGATGCCGGCAACGACGTCCTGATCAACTCGATCTCGGCACCCGACGAGCACCTCCTCGGCGGCCAGGGACGTGACACCGCCCGCAGCGCGCCCCGGGACAGGCTCGACGTCCACATGCGCTGTCGCTCGATCGAGGTGGACCACACCGCGGGAGCGTGCCGGTAGCGCGGGCTGGGCTCGATCCCGGGAAGGAATCGCACGGTCGTGTCGATGTGCCGCGACGGTCCGCGTATCCGCGCGAGCGGTGAGCTGGGCACCTTTCCCACCCGGGAAACGGTGCCTCGCTCACCGCCGAACTGACCTGAAGGCGCGTGCCGGCATGAGTGTGGCCGGCAGGTGGTGGGGCGGGTGGGGCTCGAACCCACGACCCAGGGATTATGAGTCCCTTGCTCTGACCGGCTGAGCTACCGCCCCGCGGACATTGTGCCGGTCCGAGCGCGGGCAGAAGGTGCCCGGTTCGGCGTCCACGGGGTCGAACAGGTTGAATGTCCCCCGATGGACGCGGCCACGGGGAGCAC
>JAICSK010000213.1 GCA_025936915.1 Nocardioides sp.
CCGGCTCGGTGATGTCGGGGCAGATGAAGTCGATGCCGGCGATGTCGAGCCCGATCATCCGGGCCGCCTCCTCGGCGATCTCGACGTTCTCCGGGTGGGCCTCGAACGTGCGGTCGATCGAGATGCCGCCGGTCGACATGTTGCCGGTGAGGGCGAGCTTGACCGTCTCGCCCTCGGCCGGCACGGAGTCGAGGGAATGACCCTGCGCGGTGAGCACCTCCTCGGCCGCGGCGTCGACCTTGATCCGGGTGAGGACCTTCTCGTGACCGACGCCTCGGCGCGGGTCGGCGTTGGTGAGATCGACCAGCTCGCGGACCGTCGCCCTCCCGTCGCCGGTGACCGACGCGGGTACCCGCTCCGCGATCGCGGCCATCCGGCCGTCGATGATCAGGCACCGGTAGTCCTTGCCGGTGATGAAGGACTCGACGATGCACACCCCGCGACGCGACTGCTCCTGGGCGATCGCGAAGGCGTCGCGCACGTCGTCGTCGTTCTCCAGGTCGAGGCACACGCCGCGTCCGTGGTTGCCGTCGAGAGGCTTGACCACGACGGGGAAGCCGATCCGACGTGCGGCAGCGACGGCTCCGTCGGCGCTGCGCACCGACTCCTGTTTCGGCACCGGCAGCCCGGCCGCTCCGAGGAGCTTGGTGGTGAGGTCCTTGTCGGAGGCGATGTCGACCGCGATCGAGCTGGTCTCGGAGGTCATCGTCGCCCGGATGCGCTTGGCGTGGACGCCCTGACCGAGCTGGACGAGGGAGTGCTGGTTGAGCCGGATCCACGGGATGTCGCGGCTCACGGCCTCATCGACGAGTGCCTGCGTCGAGGGCCCGAACGCCGTCCGCTCGGCCCGGATGATGAACGCTTCGAGCTCACCGGCCCAGTCGAACCCGGGATCGGCCCGGACGAGGTGGTTGACCAGCCGGGCCGCGAGCCGGCCCGCCGCCAGCCCGACGTTCTCGTCGATGTAGCCGTAGATCACGTTGTAGCGCCCGGGCTCGCCCTTCACCCCGCGCGTCTTGCCTCGCCGGATGTCGTGACCCACGACCTGTTGCAGCCCCAGCGCGCAGTGCTCGGTGACGTGGCCGAGCCAGGTGCCCTCGTGGAGCCGTTCGACGAAGCCGCCTTTGCGTCCGCGGGAGCAGGAGTGGTGGGCCAGGCCGGGCAGCGCCTCGAGCAGGTGCTCGGCGAAGCCCGGCAGCTTGTCGGTGGGGAACCGCTCGAGGCCGCCGAGGTCGACCACCAGGTGGATCGCCTTGTCGTAGGACCACACGTTGGGTCCGCGGTAGACGCGCGTCTCGACGATCTGGAGGTCGGGCGTCGGGCGTTCGCTCACCGGGGGTCTCCGTCCTGCTCGTGCTCGGTGCTCCGGTCAGTCTTCCGGGACGTCCGCGTGCGGGCCAGCCGCCGGCGCAGATGGGTCGGGCTGACGTCGCCGGCGGCGATGTCGCGTGCCGTCTGAGGTAGGTCGGCCTGCGCCTCGGCGATCTCGGCGGCGTCCCGCCGCGACACCTCGGGGGTGTGCGGGAGCAGCGCCCGCGCGGTCAGGTCGTACGCGGTGCCGTCGGGTAGCACGTGGAGCACGATGCCGCTGGCCAGCAGCGGCGACGAGCGCTTGGCCTCGTAGGCGTTGGTGACCAGCCGGGCCGGGTCGAGCACGGTGACCGCCCCTCGACCGGACACCCGCAGGATCTCGTGACCGCCCTCGACCGTCACGGTGGCGCAGGTGTCCTCGTCCACACCCACCCCGAGCAGCTGGGGGGACTGGGCCACGATCATCAGCAGCCGGCCGTAGCGGTTGCGCTGGTCGAAGTGCTGGTCGATCACGGTCGAGTCGAGCAGCCCTAGCCCGGCCGCGACCTGGGTCATCCGCTGCTTCGGCGTCGCGCCTCCGCGACCGAAGGCGACCATGTGCGACGACTGGATGCTCGCGCCTGCGGAGGTGCCGGCGACGGCCGCCCCGCGGGCGTGGGCACGGACGACGGCGTCGCCGACCGGCGTCCCGCAGATGACGGCGGAGAGCTTGAGCTGGTTACCGCCGGTCATGAACACGCCGGTCGCCTCGTCGACGACCTTGACCAGGTCGGGGTCGTGCGCCTCCTCCCGGCTCTCGGGCCGGCAGTCCACGACCTCGCCGGCACCGAGCCTGCGGAACAGCGCGTCGTACAGGTCGACGACCTCGACTCCCAGGCTCGAGGCCGTCGGGATCACCACGACCCGTGCGTCCGGGCCACCGCTGGCGCTCACGAAGTCGGCGAGGATCGTGGGCCGGCGCAGCTTGTCCTCGGCGCCGCCGATGATCATCAGGGGGCCCGGCATGACAGGGAAGGCTAGCCGGTGCCAGAGTGCGCGTGTGAGCGTGCAGCCCGAACGCGAAGCACGTCTGCTCGTGGTGATGCGACACGCCAAGGCCGAGCCGGGCGGCGAGAGCGACTCGCTGCGCGAGCTCTCCCAGCAGGGGTGGGACGACTCGGTCGAAGCAGGTCGATGGCTGGCCGGGAGCGGGACGACGCCGGACGGCGCGCTGGTGTCGTCGGCCCGTCGGACCAGGTCGACCTGGCTGGCCCTGGCCGAGGGTGGCTCGTTCGGCGTGGAGCCGACGTACTCCGACGGGCTCTACAGCGCCAGCCCCGAGACGGCACTCGACCTGGTGCGGGAGACCGACGACGGGGTCTCCGTGCTGGTGGTGGTCGGGCACAACCCGACCATGGCCTACCTCGCCCAGCTCCTCGACGACGGTGGTGGGGACGAGGGGGCGAGCCGCGAGATGGCGACGGGCTTCCCGACGGGGGCGCTGGCGGTCTTCGAGGTGACCGGCTCGTGGTCGGACCTCGACCTGGCCTCCGCTCGGCTGGTCGCCTTCCACGCAGGACGCGGCTGACGGATACTCGCAGCGTCTCGCACCCGTCGTACGGCGTGTCGAGGTGCGCGATGCTGCGAACTATCCCAACGGGGGCGCCGGAGTCACCATGCCGTGCTCGAGGTCGAGGGCCTCGATCTCCTCGCGGCTGATCCCGAGGAGGTACATGATCGCGTCGAGGTAGGGGACGTTGACGGTCGTGTCGGCCGCCTCCTGCACCAGGGCCTTGGCGTTGTAGGCGATGCCGAGGCCGGCGATCTCGAGCATGTCGAGGTCGTTGGCACCGTCGCCGATCGCCACCACCGACTCGACGGGTACGCCGACCTGCTGGGCGAAGAGTCTCAGCGCGGCTGCCTTCCCGGCCCGGTCGACCACGTCACCGATGATCCGGCCGGTGAGTACCCCGTCGACGATCTCCAGCTCGTTGGCGCGGGCGTAGTGGATGCCGAGGTCGGCCGCCAGTCGGTCGGTGATCTGGCTGAAGCCCCCCGAGACGAGCGCGAACCGGTAGCCGAGCCGCCGGAGGATCCGCACGAGCGTGCGCGCGCCCGGGGCCAGGACCAGCGCGTCGTACACCTCGTCGAGGGCCGACGCCGGGATGCCGGCGAGCAGCGCCACCCGGTCGCGCAGCGACTCCTCGAAGTCGAGCTCACCGCGCATCGCCCGCTCGGTGACCGCGGCGACCGCGGCCCGGTGACCGCTGTGGGCGGCGAGCAGCTCGATCACCTCGCCCTGGATCAGCGTGGAGTCGACGTCCATCACGATCAGCCGCATCGCGCGGCGGAGCAGGCTCGCGGGCTGAACGGCGATGTCGACGCCCTGCGTAGCCGCCTCGACGCTGAGCAGGGCGCGGAGCCGGTCCGGGTGCGCCCCGGAGACGTGCAGGTCGATGGCCGTCACGGGGTAGCGTGCCATCCGCTCGATCCGGTCGATGTTGGCGCCGCAGTCCGCGATCCGGCCCGCCACGGCGGCCATCGCCGCCGCCTTGAGCGGTGCGCCGATGACGGTCACGTGCGAGCGGCCCTCTCGCCGTACCTTGTTGTCGCCGGTGCCGCGGTCGATCTCGACGGTCATCCCGAGGTCGGCAGCGGTGGCCTCGATCGCCCCGCGCAGGCGCTTCCAGTCGCGCGGGGCCGTCACCAGGATGCCGAGGATCAGCCGCCGCCGGAGGACGATCTGCTCGATGTCGAGGACCTCGACGCCGGCCTGGGTGAGGGTCCGGAACATCGCCGAGGTGACACCCGGGCGGTCCTTGCCCGAGATGGTGAGGAGGAGGGTCTCGGGCAGGTGGTCACTCATGGCCTCTCGAGGTTATCGAGAGGTGAGCGCTGTCGGTGGACGTCCCTACAGTGTCGAGACATGGCAGACCCACGACACCACACCTTCGACTACGTCGAGCTGGCCGCCCCCGACATGGCGGCCGCGAAGCAGTTCTACGCCGACGCGTTCGGCTGGAGCTTCACCGACTACGGCCCCGACTACACCGGCATCCACCGGCCCGGGGGCGACGGCGAGATGGGCGGCCTCAACCCCGCCCGCGCGGCCGGCCCCGGGCTGCCACTCGTGGTCCTCTACAGCGACGACCTCGACGCGACGTACGCCGCGGTGAGCGCGGCGGGCGGACGGATCGACGAGGAGCCGTTCGACTTCCCGGGTGGCCGGCGGTTCCACTTCAGCGACCAGGCGGGCAACATGCTGGCGGTGTGGCAGCAGGGCTGACCGGTAGGTCGGCCGGTCTGCCCCGACTTCGTCGGGTGGGGTCGGCTCGCGAGCGAGCTGGCGTCGCCGCTCGCTGCGGCAGGTCTGCCCCGACTTCGTCGGGTGGGGTCGGCTCGCGAGCGA
>JAICSK010000218.1 GCA_025936915.1 Nocardioides sp.
CACCGTCCTGGCACTGGAGCAGAAGGCGAGCGGGGTGTTCAACATCGTGGACGACGAGCCCGCTCCGGCCCGCGAGTGGCTGCCCTACCTGGCGCAGTGCGCCGGAGCCAAGCCGCCGCGGCGTATCCCGGTATGGCTGGCACGGCTGCTCGCCGGCGAGGTCGTGGTGGCGATGATGATGCAGGGGCGCGGCTTCTCCAACGCCAAGGCCAAGCGCGAGCTCGGCTGGTCGCTGCGCTACCCCAGCTGGCGCGACGGCTTCCAGGAGGGCTTGGCATGACCCGCACCGAGCAGTTCAGCGAGCTGCGGCCCCTGCTGTTCGCGATCGCCTACCGGATCCTCGGCAGTGTCACCGAGGCCGAGGACGCCGTGCAGGAGACCTGGCTGAGGTACGACGGCGCCGCGACCGAGCCGGCGTCGCCGAAGGCCTACCTGTCCGCCGTCGTCACCCGGATCTCGATCGACGTGCTCCGTTCCGCGCGGGTACGCCGCGAACTGTACGTCGGCGAGTGGTTCCCCGAGCCCCTCCTCGACGATCCGTACGACGACCCGCAGCGGGCGGCCGAGCTGGCCGACTCGGTGTCGATGGCCTCACTGCTGCTGCTCGAGCGGCTGAGTCCTCTCGAACGTGCCGTCTTCGTGCTGCGCGAGGTGTTCGCGTTCGGCTTCCCGGAGATCGCCACGGCGGTCGGCCGGACGGAGGCGGCCTGCCGGCAGCTCGCCGTACGCGCGCGGCGGCACATGGACGCCGGGCGGCCCCGGTTCGACGCGGACCGGCGTGAGCAGGAAGAGCTGGCGGCGCGGTTCTTCGACGCCATCACCGAGGGCGATGTCGAGGGGCTGCAGGAGCTCCTCGCAGCCGACGTCCAGCTCGTCGGAGACGGCGGGGGGAAGGCTCCGCAGTTCGCCCGTGAGGTCGTGGGCGTCGAGAAGGTCTCTCGACTGCTCGCCTCGATGATGCCGTGGTTGCTCGACATCGACGCGCGGATCGAGAGGCACGTCGTGAACGGCCAGCCCGGAGCGATCCTGCTCGACCGCGACGGTCAGGTGCTCAACGTCTGGAGCCTCGACATCCTGGGCGGCCGGATCCAGACGATCCGAGCCGTGCTCAACCCCGACAAGCTTGCCCACGTCGGGACGCCGGCGGACGCCTGGGCCGTGCTGGAGGAGGCCAAGGACGCGCGCCGGCGAACCCGCTGAGGGGCTATCCGGGTCGCACGTTGAGGTTGCGGGCGAAGAGGTTGTCCGGGTCGTACTGCCGCTTGACCGCGACGAGGCGCCGATAGGTCTCCCCGGGGTAGACCGCCGCGACGTCGTCGTCGCCGGTCGACGACAGGAAGTTGGCGTACGCGCCGCTGACGTGTGGACGGAGTCCCGCCCAGATCGCGTCCAGGGCCGGGCGAGCGGCTTCGACCACCGGGTCGGGGCCGACGACCGTGGTCACGAACATCAGGGTGGCGTCGCGGTGCGCGTACGCCGTGGCGTCGTTCGTCACCCGTGACACCGCACCGCCGACGCTGCGCAGGCCGATGATCGGCGAGCGTTCCGACGTCGCGACGTCGGTGAGGATCCGGATCACCTCGGCCGCCGACTCAGGGCCGGCGAACCCGCTGCGCGCCAGGAACCGGATGCCCGGAGGCGGGACCATCCCCTCCTCGAGCACGGCGGCGTACGGCGTGAGCCTGATCTCGTCGGACACGACCGTCCCCAGCCGCCGGATGGGCTCGATCGCCTGGGCTGCGAGCTCCGCGTCGTCACCGTCGTACGCCAGGTGGATCTCGACCGGCGCCTCGGCGCCGCCGGTGAACGGGTTGGCGAGGACGACGTTCGACGTGAGCTCCTCGGGAGCGGTGGCGAGGTACGCCACCCATCCCTGGAGCACGGTCGCCGCCTCCGCGGCGGGGAACGAGATCCGGCCGAAGAAGACGTCGGTCGTGGGGTGCGCCCGGAACTCGAACGCCGTCACGATCCCGAAGTTGCCGCCGCCGCCGCGCAGCGCCCAGAACAGCTCCGGGTGCTCGTCCGTGCTGGTCCGGACGACGTCGCCGTCTGCCGTCACCAGCTCGGCCGCGACCAGGCTGTCGAGGGCGAGGCCGTGCTTGCGGACCTTCCAGCCGATGCCGCCGGTCAGGGTCAGCCCGCCGACGCCGACGCTCCTGGTGTCACCCGACGAGATCGCCAGACCGGCGGGCGCGAGCGCCGTCGTGACCTCTCCCCACGTCGCCCCGCCACCGATCCGTACGACGTGACGGTCCTCGTCGACGACCTCGACGTCCGCGAGCTCACGGAGCTCGATCACCACGCCGCCGTCGTCGGTGCCGAAGCCGGGGAAGCTGTGCCCGCCGCCACGGACGGCCAGCCTCAGACCGGCCTCTACGGCGAACCGCACGCCTGCCTGCACGTCCGCGACGCTGTGTGGCCGCAGCACGTAGTCGGGACTCCCCACGACGAGGACCGCCCTCCGTGCCGTCTCGTACGCCGGGTCCCCCGGCTTGATGATGTCGCCGCCGAAGCCGCGGCGGAGCGCGTCCAGCGCTGAGGTCATGATCGGTCCTCCTCGAGATTGTGGGTTCACGAGGCTGACGAGACGTCACGACGATTCCTGACATGCCGAAGGCCCGGCCCCGAGGCCGGGCCGGTGGCTGGGCGACCCTCGCCTCGAGGTGGATGTAGTGGCAGGTCTTGCCCACGTGATCGGTCGCCACCGCAGTCCGAGTCGTACCCGTGCACGACGGAGATGCCTGCGTCCTTCATCCGGTTCTCGAGCTCGGTGGTGACCGGAGGGCCGGCGATGAGGCTCACCGTCGCCCGGCCTTCTTCTTGCGGAGCCGTCTGCCTGGGTCTGGCGAGGTGGGCCGAATCCCGCATACTGACTGGGTGGAGGATGACCGCCGCGACCTTTGGCAACTGATCGAGAGCCTCACCGAACAGGTCAAGACCGCTCAGGCCGACATGGCAGCCCTCGTGACGCGCGCAGACGTCTCGGAAGCCCGTGCCGACCAAGCAGAGGCCCGTGCCGACCAAGCGGACATCCGAGCCGACATCGGGGACGTCCGCGTGGACAAGATCGAGGCGGCAGAGCGAGTCGACCGCGAGATGATCGCCGAACTCCAAGCAGACGGTGAGCTCAGCAGAGAGCATGCCAAGCAGTTGGAGCAGGCACTGCGGTCGTCCCGCGTCATCGGTGCCGCCGTCGGCATGCTCATGGCCAGTCGGAACCTCAGTGAGGACCAGGCGTTCGCGGTCCTGACCAAGGCAAGCCAGGACTCCAATCAGAAACTTCGCCACATCGCGCAGTTGCTTGTTCGTGGGACCTCAGCCGACGACTTACGCCGCAAAGACTCACCGGATCGGCGAGATCACTGAGTCCAAGTCTGGTCGACCATCTTCCCCGTCTCGGCATCTACAAACAGCCAGGCAGTGCAGTACGTCGAGTCGCTGGGCGACGCAGATGGTGACGTAGGGTCAAACGGGCCGATGTTCGGGGCGCATTGTCTCCACGTGAATGCGTAGACGAGTTGGTCCTTTGCGTTGTACTGGCCGGGTGCACCGGCCCCAACCGGGAGGGTTAACCGGCCCAGTTGAACCGAGGTCCCCGCCGGAAGTTCTTGAGCGGGACCATCGGCCTTGTGAAATGCCCGATCGGGGCTGATCAGGCGCGCAGACACCTTGCTGCTTGGCGTCGTAACCGCCGTGAAAGTCTCACCGACCGAGGAGTCGACTACTGTCGTGCCATCGCTAAGGCTGGTTGACTTGATCGTGGCTCTACGGCCCGAGTCGTGACCGGCCGCTGTCAGTGCCACCAACGTGACGGCTAGCGCAGTTCCTGGAACAAGTGTCGCCCCGAGAACTGTCATCAGCTTCTTGTTCATCGTCTGTCTCCTAGTTCCGATCATCCCACGTCAGGACACCGTTGGTGGTGACGTTCCGGTGGTAGTGCGAGGCGCAACCGCCGGACACGTCACCCGTGAGGGTCTTGTTCGCCCAAGTCCCTCCGAACGAGCTCTGGGTCGGGTAGGCGGAGGTCCCGAAATTGACCTGGTCGCGATGATCGCGCGCCGGCTGCGGGACCCCGGGGTGCGCACCGATGTCGTGGTGTTCGCGTCGCCGTTGGGCCGGGTCCGGAATCGTTCGAACACCACGGGGGATATACGAAGAGCCTTTGACCGCATTGGCTTCGACTGGGTGTCGAGCCACACGCTGCGGAAGACGGCGATCACTCGGCTCGACGACGCCGGCCTTTCTGCTCGTCAGATAGCCGACCACGTCGGGCACGCTCGGCCGAGCATGACCCAGGACGTGTACATGGGCCGCGATGTGGCGAGCTCCGCGGCCGCCCAGATACTTTCCGGGCACTAAACGGGCACCGCCGAACACACTGAAGGGCCCTCGATCTGCTCCGTTGCAGGTCAGGGCCCTTGGTCGTACGCCATCAGGGACTCGAACCCCGAACCCGCTGATTAAGAGTCAGCTGCTCTGCCAATTGAGCTAATGGCGCGTGCCGTGAAGCGGAGCCAAGGTTACCAGCGGGCGACGTACGCTCCCAATCGGCCGGCGGCCCGCCGGAATATTCAAGATTCAACTACCGTTGGGTCGAGGTACGGCGCCAGAGTG
>JAICSK010000209.1 GCA_025936915.1 Nocardioides sp.
CGCGCAGCGACGTCTCGATCGCTTCGGTCGTCCAGTCGCCGACCCCGGACAGCGCGTCGTACGCCGCCTGCACCACGTCACGCCCGTCGCTCTCGATCTCGTCGGTGAGGGTGAACGACGCATCGTCGACGAACAGGAACCCGAGCATGGGCACCGCCTCCGACAGCGTGTTGATCCGTTCGTGCACCAGCGGCATCGCCGCGTCGAGCAGCCGGCGCTGGTCGGGCGTGATCGGCTCGTCGACGAGCTCGGCCTCGGCCAGGAACGGGATCACCCGCTCGGTCATGTCCGGCAACGAGATACGCCGCATGTGGGCGCTGTTGATCGCCTCGAGCTTCTTCATGTCGAAGCGTGCGGGGCTGGGGTTGACCCGGCGTACGTCGAACGCCTCGGCCATCTCCTGCATGGTGAAGACGTCGCGGTCCTCGGCGATGCCCCACCCGAGCAGGGCCAGGTAGTTCAGCAGCCCCTCGGGAAGGAACCCGCGGTCGACGTACTCCAGCAGTCCCGACCCGGGGTCACGCTTGGACAGCTTGCGGTTGCCCTCGCCCATCACCATCGGCAGGTGCCCGAAGCGTGGTGGGCCGTGGCCCACACCCATCTGCTGCAGCGTCTGGTAGAGCGGGATCTGGCGCGGCGTCGACGACAGCAGGTCCTCGCCGCGCAGCACGTGGGTGATCCCCATCATCGCGTCGTCGAGCGGGTTGACCAGCGTGTAGAGCGGGTCGCCGTTGGCGCGCAGGATCGCGAAGTCGGGCACGTTCTCGGGCAGGAAGGTCACCTCCCCGCGCACCAGGTCGTCCCAGACGATGGGGTCCTCGGGCATCCGGAACCGCAGCACCGGGGTCCGGCCCTCGGCCTGCCACACGGCCAGCTGGTCGGGGTCCAGGTCGCGGCAGAAGCCGTCGTACCCCTGGTTCTTGGAGCCGCCGGCCCTGCGCCGGGCGTCGACCTCGTCGGCGTTGCAGTAGCAGTCGTACGCCGCGCCCTCCTCGCGCAGCGTCCGTGCCACCTCGGCGTAGATCGGGAAGCGCTCGGACTGCCGATAGGGACCGTGGTCGCCCCCGACCTCCGGGCCCTCGTCCCAGTCGATCCCGAGCCAGTTGAGCGAGTCGATGATCGAGCGGTATCCCTCCACCGTGTTCCGAGCCAGGTCGGTGTCCTCGATGCGGAGCACGAGCGTGCCGCCGTAGTGGCGGGCGAACGCCCAGTTGAACAGGGCGCTGCGGACGTTGCCGACGTGGAGGTTGCCGGTCGGGCTGGGTGGGAACCGGACGCGCACGTCCGACGGCGCCAGGTCGCCGAGGACCGCGTCCGTCATCTCTTCACCACCGTGTTGGTCAGCGCCCCGAGACCGCCGATGGACACCTCCACCTCGTCGCCGGGCTCCATCGGCCCGACGCCCTCGGGCGTGCCGGTCAGGATGACATCTCCCGGGAGCAGCGTCATCACGCTGGTGATGTGGGCGACCAGCGTCGGGATGTCGAAGATCAGGTCCTTGGTCGAGCCGTCCTGCACGAGATCGCCGTTGAGGTGGGTCTGGATGCTGACCCCGTCGGCGAAGTCCTGCGGGTCGAGATCGGTCTCGATCCACGGCCCGAGGGGGCAGAACGAGTCGAAGCCCTTGGCCCGCGACCACTGCCCGTCCTTCTTCTGCAGGTCGCGCGCGGTCACGTCGTTGGCGATGGTGTAGCCGAAGATCACGTCGGTTGCCTGCTCGGGTGGGACGTCTCGGCAGATGCGGCCGATCACCACCGCCAGCTCGCCCTCGTAGTCGACCCGCTCACTCTGCGGCGGGTAGAAGACCTGGTCCCCCGGACCGACCACCGACGTGTTGGGCTTGAGGAAGATCAGCGGCTCCTCGGGCACGTCGTTGCCGAGCTCGGCGGCGTGCGCGGCGTAGTTGCGGCCGATCGCGACCACCTTGCTCCGTGGGATGACCGGCGCCAGCAGTCGTACGTCGGACAGCCGGTGCTCGGTCTGGGTCGGCTGCACGCCGGCGTACAGCGGGTCACCGGCGAGCTCGACGACGACGCTGTCGTCGGCCGGCTGGCCGAACTCGTCCAGCTCGCCGCTCACCACGCCGTACGACGGGTCGTCGCCGGTCGTGAACCTCGCGATACGCACGGGCAGGAGCCTATCCACCGGGTCTGCTGCGTCCGCCATCCGCACGCCTAGGGTGACCTGCATGAACGACGTGCTGGAGCGGGGTGCCGCGGGCGCGTCGTTCGGCGACGAGGACTGGTACGGCGAGGAGATCGGCGCCGTGCGGTTCGTCGACTGCGTCCTCACCGACGTCGACCTGACCGAGGCGACCACGAAGGGGGCGACGTTCGAGGGCTGCACCTTCCACACCTGCCGCTTCAACGGTTCCACCCACCGGGCGACGGCGTTCGTCGCGTGTGACTTCCGGCGGTGCAGCTTCTTCACCGCCACGTTGGACGGCTGCAAGCTGAGCGGCTCGGTGTTCTCGGAGTGCACCCTGAGATCGATCACCGTGGTGGGTGGCGCGTGGGGCTCCGTGACGTTGCGCGGCGCCGTCCTGAACGGCGTCGACCTTTCCGGAGTCGACCTGCGAGAAGCCGACCTCTCCATGGCCTCGCTCGTCGATGCCGTGCTGACCGAGGCCCGCCTCGACGGCGCGACCGTGCGTGAGACCGACCTGACCCGGGCCGACCTCCGGCGGGCGTCGCTCGACCGGGTCGACCTGTCGTCTGCGACCTTGAAGGCGACCCGGATCGACCTGTCCGCCGCCGTGATGGTGGCCGAGCTGCACGGAGCCGTCGTCGATGTCGGCGAGTGAGCAGACGATGCACCGGGAGCGGTTGGCGCCGTACGTCGAGCCGCACCTCGCGCGCCGTCGGGCCGGCATCGCGCATCCGGTGCACGACTTCCTGTTCACCTACTACTCCTTCTCGCCGGCCAGGCTCCTCGACTGGCAGCCCGGCTGGCCGGAGTCGGGATCGGTCGGGCTCCTGACCCGGCGGCTGTCGCTGGTCGCAGCCACGCACCGGCTCGTGCGTGCGACGGCCGGGCGCGCACCGTCACTCGCCTGCTTCGGGCTGCACGAGTGGGCGATGGTGCACCGGACCGACCGGACGCGTCATCCGGCGCCGCTGCGGCTCGGTGCCGGCGGCACCGACGAGGTCGTCGAGACCCATCGGATCTCGTGCTCGCACTTCGACGCCTTCCGCTTCTTCACCCCATCGGCCGCCCCGCTCAACCGGCTCAGGCCCGGCAGCGACGACCGCCCGGCGTACGAGCAACCGGGCTGCCTGCACGCGACGATGGACCTCTACAAGCACGCATTCAGGCTCTGGCCGCTGGTCGGCTCCGACCTCGTCGGTGACTGCTTCGAGCTCGCCTGGGACGTGCGGATCGTGGACATGCGGGCCGCGCCGTACGACCTGACCGGCACCACCCTCGACCCGACCGGTGACGCGTGGTCGCCGATCCCGATCGAGACGCCCGAGGGCAAGCAGGAGTACGCCGCCGCGCAGCGCAGGTTCGCCGACCGCGCGGCGCCGCTGCGTCAGCGGCTGATCGAGGACTGCGAGCGGCTGCTGGCGGAAGGGACGCGGGGGCGCGCCGTCCGTCCCGCTGGTGGGTAGCTACGCACGTGGCCGGAGCGTTCGCTGCACACCGTGCCGGTTCACGGGCGCGTCCGCGACTACCGTGGGATGCATGGAGGAGCGGGTGCTGTCGAACTTCCTCGGAGCAGACGGCCGGCTCAGGACCATCCCCTCCAAGCACAGCAAGCTGATGGTCGTGCTGGACCACCTGGCGCAGGAGTTCGAGCCGGGCCGGACCTACCCGGAGGCCGAGGTCAACGAGATGCTGCAGCGCTTCCACCCCGACTATGCCGCGCTCCGCCGTTACCTCGTCGAGAACGGCTTCATGACCCGCGAGGACAGCGTCTACTGGCGCTCCGGCGGCACGTTCGAGGTCTGACTCACCAGCCGGACGGGTGCCGGTCCGACCACGGAGCGGCGGTCTCGACCTGCGCCGCCAGCGACAGCAGCAGCTCTTCCTCGGCCGGACGTGCCGCGAGCATCACGCCGACCGGGAGCCGCGATGGTGTCCAGTGCAGCGGCAGCGACACGGCGGGCATCCCGGTGACGTTCCAGGCCGAGGTCCACGGGGTGAACGCCTTCTGCGCCTCGAAGTCCGCCTCGGGGTCGTCGTCGTTGCGGAGGGCCCCCACCGGCAGGGGGGGTACGGCGAGGGTCGGCGTCAGCACCGCGTCGTACGGCGCGAGGGCGGTCAGGCAGTCGGCGGCGTACCGCCGCATCGCGCCGAGGGCGAGCCCGAACTCGGGACCGGAGTACGCGCGCCCGAGAGCGGCCAGCCACCGGGTGAGCGGACGCAGCAGCGGCTCCTTGTCGGGCCCGACCGGAGACAGCGCGGTGAGCACCGCCCAGCAGGTCTCGAACGTCGGCACCGCGTCGCGCGGCATCGGCACCGCGATGTCCTCGACGTCGTGGCCCAGCGAGGCCAGCAGCGCCGAGGCCGACTCCCAGGCGGCGACGCACTCCGGGTCGACGGCCGCGTCGGTGATCACCGGTGTGACGAACCGCGCGATCCGCAGTCGGCCGGGCTCGCGGTCGCACGCGGCGAGGAACGACGTCGACGGCGCGGGCGCCCACGACGGGTCACCGGGACGACGCCCGGCCAGGACGTCGAGCATGGCTGCCGCGTCGCGCACGGTGCGCGCCAACGTTCCCGCGGTGGCGAGGCCGGTGATCTCGCCGTACATCGGCCACCCGCTGATCCGGCCTCGGGTCGGCTTCAGCCCGACCAGTCCGCAACACGACGCCGGGATGCGGATCGA
>JAICSK010000119.1 GCA_025936915.1 Nocardioides sp.
AGCTCGCCGAGCCCCGGGATCGGGTTGCCGTACGGCGACTCCGTGGGGTGGCCCAGCAGGTCGACGAGGCGGCGCTCGACCGTCTCGGACATCACGTGCTCCCAGCGGCACGCCTCGGCATGGACCAGCTCCCAGTCGAGGCCGATCACGTCGGTGAGCAGGCGCTCGGCGAGCCGGTGCTTGCGCATCACCCGGGTCGCCAGCCGGTGCCCCTCGGCGGTGAGCTCGAGGTGACGGTCGCCCTCGACGGTGACCAGGCCGTCGCGCTCCATCCGGGCGACCGTCTGCGACACCGTCGGCCCGGACTGGTGCAGGCGCTCCGCGATCCGGGCACGCAGCGGGACGATGCCCTCCTCGACCAGCTCGTAGATGGTCCGGAGGTACATCTCCGTGGTGTCGATCAGGTCGCTCACCCGGCAATTGTGACCCATCGCGGGAAGGGCTGGCAGAGTGACGCCATGGCCTGCCGAGGAGCCCGATGACCCATCTGATCATCCCCTCCCGCTTCTGCGGACCCCCCTCGTCCGGCAACGGCGGTTACAGCGCCGGCGCGATCTCGGCGTATGCCGGCGACGAGTGCCCCGAGGACCACGCCCGGGCGTGGCCGACGGTCAGTGTCTCCCTGCTCGCTCCGCCACCGCTCGACACCCCGATGTCGCTCGCACCCGACGCCGAGGGCGGCGTGCTCGCGACGTACGACGGCACCACCGTCCTCGCCGCGCGCTGCACCCACGACGAGATCCCCGACGTCCCACCCGTCGATCCCGACGAGGCGCGGGCGGCGATGGCGTCGTACGCCGGCCTGACCAGCCATCCGTTCCCCACCTGCTTCTCCTGCGGCACCGGCCGCCGGCCCGGGGACGGCCTGAGGATCTTCCCCGGTCGCGTCGCCGACACCCCCGCCCTCGATGACACCCCGGTGCGCCCGCGGGTGGCCGCGGCCTGGACGCCCGACTCCTCCGTGACGGAGGACTACCACACCTACGTCGACGTGCAGCCGCGTGCGAGCGTGCCGGTCACCTGGGCCGCCCTCGACTGCATCGGTGGCTGGGCGGGCGACCTCGGGGCGCGGTTGATGGTGCTGGCGCGGATCGCCGTACGTCTCGACGCGCTGCCGGCGATCGGCGAGGAGCACGTGCTGGTCGGGATGGGCCGCGGCGGCGAGGGTCGCAAGACGCGGACCTCCTCGACCATGTACGACGCCGACGGACGGGTCGTCGCCAGCGCCGAGCACCTCTGGATCGCGGTCGACCCCGCGGCCTTCGCCTGATGCCCGCCCCGACACCGGCGTCGACGCCGGCACCGTGGTGGCGCGACGCCGTCTTCTACCAGGTCTACGTCCGCAGCTTCGCCGACTCCGACGGCGACGGCCTCGGCGACCTCCCCGGGATCACCTCGCGACTTCGCTACCTGCGCGACCTCGGGGTCGACGCCGTCTGGATCACGCCGTTCTACCCGTCCCCGCAGCACGACGCCGGGTACGACGTGGCCGACTACCGCGACGTCGACCCGAGGTTCGGCCGGCTGTCCGACGTCGACGACCTCCTGACGCGCGCGCACAGGCTGGGGCTCCGGGTCGTGGTCGATCTGGTGCCCAACCACACGTCCTCCGACCACCCGTGGTTCCGGGCAGCGCTCGCTGCCCGACCCGGGGCTGCGGAGCGGGCGCGGTACCTCTTCCGACAGGGCAGGGGCCGCCGGGGCGACCGGCCACCGAACAACTGGGAGTCGGTGTTCGGCGGCCCCGCCTGGAGCCGGGTCGAGGACGGGGAGTGGTACCTCCATCTCTTCGACACCTCCCAGCCCGACCTCGACTGGCGCAACCCCGAGGTGCCGGCGATGTTCGACGACGTCCTGCGCTTCTGGCTGGATCGCGGAGTCGACGGGTTCCGGGTCGACGTCGCGCACGGGCTGTTCAAGGTCGCGAGCCTGCGCGACCAGCGCGGTGTCACCCACGGAGGTGACCTGCCCAGCGACCGCGAGGACCGCGCGATGGTGGAGCGCACCGTGCGCGACGAGCCGATGTGGGACCAGCCCGAGGTGCACGAGGTCTACCGCTCCTGGCGGCGCCTGCTCGAGCAGTACGACGGCGACCGGATGGCCGTGGCCGAGGCGTGGACGCAGACGCCCGAGTCGATGGCCCGCTACGTGCGGCGCGACGAGCTGCACCAGGCGTTCAACTTCGCCTGGCTGCTCGCACCGTGGTCGGCCGAGGCGTTCGCCGAGGTCGTGCGCGGCACGCTCGCAGCGGTCGCCCCGGTCGGCGCGGCACCGACGTGGGTGCTCTCCAACCACGACGTGGTCCGGCACCCCACGCGGTACGGCGGGGGGCCGCGTGGCCTCGCCCGGGCCAGGGCCGCCACGCTGACGATGCTGGCGCTCCCGGGGTCGGCGTACCTCTACCAGGGGGAGGAGCTGGGGCTGGAAGAGGTCGACGTCCCACCGGAGAGCCGTCAGGACCCCTACTGGTTCCGCACCGGCAAGCCCGGCCGCGACGGTGCGCGGGTGCCGATCCCGTGGCGGGGATCCCGCCCGCCCTACGGGTTCGGCCCGGCGGGCACGACCCCCTGGCTGCCGATGCCCGACGACTGGGCAGCCCTCACCGTCGGCAGGCAGCGGAAGGACCCCGACTCCACCTGGACCTTCTACCGCGACGCATTGCGGGCTCGGCGCCGGTGGGCGACCTGCGGGGAGGTCGAGATCGTCGAGGGTCGCAGGACCGTGCTGCACCTGCGCCGGGGCGACCTGACGGTGGTCTGCAACTGCGGCTCGCGTCCGGTCCGGCTGCCCGCGGGTGAGATCGTGCAGGCGAGCGGCCCGCTGCACGGCGACCTCCTGCCCCCGGACACGGCGGTCTGGCTGGTGTGACCGCTCACCCGGCCGTGTCGAGAGCCGCGTTGTAGCGACCGAGCCCGGTGACGAAGTCGCGGAGGTCGGCCTCCGACCACTCGGCGAGCTGCTCCTCGAGCCAGCGCCGCCGGTCACGGTCGACGGCCGCCATCCGGCGTACGGCGTCGGCGCTGGCCGAGATCAGCATCGCCCGCCCGTCGGCGGGGTCGGGCTCGCGCACCAGCAGTCCGAGATCGCACAGGTGCTGCACCTGACGGCTGATGGCGCCCTTGTCGACGTTGAACCGATCCGACATCACCGACGACCGCTGCGGGCCCTCGGTGGCGAGGAAGGTGAGCATCAGGTACGACGCCGGCTGCAGGTCGGGGTGGACCGCCCGGGCGCGCTCACCGATGACGCGCTTGACGCGACGGATCAGGACGCCGACCTCCTGCTCGAGGCGACCCAGCTCGTCAGCGCGCGACATGGCGCCGCAACCTACGCCGACCGGTGCTCACCTGACAAGGTTGCCACGGTCAACAAATTCATCGGAACCCGATAGGCCGGGAATGCAGACGACCCGCAGGTGTGACCTCAGGAAGGCCTGGGTCCCTCCGGCCGGACGTTGGCCGGATCACCTGCGGGTCGGGTGTCTGCGTTGTTGTTGCCAGCAGCACTTCGGGCTGGCCGGTTGCTGCTAGACCGCAGCCACCTCACGCGTCCGATAAGTACTCAACTCTGGACCACCTCCTTTCCCGTGTACGACGACGCTAACGCTACGCCCCAAGCGGCTCAACAGGTTTGTGTGGTGTCGGTTCTCGATACGTAGGATCAACCGATCCGGGTACCTGACGGGCATGACCACGACACCGAACGAACCCGTTGCGGACCCCGACGTCGTCCCGAGCGGCGAACCTGTCGCCCCGGGCGAGCAGCCCGACCCCGACACCAGCCCGGGACCGGCCGAGGACCCGGACGGAACGCCGCCCGAGCCCGACGTACGACCGCTGTAGCCGGCGTGGTGGACGGTTCATCACGCTGAGTGGTCGAAGCGGTGGTCGGCCAGTGGAACTCACCTGGCCCAGCGCTGTTTCGCCTGCTCAGCGTGATGAACCGTCCTCAAAGGCTCACGCGACCGCGGACTCCTCGGGCGCCACGAACTGCGCGTTGTACAGCCGCGCGTAGGCACCGTCGGCGTCCAGCAGCGACTCGTGGGTGCCCTGCTCGACGATCGCGCCGTCTTCCATCACCAGGATCAGGTCGGCGTCGCGGATCGTGGAGAGCCGGTGCGCGATCACGAACGACGTGCGATCGGTGCGGAGGGCCGCCATCGCCTGCTGCAGCAGCAGCTCGGTGCGGGTGTCGACCGACGATGTCGCCTCGTCGAGGATCAGGAGCTCGGGGTCGGACAGGAACGCCCGCGCGATCGTGACGAGCTGACGCTCGCCGGCCGACAGGTTGGCGCCGTCCTCCTCCAGCTGGGTGTCGTAGCCGTCGGGCAGCGAGTGCACGAAGCGGTCGACGTAGGTCGCACGGGCGGCCTCGAGGATCTCGTCCTCGGTGGCGCCCGGGCGGCCGTAGGCGATGTTGTCACGGATCGTGCCCTCGAACAGCCACGCGTCCTGGAGCACCATCCCGATCTGCCCCCGCAGCGCCGACCGGGGCATCGAGGCGATGTCGACCCCGTCGAGGGTGATCCGGCCCGACGTGACGTCGTAGAACCGCATCACCAGGTTGACCAGGGTGGTCTTGCCGGCGCCCGTGGGCCCGACGATCGCGACCGTCTGGCCGGGCTGGGCGACCAACGAGAGGTCCTCGATCAACGGCTTGTCCGGGTTGTAGGAGAACGACACGTCCTCGAACCGCACCTCGCCGTGCCGCCGATCGGCCGGCGCCGCATCGCCGGTGGCGTCCGCCTCCTCCTCGGGCGCGTCGAGCAGCTCGAAGACCCGCTCGGCGCTGGCGACCCCCGACTGCAGCAGGTTGGTCATCGACGCGACCTGGGTCAGCGGCTGGGTGAACTGCCGGGAGTACTGGATGAACGCCTGCACGTCGCCCAGCGAGATCGAGCCGTTGGCGACCTTGAGCCCACCGAGGACCGCGATCACGACGTAGTTGAGGTTTCCGATGAACATCATCGTGGGCATGATCAGCCCGCTCACGAACTGTGCCCCGAACGACGCCTCGTAGAGCTTCTCGTTCTCGTCGGCGAAGGTCCGCTCGACCTCCTGCTGCCGGCCGAACACCTTGACCAGCGCGTTGCCCGAGAAGGTCTCCTCGATGTGCGCGTTGAGTCGGCCCGTACGCCGCCACTGGTCGATGAACATGCCCTGGCTGCGCTTCATCACCGCGCCGGTGACGACCATCGTGATCGGCACCGTGACCAGGGCGACCAGGGCCAGCTCCCAGGAGATCGAGAACATGAAGCCGACCACGAAGACGACGGTCAGCAGCGACGACATCAGCTGGCTCATCGTCTGCTGCAGCGTCTGGCTGACGTTGTCGATGTCGTTGGTGACCCGGCTGAGCAGCTCGCCGCGCGGCTGCTGGTCGAAGTAGCTCAGCGGCAGCGCGTTGACCTTGTCCTCGACCTCGGACCGCATCCGGAAGATCGTGCTCTGCACGACGTCGTTGAGCAGGTAGCCCTGGAGCCACGCCAGCACGGAGGCCGCGGCGTACACCCCGAGGACCAGCAGGAGGACGTGCCCGACCGCGGTGAAGTCGACGCCCTGACCGACCACGAAGTGCTTCATCGAGGCGATCATCGAGGCCTGCTTGTCGTCGCCCGCCTCCCGGAGGTGCTGGACCACCTGCTGTTGCGAGGTGCCCGCGGGCACCTGGCCGGCGAGGTTCTTGCCGAGGATGCCGGCGAAGATCAGGTCGGTGGCCCGCCCCAGGATCCGGGGACCGAGCGCCATCAGGCCGACGCTGCACACGGCCAGCGCGATCACTGCGATGGCCTTGTTCCGCTCTGGCGCCATCCGCCGGACCAGCCGCTTGGCCGACGGGCCGAAGTCGTTGGCCTTCTGGCCGACCATGCCGCCGCCGAACGGGCCACGACCCGGACCCGGACCGGCCTGGATCCGCTCGGTCTCCTTGAGGGTGCCGGCCTTGGCCTCGCTCATGCCGCCTCCTCGGCGCTCAGCTGGGAAGCCACGATCTCCTGATAGGTCTCGCAGGTCTCGAGCAGGTCGTGGTGCCGGCCGCGGCCGACCACCACGCCGTCCTCGAGCACGAGGATCAGGTCGGCGTCACGGATCGTGGAGACTCGCTGCGCCACGATCAGCACCGTGGAGTTGCGGGTGACGGGTCGCAATGCCTGCCGCAGCCGCGCGTCGGTGGCCAGGTCGAGGGCCGAGAACGAGTCGTCGAACAGGTAGATCTCCGGACGGCGTACGACGGCCCGGGCGATGGCGAGCCGCTGCCGCTGGCCGCCACTGACGTTGGTGCCGCCTTGCGCGATCGTCGCGTCGAGACCCTCCGGCATGGCGCGAACGAAGTCGTCGGCCTGGGCGATCCGCAACGCCTCCCACAGCTCCTCGTCGGTGGCGTCCGGCTTGCCGTGCAGCAGGTTGGAGCGCACCGTCCCCGAGAAGAGGTAGGCCTTCTGCGGCACCAGCCCGATCACCGACCACAGCCGCTCGGGCTCGAGCCGGCGTACGTCGACCCCGTCGACCTCGAGCGCGCCTCCGGTCACGTCGAACAGCCGCGGCACGAGGTTGACCAGCGTGCTCTTGCCGGCGCCGGTCGAGCCGATCACGGCCACGGTCTCGCCGGGCCGGGCTTCGAAGGACAGGTCGCGCAGCACCGGGACGTCGGCTCCCGGATAGCTGAACTCGACATGGTCGAGTCGCAAGGTGCCGCGCTCGCGCAGGTCGGTGACGGCGTCCTCCGGTGCGGGCACCGACGTCGTGGTGTGCAGCACCTCCATGATCCGGTCGGCGCAGACCGCCGACCTCGGGATCATCATCATCATGAAGGTGCCCATCATCACCGACATCACGATCTGCATCAGGTAGGAGAGGTACGCCGTCAGAGCGCCCACCTGCATGCTGCCGGCGTCGACCCGGTGTCCGCCGAACCAGAGGACGCCGACGGACGCGACGTTGGCCACGAGCATCACCGTCGGGAACATCAGGGCCAGGAACCGGCCGGCCCGGATCGCGACCGAGGTGAGGTCGCCGTTCGCCGTCGCGAAGCGCTCGGTCTCCAGCGGCTCGCGGACGAAGGCACGGACCACGCGGACGCCCGTGATCTGCTCGCGGAGCAGGCGGTTGACCTCGTCTATCCGGCTCTGCATCAGCCGGAAGCTCGGCACCATCCGGGTGATGATCAGGCTCAGCGCGAGCGCCAGCACCGGAACGGTGACCGCGACCAGCCACGAGAGGCCGACGTCGACGTGGACCGCCATCACGATGCCACCGACCATCATGATCGGCGCCATCACCATCAGGGTGCACGACATCAGCACGAGCATCTGCACCTGCTGGACGTCGTTGGTCTCGCGGGTGATCAGGCTCGGCGCGCCGAAGTGCTGCACCTCGCGCTGGCTGAACGAGCCGACCCGGTGGAAGATCGCGGAGCGGACGTCGCGGCCGAAACCCATCGCCGTACGCGCGCCGAACCAGACCGCCCCGATCGAGCAGCAGATCTGGACCAGGGCGACCATGAGCATGACCACTCCGATGCGCACGATGTAGCCGGTGTCGCCGGTGATCACCCCTTTGTCGATGATGTCGGCGTTGAGGCTGGGCAGGTACAGCGCCATCACCGTGCCGACGAACTGAAGCGCGACGACGACGGTCAGTGGACCGCGGTAGGTCGCGAGGAACCTGCGGACGAGCGGGATCAACATCTGGCTACTTCTCTCCCCGTGTCGTGACCCCCGAGAGGAGGAGGTCGGCGATCTGCTCCGCACTCAGCGCGGGAGCCATTCCGAGCTCGGGACGGTGGGCCCCGAAGATCAGGCTGCGCAGGGCGACGGCGGCGACCTCGGGCTCGACCGCGAGCTCGTCGCGGTGCTCCTCGAAGATCGAGGTCAGGCGCCGGTGAAGCTGCGCCTGGGCGTCGAGCACGAACCTGGGCGGGCCGAAGTGCTTCTTGACCGGGTCGGACTTCTGCGACTCCTCGTCCCACATGAGGTGCGTGCGGACGGCCATCATCACCGACATCGTCATCTGCATCCGGTCGAGCACCCGCCGGGCCGCGACGACGACCTTGGTGCGCAGGTCGGTGAGCCCTGCCATGGCCTCGTCGAAGGCAGCCTGACCGTCGGCCGGGTTGATCGCCTCCTCCGCCGCGGCCAGCATGAGGCTGCGCTTGTCGGGGAAGACCCGGAAGATGGTCCCCTCCGCGATCCCCGCCGCGCGGGCGATCTCCCGGGTGCTGACGTCTCCCCCGCGCTCGACCAGCAGGGGCACCAGCGCCCGGACGATCGCCTGACGGCGGTCGTCGGGTGACATGGCGGTGGCACGAGGGGACATCGCCGCAACCGTAACTGAGTGAGCGCTCACTCACAAGGAGATTTTCCGAAGCCAGGTGTCAGACCTCAGCGGATCACGGAGTTCTGGATGTCGATCGGGCCGTTGCCCTCGTAGAAGACGCCCGGGCGCGTCTCGAAGTTCTCGCTGACGTTGTGCCGCAGGGTCGACCAGTGGATGCGGAGGTGGCCGGTGCGGTCGTTGCTGACGAAGAAGACCGCCCCACCGCCCTCGCGGGCATGGTTGCGCCGCATCAGGGTGCCCGCGATACGTACGGCGTAGGTCTCGCCGTCGGCGTAGATCGCTCCGCCGGACCCTCCGCCCGGCGTGTGCGGGCGCTGCGGGTTGGCGCCGTACCCGATGGCCTTGTTCCACCGGAAGACGCTGTTGAGCACCGTCCACGAGACGTTGATGCTGCTCAGCGCGGCACCGTTGCTGCAACGGCCACCGACGAAGGTGCTGTTCACCACGTACACCGGCCGGTTGTGGTACTGGAACCGTGCGCGGATGGCGCCACCGCCGAGATCGGCACCCGTGCGGTCACAGCGGTTGCCGACGAACGTCGAGTCGACGACCTTCAGCCGCCCGCCGTAGGAGAAGATCGCGCCACCTCCGCCGTTGAAGTAGAGGTTGCCCGACGAGTTCCCGTGGGCGAGCGTGAGGTGCTGCACCACCAGGCGCGGATGGCGGCTGTCCTGGCAGTTCTTCAACCGGACCTGGCGCGGGTCGCACGCGTTCTCGTAGAGGATCCGCCGTTTCCCGCCGCCGGAGAGGGTGACCAGGCCGCCGCCGTCGATCACGACGCGTCGGCTCGTGTTCACGACCTTCGCCGTGTGGTGGAGCCGGATCACCACCGGCTCCGGCCCGCAGTCGAAGGCGATCACACCGCCGTGGGCCACGGCGCGTACGACCTTCTTCGACGTACAGCTCGCCGGCGTGCCGTTGCCGATGACACGGTCTGGAGAGCTGGCGTCGACGGCACGCGCAGCCGGAGGGACGGGAACCGCCTTGACCCCGCGCTGGACCGTCGTGGTCTGGGTCTCGCTCGCGGTCGAGCTCGATGCGGAGGCGGGTGCCGACTGTCCGGCGTACGCCGTGAGGGCGATCGCCAGCGCGGTGCCGGTCGGGAGCAGGACGCGTCTGAACCAGGCGGTGGGGGGTTGCCGCATCGGTCCACGATAAGTGGAACGGCGCTTCGGCGCGGGAGTTTGCGGCTCGTCGTCAGGGTGCCAGTCGGTGGATCGACCAGGAGTGGCCGTCCCGCCGGTACACCAGGCGGTCGTGCATCCGACCCGGCCGCCCCTGCCAGAACTCCACTGCGTCGGGCTGCACCCGGAACCCGCCCCACTCCTCGGGCACCGGCACCGCGTCGGGGTACGCCGCGTCGGCGGCCGCCCAGGCGTCGTCCAGCTCCTGCCGCGAAGCGACCTCGCGGGACTGGTGCGAGGCGTGGGCGCCGAGCTGCGCGCCTCTCGGCCGGGTCTCGAAGTACGCCGCGACCTGGTCGCGATCGAGCACGGACGCCACCCCGTCGACCCGCACCTGGCGCTCGAGGGGGTGCCACGGGAACAGCAATGCGGTCCGGGGGTTGGCGACCAGCTCCTCGCCCTTGCGCGAGCCGAGGTTGGTGAAGAAGACCCAGCCCTCGCCCGAGAACCCCTTGAGCAGGACCAGCCGGGCCGACGGCTGTCCGTCGGGCGTCGCGGACGCGACCACCATCGCGTTCGGCTCGAACAGGGCGGCCGCCACCGCGTCGTGGTACCAGCGCTGGAACATCGCGAACGGGTCCGGTGGTGCGTCGTCCTCGGCCAACCCCCCGAGGGCGTACTCGCGCCGCAGGTCGGCGTACGGATCGGTCACGGGTCAATCCAACCACCGGCCGCCAGCTGCCCGGTGGACCGCTCCGCGCGACCCGGGCGTTCACTCGTCAGGCCCGCCCAGGCAGAATTCGAAGGGTCGGTCCGACGACGAAGGAGTCGCCGCATGAGTGAGCAGCAGCCGGAGATCCACCAGGGTCTCGAGGGCGTCGTCGCGTTCGCGACCGAGATCGCCGAGCCCGACAAGGAGGGCTCCGCGCTCCGCTATCGCGGGGTCGACATCGAGGAGCTGGCCGGGCGCGTGCCGTTCGAGAAGGTCTGGGGCCTGCTGGTCGACGGCGCCTTCGAACCCGGGCTGCCGCCGGCCGAGCCGTACAACATCGCGATCCACACCGGAGACGTGCGGGCCGACGTCCAGGCATCCGTGGCGATGCTCGCGCCGATGCTCGGGATGGGTCAGACCTACGACATCTCCGACGAGCAGGCGCGGCTCGACCTCTCCCGCGTCGCGGTGATGGTGCTGTCGTACGCCGCGCAGGCGGCCCGCGGCCTCGGGACCCCGGTCGTGACCCAGCGCGAGGTCGACCAGGGGACGACCCTCGCGGAGAAGTTCCTGATCCGGTGGCGCGGGGAGGCGAACCCCAAGCACACCCAGGCGATCGACGCCTACTGGAGCTCGGCGGCCGAGCACGGCATGAACGCGTCGACGTTCACCGCCCGCGTGATCACGTCGACCGGGGCCGACGTCGCCGCCGCGTTCTCCGGGGCGATCGGCGCGATGAGCGGGCCCCTCCACGGCGGTGCGCCGTCGCGGGTGCTCGGGATGATCGAGGAGGTCGAGCGCACCGGCGACGTCGAGGGCTACGTGAAGTCCGTGCTCGACAACGGCGAGCGGCTGATGGGCTTCGGGCACCGGGTCTATCGCGCGCAGGACCCGCGAGCGCGTGTGTTGCGTCGTACCGCCCGCGAGCTCGGCGCTCCCCGCTACGAGGTCGCCGAGGCGTTGGAGAAGGCGGCCCTCGCCGAGCTCCGCGCCCGTCGGCCCGACCGGGTGCTCGAGACGAACGTCGAGTTCTGGGCCGCGATCGTGCTCGACTTCGCCGAGGTGCCGGCCAACATGTTCACCTCGATGTTCACCTGCGCCCGCACCGGCGGCTGGTCGGCGCACATCCTCGAGCAGAAGCGCACCGGCCGGCTGATCCGCCCCTCCGCGATATACACCGGACCGCCCGCCCGACCGGCGTCCTCGATCGAGGGGTGGCAGCCGGCCTGGGCCGGGTGAGACGGTCGCGCGGCGGGCTTGGTGGACGGTTCACCACGCTGGGTGGGCGAACCTGTCGTGGGCCAGGTGAATTCCGCTAGCCCGGCGAGGCTTGGACCGCTCAGCGTGATGAACCGTCCACGATGAGACCCACCCTCCACACAGAGCGACTCCGGCAGGAGCTCACCCCGGAGTAGCGGGGCGGCGTCGCGGCCGCGTTGATGGGCGACCCCGAGCTGATCGTGCTCGACGAGCCGACC
>JAICSK010000222.1 GCA_025936915.1 Nocardioides sp.
CGAGCGGATGACGCAGTACACGGTCTTCTCGGTCGGCAGCGGCACGGGGCCGGCGACCTTGGCACCCGTGCGGGTGACCGTGTCCACGATCTTGCGCGCCGAGGTGTCGATCACCTCGTGGTCATAGGCCTTGAGCCTGATGCGGATCTTCTGTCCCGCCATAGGTCTCTCTCGTCCTTCGTGTCGTTCTGCCTGGGTGCTGGCCGCTTGCTGTCCGGTCGTCCGCCTCACGCGCTCCACCCACCGGCGATCTCCGACCCCCGAGGTCGGGCGTGTCGCGTGTCCGCGGCACACAGATCACCCGTGGTGAGAGATCTGCATCGTTGTTGGTGGGCGCCCGGCTCCTCAGTCATGCAGGTGGCCGAGCCATCGGGTCTCCAGGTGCGGCGCGTCGCAGAGCGACCACGAACCAGCGGGAGACGCGATTCAAAGGTCAAGTGCGGCGCACCCCGGCAACCCGCCGGAGCAACCGGACAATCCTGACAGATGGCTCCCCGGACCGCAAAATCGCCCGAGCCGACGGCCGGATGAAGCGGCCGCTACATTGCGGCCATGATCGACCGCACCCGGCTGAGGAGCCTCCGCGCCGACGAGGAACGCCGCTTCGTCGAGACCCACCCGCGCTCACAGGAGCTGTCCGGCAAGGCCGGGGACTCGCTGCTGGCCGGCGTACCGATGCCGTGGATGACCCGCTGGGCGGGCGCCTTCCCGGTCTTCGTCGAGCGCGCCGAGGGAGCGCGGCTGGTCGACGTCGACGGCGTGGAGTACGTCGACCTCTGCCTCGGCGACACCGGCGCGATGACCGGGCACGCGCTGCCCGCCGTGGCGGAGGCCGTGAGCCGCAGGGCACGCGACGGCATCACCACGATGCTCCCCTCCGAGGACGCCCTGTGGGTCTCGCAGGACCTCGCCCGGAGGTTCGGGCTCCCGCAGTGGCAGTTCGCGATGTCGGCGACCGACGCCAACCGGTTCGTGCTCCGGTTCGCCCGCCACCTCACCGGCCGGCCCCGGATCGCGGTGATGGACTGGTGCTACCACGGCACCGTCGACGAGACCTTCGCGACGCTCGAGGGTGAGCGCGTCGTACCGAGGCCCGGCCTGCTCGGCGCACCCGTCGACGTCGCGGAGACCACGGCGGTGGTGCCGTTCAACGACGCCGACGCCCTCGACCGGCGCCTCGCGGCGGGCGACGTCGCCTGCCTGCTCATGGAGCCCGCCCTGACCAACATCGGGATCGTGCTCCCCGACGAGGGCTACCTCGCCGCGGTCCGCGAGATCACCCGTCGGTACGACGTCCTGCTCGTGATCGACGAGACCCACACCCTGTGCGCGGGTCCGGGTGGGGCGACGGCCGCGTGGGGGCTGGATCCCGACTTCCTCGTGGTGGGCAAGCCGATCGCCGGCGGGGTCCCGCTGGCGGCGTACGGCATGACCGCGGCAGTCGCCGACCGTCTCCGCGAACCGATGCTCGGCCACGAGATCGACGTGGCCGGCGTCGGCGGCACGCTGACGGCCAACGCCCTGGCCCTGGCTGCGGCACGGGCCGCGCTCTCGACCTCCCTGCGCGAGGAGGACTTCGCGGTCGCGATCCCGCTCGCCGAGCGGTTCACCGACGGCGTCGCCGGTGTGATCGAGCAGCACGGGCTCCCCTGGAACGTCCAGCGCCTGGGTTGCCGGGCGGAGTACTGGTTCTGCCCGCCACCACGCAACGGTGCGGAGGCGGCCGCCGCCATCGACGACGAACTCGACGGTCTCCTCCACCTGTGGTCGCTCAACCGCGGGGTGCTGCTGACGCCGTTCCACAACATGGCGCTGTTCTCCCCGCACCACTGCGAGGCCGACGTCGACCGGCACACCGAGGTGTTCGCGAACGCCGTCGAGGCCCTGCTCGCCTGAGCCACAGCCTCTTGCCGCGCACCGGTCGCCGACCTACCGTCGAGACATGCTGGGCGAGGCCTGGGGCCTGGTCGACCTGACCCTGATCACGGTCGGCGTCGCCGGTGCGCTGTGGGCGATCCTGCACGCGACCGAGCTTCTTGCGCTCGGCGTGCGCTTCGGCCAGGTGCTCCACGTGCTCCCGGCGCCGCCTCCCGTTCCCGAGGGCATGCCGATCGAGCGGATCGCGGCCGACCTGCGACGCATCCGGCCGCAGGCGCGGCGCCTGGTGGACGGGACGCCGATGGCACGGCGGATCGCGATCGTCGCGGCGTACGACGAGGCGCTGGTCGACGCCTGCCGGGCACTCGACGTCCCGACCGAGCTGGGCCGGATCTCGGACGCCCTGGAGCGCGAGAGCGAGCGGCTGCGGACCGAGGCCGAGCTCGAGCGGGCCGGCGTCGACCTCGGCTGATCCCGGCTCAGACCCGGGTGTAGCAGAGGTCGGTGATCGACCGTCCGGCCGCGAGCCCCTTGCGCTCGAACTTGGTCACCGGCCGTTCGTCCCAACGCGGGACGACTCCGCCAGTCAGCGACGGCTCGGCGTCGAGCACCGCCCGCATCTGCTCGGCGTAGTCGGACCAGTCGGTGGCCAGCCGCCACCGGGCGCCTGGCGCGAGCCGCATGGCCGCGAGGGCGGCGAACCGGGCGTTGACCAGGCGGCGCTTGTGGTGACGATGCTTGGGCCACGGGTCGGGGAAGAACGTCCAGAGCTCGGCGAGACCGCCCGGTGCGACTCGGGTCTCGAGCATCCAGACAGCGTCGACCGAGCAGAACCGGACATGGGCGGCTCCGGCCCGGGCCACCTCGCCCAGGGACGACGCGACCCCGGGTCGCCAGACCTCCAGCGCCAGCACGTCGTACGCCGGGCGGGCGGCGGCGAGGACGCCGGTGGCCTCTCCTACGCCGGAGCCGATCTCCACGATGAGCGGCGCCTCGCGCCCGAACCAGTCGGCGAACCGGAATTCCTCGGAGTCGACGGCCTCGTCGGGGATCACCCAGGCCTCGTGGTGGGCGTCCCAGGCCTCCTGCTGCGCCGGGGTGAAGCGGTTGCCCCGGCGGGAGTAGCTGAGCACCTCGCGGATCCGACGACCGTCCTCGGTGAACCGGTGGTGCGGACGCGCCGGCGGGGTCGTGCCATCCGCTGCCATGCGGCTCATTGTCGTCGGGCGGCCGCACACGCGCCGTACTAGGGTCGCGGCGTGATCGACCCTCGACCGCTGTGGGACTTCGACGACCCGGGGACCTCGGGTGAGCGCTTCCTCGAGGCGGCCGAGCGGGCCGAGGAGCCCGACCGGACCTCGTGGCAGACGCAGTACGTGCGCGCGCTGGGTCTGCAGGAGAGGTACGACGAGGCCCTCGAGGTGCTCGACCGGCTCCACTCCGACGCACCCGAGGCCGCGACGTACCTCGCCCTGGAGCGGGGCCGGGTGCTGCGCTCGTCCGGCCGGGTCGAGGTGGCACGGCCGCACTTCGAGAGCGCCGCCGCCCTGGCCGCGGCGGCCGGCCTCGAGGCGCTCCACGTCGACGCCCTGCACATGGTCGCCCTCGCGGCGCCGGCCGAGGAACAGCTCGCCCTGAACGAGCGGGCCCTCGCCGTCGCCCGCGCATCGACCGACCAGCGCGCCCGCGACTGGGACGCCTCCCTGCTCAACAACATCGGGATGACCCACGCGGATGCCGGGGACTACCCGGCCGCCCTGACCGCCTTCGAGCAGGCCCTCGCCGCTCGCGAGCGGATCGGCGACCCGACCACCATCCGGGTCGCGAGATGGATGATCGGCTGGACCTACCGCAACCTCGGCCGCCGTGAGGAGGCCCTCGAGATACAGCGCGCGCTGAAGGCCGAGCTCGCAACGGTCGGTGGCTCCGACCAGTACGTCGACGAGGAGCTCGCGCTGCTCGCCGACTGAGGAGGGCGCCCTCGGTAGGGTTCGCCGCGGTAGCCGGCCACGAACCCTTCCACGATCCGGAGCGCCGACGGCGCAGCTCCGAACACCAACACCGGAGATGCCTCACCGGGACGTCGGTGTCCCCGCCCCGGCCCGACGCGCGATCGTCGCGATCCCCGCGGCGCGCACCGGCTCGGCGTACGCCTTGGCCAGGCTGGCCACGGACTCGTGCGCGTTGAGCCCACTCGGGTTGGGCACGACCCAGAGCTCGGCCTCGCCGATGGGTTCCGGCTGACGTCCCGGGGTGGCACGCGGACGACCGAAGGCGGTGCGGTACGCGGTGATCCCGAGCACCGCGACGACGCGTGGGTGGTGCTCGGCGACGAAGGTCTCCAACCGCGTCCGGCCGGCGACCAGCTGCGCCTTGGTGAGCTCGTCGGCACGCGCGGTCGCGAAGGGCACCAGGTTGGTGATCCCGACACCTCGCGCGACCAGCGTGGCGAGGTCCTGCTGCGTCATGCCGGGGACCCCGTCCGGGGGTACGTCGAGCAGCCCGGCGGCGACCAGAGCCGGCCGGAAGCGGTTGGCGGGATTGCCGAAGTGCACCTGCCGCGCGGCGGTGAGCAGTCCCGGGTTGATCCCGACGAAC
>JAICSK010000187.1 GCA_025936915.1 Nocardioides sp.
CACCAACATCCTCCGCCACAGCGAGCGGACCGCGGCGCGGATCGCCGTCCTCCAGCCGCTGGTCACGATCGGCAGCGACGACGAGACCGCCCTGGCGACCGCCACCGGACTGCTTGCGGGCGTCCCCGCGAGCGGCTTCAGCGCGACCACGACGAAGGCGGCGATGCAGGACGCGCGATCGGCGGTCTCCCATGCGCGGGCTCTTGTCGGCCAGGTCGAGGACGACCTCGCCACACCGTGAGTCGCCGCGACGGCAAAGTTTCGCCGGAAACCGCCCTCCGGGATCGTCCGCGACGCCAGCATGGTCCCGCAACGGGGGGTTGAGACCGGACCTCAGCCTTCGGACCGCATCGGTCCCGCCTCCTCACGGGGGGCGGGACCGATGTCACGTCCGGCGGCGTCACGACCCGCGGGACCGGGCTGTCGGCGGCGTCGCCTAACGTCCCGGCATGGACATCATCCTGATCCCGGGCCTCTGGCTGACCGCACGATCGTGGGACGACGTCGTGCCGCGGCTCGAGGAGGCCGGGCACACGACCCACCCGTTGACCCTGCCCGGCATGGAGTCGGTCGATGCCGACAGATCGGGCGTCACCCGCCAGCAGCATGTCGACGCGGTCGTGGCTGCGATCGATGCGGTGGGGGCCGGGGCGAAGGTGCTGCTGGTCGGCCACTCGATGGGGGGCGTGCTCGCCTGGGCCGCCGCGGCCGCGCGGCTCGACCGGGTGGCCGGCGTGGTGTTCCTGGCCAGCGAGCCGGGCATCCCCGACGAGTCGGAGTCGATGTTCCCGGTGGACGGTGACGACGTGCCGCTGCCGGACTGGGACTTCTTCGACGACGAGATGGTGGCCGACCTCGACGACACCTTGCGCCAGCGCATCCGCGCCGAGTCGGTGCCCTCGCCACGACGCGCGGTGACCGACGGCCTGGCGTTCGGCGACGACCGGCGCCACGACCTCCCGGTCGCCATGGTCACCGCCGAGTACGACGCGGCCCAGCTGAAGGAGTGGACCGACGCCGGCGAGTCGGGCACCGAGGAGATCGCCGCATTGCGCAACGTCGAGTGGGTCGACCTCCACTCCGGTCACTGGCCGCAGTACAGCCGGGTCGACGACACCGCGAGGGTGATCCTCGACGCCGCGGCGAGGGCCTGAGCCCAGCTCGGAGTCCGGGGCTCAGCTGTGGGCGACGCAGCGGGTCGCCCACGGCCGTGCTTCGAGCCGACCCTCGGGGATCGGCTCGCCGCAGACCTCGCACGTGCCGTACGTGCCCTCCGCGACGCGCTTCCGGGCACGTCGTACCTCGTCGAGCATGGTCAGCAGGTGCTCCTGCGCCGACACGGCCGCGAGCCGGTCCACCGCCATCGACGTTCCCTCGCCGACCCGCTTGCCGAACGAGATCGTGCCGAGCTCGCCCGGGGGCCTGGTCAGCTCGGCGAGCTCCGCCTCGAGCTCCGCCTCCCGGTCGGCCAGCACTCGGCCGGCATCGTCGTACATCCGGCCAGGGTAGAGCGCCTGCGGTCAGCGGCCGCGAGGCTGGGGCCGGGTCTAGCCTGACCCGGTGAGTCCCGACCCCGCACAACCGTGCTCCCTCGTCGCGGCCGACGCCCTGGCTGCTGCCGATCCCACGCCCGGGATGTCGCGCCGGGTCGCGATGCACCGCGACGGGATGTGGACCGGCACCGTCGACACCGAGCCGCACGCCACATCCGGGTGGCACCACCACGGCGACTACGAGACCACCCTCTACATCGTCAGCGGGCGGATGCGGATGGAGTCCGGGCCCGGCGGGACCGACGTGGTGGAGGCCGGACCGGGTGACTTCTTGCGGGTGCCGGCCGGCGCCGTCCACCGTGAGTCCAACCCCTCGGACGAGCCCGGACACGCGGTGATCGTCCGCTGCGGCTCCGGCGAGCCGACGGTCAACGTCGACGGGCCGGCCACATGAGCGACTCGGTGCTGGGGCGACTCGACTTCGTCTACTGCCCGAGTCGCGACGCTGCCGCCGACCGCGACCACTGGACCGACCGGCTCGGCGCCGATCCGGTGTTCTCGATCGCGCGCTTCGAGACCCGGGTCGCCGGTGTCGAGCCCGGGGACGGGCCGATGGTGCTCTTCGCCGAGCACCTCGAGGGCGACCGGCCGATCCTGCTCTACCGCGTCGACGACCTGGCGGCCGCGATCGACGAGCTGCGTCATCGCGGGGTCGAGGTCGGGGAGCGCTTCGGCTTCCCGTACGGCGAGGGCGCGGAGCTCGGCAGCCCCGGACCCCAACGGGTCGCGGTCTACGAGCGCAACCAGGCCGATCGCGGTGAGTCGATCCGCGGCCGCCGAGACTTCTGATCGGACCCACCAGCAGGAACAGGAGCGCCGAGATGCCCATCATCACGCTGCCGGACGGTCGCGACCTCGAGGTCGAGGTCACCGGCCCCGACGACGGCCCGGTCGTGCTGTTCCACCACGGGACGCCCGGCGGCTCCGCCCAGTTCGGCGGGATGGCCCGCGAGGTCCACGCTCGCGGACACCGGCTCGTCACCTGGTCGCGGGCGGGGTACGGCGCCTCGACCCGCCGCGCGGGCCGGGACGTCGCCGCCGAGGTCGCCGACGCGCTCGCCGTACTCGACCACCTGGGTGCCGGCACCTGTCTCGTGGCCGGCTGGTCGGGCGGGGGCCCGCACGCCCTCGCCTGTGGTGCGCTCGCCCCCGCTCGCGTCCGCGGCGTGCTGAGCATCGCCGGTGTCGCCCCGTACCACGCCGACGGCCTCGACTTCCTCGACGGGATGGGGCAGGAGAACCACGACGAGTTCGGGGCGGCGCTCGCGGGCGAGGCTGCGCTCCGCACCTACCTCGACGCCGCCCGGCCCGGGCTGCTCCAGATCACCGCCGACGACATCGTCGCCGAGCTCGAGACACTTCTGCCGCCGGTCGACCGGGACGCGTTGACGGGGGAGTTCGGCGATTTCCTGGCCGCGGAGTTCCGGCAGTCCGTCGCGGTCGGTGTCGACGGGTGGCTCGATGACGACCTCGCCTTCACCCGGCCGTGGGGGTTCGACCTCGACGCGATCGCGGTCCCCGTCCACGTGTGGCAGGGCACCGACGACCTGATGGTCCCGATCGCCCATGGTCGCTGGCTCGCCGGCCACCTGCCGACCGCCGTGGTCCATCTCGAGGAAGGTCAGGGCCACCTCTCCCTCGGGATCGGCACGATGGGGCGGATGCTCGACGAGCTCCTGGAGTCCTGACTCGCGTACTCGCCGAGCTCCTCGCACGTCTCATCAGCGTGACCCCCGAGATCCTCCCGATCGACGAGGAGCTGCGCCTTCGTCCTTACGCCGGCGACGTCGACGTCGACCTGGCCTGGCCGTGGTACCGCGACCCGGAGACCGTCGCCCTGGTGGACGGTCCCGGCAGCCCGGCGTACGACCGCGACCGGGTCGCGTCGATGTACGACGCGCTGGTCACGCAGGGCGAGGTCTACCTGATCGAGCGGCGTACGTCGGAGGGCTGGCAGGCGGTCGGCGACGTGACCCTCGCCCCCGACACCCTCCCGATCGTGGTCGCTCCGGGGCAGCGAGGGCAGGGGATCGGCCGCCGGGTGCTGCTCCGGCTGGTCGACCGCGCGCGGGTGCTCGGGTGGCAGGAGCTCCGGGTGCGCGAGGTGTACGACGACAACGCTGCGTCCCACCGCCTCCTCGCCGGCCTCGGCTTCGTCGCGCGCCCGGATCCACCGCCGGCGTACGTGCTGCGGCTCGCCCCGCTGGGCGGCCGCACGCGGCCCTGAGAGCATCCGGGAATGACCGGGTGATGCCGTGCGGTTCGGACGGCATGTCCCGGCAGTGGATCGCCCGTCATCCCGGCGGGCTCGACGTGTTCGAGCTCGTGGACGTCGACGTCCGTCCACCCGGTGCCGGCGAGGTGTCGGTGCGGGTGCGCGCCGCGGGGATGAACCCCGCGGACGCCAAGCACATCCGCGAGGGTCGCGTGCCCGACGACTTCCCACGGCCGGTGGGGTACGAGGTCTCGGGCGTCGTGACCGCCCTGGGACCGGACACCGAGCTCGCCTCCGGAGGTGGCGCCGTCGGCGACGAGGTGCTCGCGTTCCGGGTGCGCGGAGGGTGGGCGGATGAGCTGACGCTCCCGGCGCGAGACGTCTTCGCGAAGCCGCCCTCGCTGTCGTTCGAGCAGGCGGCAACCCTCCTGCTGGCGGCCACCACTGCCGCGGAGATGCTCCACGTGACCGGAGCCCGGCGGGGCGAGACGGCGCTCGTGCACGCCGCCTCGGGTGCGGTCGGGGTGATGCTGCTGCAGCTGGCGGCCCACCGGGGCATCCGCGTCATCGGGACGGCGAGCCCGGCCCGCTTCGACGTCGTACGGCGGTACGGCGGCGAGCCGGTGGCCCACGGCGCGGCGCTCGAGGCGCGGGTGCGCGACCTCGCTCCGGCGGGGGTGGACGTGGCACTGGACGGCGTCGGCACCGAGGAGGCCCTGGCGGTCTCCCTCGCGGTCGTCCACGACCCCGACCGGATGGTGTCGATCGTGGCGTCCGCGGCGCAGGCGGACGCCGGCGGGTACCGGAGGATCGGCGGCGCGATGCCCGAGAGCAAGGCCTACCGCGACTCCGTCCGGGAAGGGCTGGTCGCCCTGGCGGGCGAGGGCCGCCTCGAGGTGACGGTGGCGGCGACGTACCCGCTCGAGGAGGCGCTGGTCGCCGCCGAGGCGCTCGAGGGCAAGCACCCCGGCGGCAAGCTCGTCCTGCTCCCCTGACCACCCCGGACCGAGCCGGGCAGCCGTGCCATGCTCCGGGCATGTTCTGGCGGGTCGTGGTGCTGCTGGTCGTGGCCGGCTACGTCGTCTACCGGATCACCCTCGCGGTCAAGATCGCTCGGGCCCGGCGCGCCGGCGACACCACACGGGTACGCCGGCTGAGCCGTCTCGCGTTCAGCCTGGTCCACTGGGTGATCGGGGTGATGGCGCTGATCGCTGTGCTCTTCACCGTGCTGGTGAGCGTCAGTCAGCGCTGAGGTCGGCCAGGGCCTCGCGCGCCATGTGCTGGCCGCGCAGGCACCGCTCACGCATGGTGTCCCAGTAGTAGGGCGTCACCATCATCGCCAGCACCAGCGCCCAGCCGCGAGCGAGGCTCCAGGTGACGTCGTCGACGGCGAGCGCCTCGCGGAAGGTGATCCGTGCCGGACGGTCCAGCAGCTGCCAGGCGACGACCAGGTCGATCGTCGGGTCGCCGACCGACAGGCCCCCGAAGTCGAGCACCGCCACCAGGTGACCCTCGCGCACGAGGAGGTTCTCGGCGTTCAGGTCGCCGTGGTACCACCGGGCCTCCTTCGCGCGCCGGGCCTCGGGGAGGCGCATCGTCTCCGCCCAGGCCGCCTCGACGGCACCGAGGTCGACGACGAAGTCGGGATGCCCGACCAGCCCGCGCGAGTCGCGCAGGAACGCCTGCATGTCCCCGTCGAGGCTGGCCAACGGCCGGCCGCGGTACCACTGGAGCGCCGGGTCCCGCCGGGCCTCCTTCGGTACCACGAGTGTGCCGAGCGCGGCGACCACGGCCGCGAGCTCGGCCGCCAGGTCGTGCCGCGGCGACTCGCCCTCCACCGGTACAACGGGCCGGTCGCCCTCCAGGAAGCGCACCACCGACCACTTCTCCGGGTAGCCGAAACCGGGGTCGCCGACCTCGATGATCTCCGGCACCGAGGCCGGCAGGTGCGGCGCGACGTACGGGACCCAGCGCCGCTCCTTCTCGATCGTCTCGGTCCCGCCAGGCTGACGAGGCACGCGGACCAGCAGGTCGGTACCCAGTCGGAAGAGCGCGTTGGTCGAGCCGGTGGCGTCGAATCGGCGCAGCGGGAGGTCGGCGTACACGCCGGCGGACGGGAGTGTGCCGAGCAGCCGTCGTACCAGGTGCTCGTCGACGTCGAGCTCGTCCTCGTGCAGGCGACCGGTCACGGGGCCACCCCAGCCGAGCCGTGCTCGGCTGTCGAGCCGTTTTCGGCGCGGGGAGTCCCGACGATGTCCTGGGCATGCGGGGCCGCCGGCGACCGTCGTCGGCCTCCGCCGGTGGACCTGAGCCCATGGCTCGCCACGATGGGCACGTCACCGGCGGGACACTCCGCGTGGCGGTCTGGCCGGGCATCGGCGGCCCGGTCCTGGCGATCGCGGGCTGGGTGAGCGCTGACCCGGCAGAAGTGTCACGCCGTACGACGCCGACCCGGCAGAAGTGTCACGCCGTACGTGGGGGGAACTCCGACATCGCGTGGTCGGCGATCCGCTTCATCATCCACACGTCGATCCCACCGCCGACGAGACCACCGGCCAGGGGTACGCCGCGGCCGAGTCGGGCGAAGACCTTCTCGCCGAAGCCGCGCAGCAGCCGGAAGCCGATCG
>JAICSK010000168.1 GCA_025936915.1 Nocardioides sp.
CGTGTCCTCCACGTGGTAGTCGTGCCGAGCCTTGCGGTTGGACGCGATCAGCTTGCGCCCCTGCTCCCTGGCCATCCCACCATCCTCCCAGGAGGGGTCAACCGCATTGCCTGCGCGTCAGAGACCGAGCCAGGGCGCGGGGTTCACCGCGACGCCGTTGACCATCACCGTGAAGTGGGTGTGACAGCCGGTCGACCAGCCCGTCGTACCGATCAGGCCGACGACCTGACCGCGGCTGACGTGCTCGCCGACGTGGGAGCGGTACGCCGAGAGGTGGTTGTAGATGACCGTGACGTTCTTGCCGTTGATGGAGCCGAGGTTGATGAACAGCCGGTGGCCCCACACCGTGGAGTAGTACTCCGACATCACGGTGCCGTTGCCGGCCGCCCAGATCGGGGTGCCGCACGGGGCGCCGAAGTCGTCGCCGTCATGCAGGCCGTAGTAGTGCATCACCGGGTTGATCCGATAGCCGTACGGCGAGGTGATCGGTCCGTTCACGGGGCGCATCAGGAGGCCGGCGGTGCTCCCGGTGTAGCCACCGCCGTGACGCTGCTCGCGCGCGATCGCCGCCTGGATCATCCGCTGGATCCGCGCGTCGGTCCGCTTGGCCCGCGCCAGCGCGGCCTGGTCGTGGGCGCGCGCGCTGCGGGCCATCGCCCAGGCGTGCTGCTTCGCCCTCACGTTCTTCTCGACGCGCTGCTTGGCGTCGATCGCCTCTCGCTTGTACTCCCGCTTCTGGGCCAGCTTGTCGGCCGCCTGCTGCTTCTTGCGCGCCACCTGGTCGCGGGCCTTCGCCAGCTGGTCGGTCTGCACCCTCAGCAGCACCTCGGTTGCCTGCAGGCTGGAGAGCATCTGGTCCTGGGAGTCGAGCACGAGGCTGTTGTTGGCCTGCTTGGAGGTGAGGTCCTCCGGGGTGCTCGAGCCCAGCAGGGACAACATCCCGACGAGCTGCGGGTCGCCCTCCTCGTAGAGCGAGGTGACGGTGTTGACCAGCTGGTCGTGCTGATCGGCCGCGGCCTGCTGCTGACGCTCGAGGTTGACCCTCGCCCGGTCGAGGCGCGCCTTGGCGTGGTCGAGCTGGCGCCGGATCTGGATCAGCCGCTGACGTGCCGCCTCGGCATGGGCACGGGCGACGGCGAGGTCATGACGCGCGGCCCGCAGGTCGGATTTCGACCTCGACAACGCGGCGTACGCGTGCCGGGTCTGCCGGCTCGACTCGTCGAGGTCCGCCTGGGCGCTCCGGACCGAATGCTGTGCCTGCGCGTGCTGGTGCCGCAGGTGCTTGATGTCCGCCCATGCGCCAGGTGCGAGCGGACTGGTGAGGACCCCCACGCCCAGGGCCACCGCCGTGACGGCGACGACCAGGCGTTGGCGGGCGGTGGCGGGGAAGAGTCGCACCGGTGAGCCTTCGCGGTTGGGGAAGCGGCCACCAGGACGCTAACCGACGCGACTCACACTTTGAGGTATTTGCGGGTCAGTACGAGTGTCGGAACCAGCGTCAGCAGGGGCCCGAGGACCGCGATCGCGAACAGCGCGAGGACGTAGTCGTGGCTGCCGACCCACGGGATGAAGCTCAGGTCGATGCTCAGCTGCTTCTTCACCACGAACTCCATGAAACCCCACAGGGTCGCCGCCGCGAGGGCCACGCCGAGGACGGCCGTCACCAGCGCTTCCAGGAGGAACGGCAGCGCGATGTAGAGCGTCGAGGCGCCGACCAGGCGCATGATCCCGATCTCTCTTCGGCGGGCGAACGCCGCCAGCCGGATCGTGTTGGCCACCAGCAGCAGGGCCGCGATCACCAGGATCAGCGCGGTCCAGATCGAGCCCCACTTGAGCCGGGAGATCGTGTTGAAGATCGGCTTGAGCAGCTTGTGGACGTCCTGGACGCGGGAGACACCGTCGAGGCCGACCACGGCGCTCTCGACGTCGCGGTACTGGTTGGGGTCCTTGAGCGTGATCCAGATCGACTCCGGCATGTCGTTGGCCGTGATCGGCGAGTTGGGCCCGTCGTACTTGCCGGGGAACTGCTCCTTGAGCTTGTCGAAGGCCTGCTGCTGCGACTGGGTGTAGGAGCTCTCGACCTGGCTGTTGGTGTCGACGACCTGCTGGATGGCGGCCTTCTGTGCCGTGGTGACCTCACCGGTGCAGGCCGGGTTGGCGTCGTGCCGGCTGCACAGGAACACGGTGACGGTGAGCTGACTCCCCCATCGGTCGGCGACCTTGCCGGCCTCCTGGTTGAGCAGGACGCCGAGGCCGACCAGGGTCAGCGAGACGAACAGGGTGAGAATCACCGCGATGTGCATCGAGAGGTTGCGGCGCAGGCCGTTGCCCAGCTCGGTGGAGACGTAACGCAGCTGCATGGAAGAGTTCTCTCCGGAGACTTCTCGTCGGGTCGGGACGCCGGTCAGTGCTGGAAGCCGTACACACCCTGCGCCTGGTCGCGGATCACGGCCCCCTCGGACAGCTCGACGACGCGCTTGCGCATCTGGTCGACCACGCCGGCGTCGTGGGTCGCCATCACGACCGTGGTGCCGGTGCGGTTGATCCGGTCGAGCAGTTTCATGATGCCCACAGACGTGGCCGGGTCGAGGTTTCCGGTCGGCTCGTCGGCGATCAGGATCATCGGCCGGTTGACGAACGCGCGGGCGATCGCGACCCGCTGCTGCTCGCCACCGGACAGCTCGTCGGGCATCCGCTCGCCCTTGCCGTCGAGGCCGACGAGCTCGAGCGTCTCGGGGACGGTACGACGGATCTCGCCGCGGGACTTGCCGATCACCTGGAGGGCGAACGCGACGTTCTCCGAGACGGTCTTGTTGGGGAGCAGCCGGAAGTCCTGGAAGACGGTGCCGATCTGGCGGCGCAGCCGCGGCACCTTCCACCCGGCCAGCCGGTTGATCTCCTTGCCGGCGACGTAGACCCGGCCCTTGGTACACCGCGTCTCGCGCAGCATCAGCCGCAGAGCGGTCGACTTGCCGGAGCCGGACGTACCGACGAGGAAGACGAACTCACCCTTCTCGATGTCGATCGAGACGTTGTCGAGGGCCGGGTGGGTGCTTCCGGGATAGGTCTTGGTGACCTTTTCGAAGCGGATCACTGGAGCGACGTTAGCCCAGTCGGGCAATGGTCCGGGCATCCGCGACCCGGGCGTGTGGCCCGGGTCGCATCGGTCTCATATGCTCGGCCGGTGCTCCTGACTGTGGAGCGAGTGGCCCTGCTCCGCCGGGTGGAGCTCTTCTCGCGCACGCCCGACCGCGTCCTCGCGGCCCTGGCGTCCTCGCTCGACGAGGTCTCGTTCCTCGAGGGCGACGTGCTGATGCGGGAGGGCGCCTTCGAGGACTGGCTGTTCGTGGTCGTCGAGGGCGAGGTCGAGGTCGGGCGCAGCGACCGCCGGGTCACGGTCGGCGCCGGGAGCGTGGTCGGCGAGCTCGCCGTGCTGGACCCGCAGCCACGGTCGGCGACGGTCACGGCGCTCAGCCAGGTGCTGGCATTCCGGCTCCGGCGCGAAGCGTTCCAGGACGCGGTCGAGAGCCAGCCGGAGATAGCCATGGGGGTGATCACCGAGCTGGTCAAGCGGCTGCGTGAGCCGCACGAGAGACCGTCGATCTGATGCGCAGCCGGCTGGTCCTGCTGGGTGCCCAGACCGTCGCCCTCGGCCTCACCGTCGCGTTCCTGATGGTGCCGGCCAGCGCCCTCCTGCTCCACGCGTACGGCGCGCGCAGCCTCCCCTACGTCTACCTCGTCGTCGCGGTGTCCGGGATGGCGGTCTCGTGGGCGATGCAACGGGCGCAGACACGGCTGAGCCTGGCCGCGCTGGCGATGACCGTCCTCGGCTCGTACGCCGTGCTGGTCGCGGCCGGCTGGGCCGTCCTGACGGCGACGGACTCAGACTGGGTGTCGTTCCCCCTGGTGGTCCTCTTCCCGCTGGCGATCCCGGTGGGCTTCTTCCTCGTGGGGGCGCAGGCCGGCCGGCTGCTCGACGTACGCCAGATGAAGGAGCACTTCCCTCGAGTCGTCGGCGGATACGCCGTCGGGTTCGCGGCCGGCGGCCTGCTGGCGGCCTGGCTGGTGAGCCTGTTGTCCGGCACCCAGGACCTCCTGCTGGTGGACCTCGCTGCCGTCGCGGCGACCCTGGCACTGGTCGCCGCCACCGCACGTCGCTATCCGGAGCAGATGCGTACCCGTCCGTCGACGGCGCCGTCGGCGAGGGGCGAGACCATGGCGGCGGCCACGGACGAGGCGCGACGGGTTCCGTTGAGCGGTCTGGTGCTGGCGATCTTCGGCTACCAGGTGCTCGCCGCAGCGCTCACCCAGCTCCTCGACTACATCGTCTGGGAGCGGGCGGCGGCCCGCTACCCCGACGCGGGCGACCTCGCCCGTTTCCAGGGCTTCTACAACGCCGCGCTCCAGATCGTCGCCATCCTCTTCGTGCTGGTGGTCGCGGGCCGGGTGCTCGGTCGGTACGGCGTGGGGCTCGGCCTGGCGGCGACGCCGGCCGCCGCGGCCGTGCTGCTCGTCGCGGGCAACCTGGTCGGGTGGTCGGTCGGCGTCGGCGGCATGGTCTTCCTGCTGATGGCATGCGCGCAGCAGGTCGGCGACGTCACCGACGGGATGACCCGGACCGCGATCAACACGACGTACCACGCGATGCCGGTCGGCCAGCGCCTGCGCGCACGGACCCTGGTCGAGGCCGCCGGAGTCCCCTTGGCGCTCGGGCTCATCGGCGTGCTGCTGTTGGTCGTCCGCGCGCTCGGCCTGGGCGTCCGGGCCGTCGAGCTGGTCGGCCTGGCCACCTCCGTGGGGTGGCTGGTGGTCGCGATGTTCGCCTACCGCGCGTACGGCGCGGGGCTGCGGTCACTGGTCCTGCGGCGGGCCTGGGAGCCCACCGGCATGGACGTCGACGGGGAGGCCGGTCTCGGTGCCGTCCAGCGCCTGCTCCGGAGCAGCGACCCGCGTGACGTCGAGGTCGGCCTCGGCGCGCTGGCGGCCTCCCAGAGCCCGGCGTTCGCCGACCAGGTCGGCGCCCTGCTCTCCGACGAGACCCCGGCCGGCGTACGGGCCGGAGCGGCGCGGGCGTCCCTCGTCGGTGGGGTCTCGGCCCGCTCCGAGATGGCAAGCCTGCTCGACGACCCCGATCCCGGGGTGCGGGCGACGGTCGCGGCGGCGTGCGTCGACGAGCCCGGCCATCTCGGCGAGCGGTCGCGGGCCGTCTGGTCGTCCCTGGCCGAGGCGGAGGAGCCGGACGTCGCGGGCCACGCTCTGCGCGCGGCGGCGATCTCCCCCAGCCCGTTCTTCGTCCCGCATCTCGTCGAGGCCGCGGGTCGCCGGGTGCATGAGGGGTCGCTGTCGCAGGCCCTGGCCGCGCACGTGGAGCACCTCAGCCCGGCGATCCGGACCGTCCTGGTCGACCGAAACGGCAGCCGTCGGATGCGCGAGCGCCTCGTCCGGGCCGTCACCGCCGCGCACGGTCGCGCCGAGCCGGTCGCGTTCGACGTCGCGACTGCGCTCCAGGACCAGCGGATCCGCGCAGCGCGGGCGCGGTGGGCGCTGACCCACCTGGAGGACTCGCCTCGACTCGACCCGCTCCGATCGGCGTTGCGCGACGACCTCCACGCGCTCGCGGCGGAGACCACGGCGCTGCTGACACTGGCGACCGGGCAACGCGGACTGGCGCGCGCCGTCCGCGCCCTCCACTCCGACAACCCCACCCACCGGGCGCTGGCGCACGAGACGCTCGAGGTGACCGTTGGACGGGCGCAGGCGTCATGGGTGATCGCCCTGGTGCAGGCGGACGGCGTTCCGGCCGGGGACGACACCGAGCAGGTCGCCGACTGGCTCGCGGACCTCGTGCAGGACCCCGACGACGTGTGGCAGGAACCCTGGATCCGGGTGTGCGCGCTGTACGCCGCTCCCTCGCTGGTCGGTGACCGCGCGCGTGCGCTGGCCGAGCCGTGGGTGGACGATCCGGATCCCGCGGTGGCCGAGACGGCCCGCTGGGTGCTCGCCGGCGCGTGACCGGGTCACGATTCGATGCAACCGACCTCGCCATGAGGACGTGTCTGGTTCGATGACGCGGCCGGGGGACGGCCGGACGACTCGGACGGGGAGGCCATGAGGGCGAGCCAGGAGGACTTCGCGGCGTTCTACGACGCGACGTGGCGGCGTACCGTCGCCTGCGCCTACGCCGTGCTGGGAGACCTCGGGGCCGCCGAGGAGGCGGCGCAGGAGGCCTACACCAAGGCGTGGCCCCGCTGGTCGACGATCTCGTCGTACGACGACCCCGGGGCGTGGGTGCGGCAGGTCGCGACCCGTCAGGCGATCAGCGGCTGGCGCCGTCGGCGTACCGCGAGGAAGCACCTCACCGGGGCGCGCCCGCCAGACTCCGCGCCGGCTCCGGACGAGAACACGCTCGCCCTGGTCGCCGCTCTCAAGCAGCTGCCCGAGGCGCAGCGCCGGGCCCTGGTGCTCCACCACCTGGCCGGCTTCAGCGTGGCCGACATCGCCGCCTCCGAGCGGTGCCCCGAGGGCACGGTCAAGGCCCGCCTCTCGCGCGGCCGCGCCGCCCTCGTCCCGCTTCTCGGTGGCACGCCGAACGGAGAGCCCACCCATGCCTGAGCACGACACCTTCGACCTGGACGCCGCGTTCTCGCGGCTCGAGCAGGACGTCGCCGGGATCTCGAGCCCGCGTGGCGCCGGCGCCGCGATCGCCACCGCCCGCCGCCGCCGTCGGACCCGCGTCGGAGCGGTCGCCGCCGTGGCGGTCCTCGTCCTCGGCGCGGCCGCCGTCGGGCAGGGGATCGCCGGCCGCGACACCTCGATCGGGCCGGCACAGCTGCCCCCACCCGCACCCTTCGACGCGTCCTCCTTGTCGGCGGCCACCCGAGGCTGGGTCTCGGACTGGGGCGCACCGACCAAGCCCGACCAGATCTCGTTCCAGGGGTCCGCCGCGCCTCGCTGTCTCGGGGCGATGGCCGACGACTTCGACAAGCCCGCGACTCCGGGTCCTGTCGGCGCCGGCGGCGGCGTGCTGGTGAGCCAGGGCGGCGCAGCCGCCTTGACCACGCTCGCCGAATGGGGTGCCGACCACCCGGACGCGTCCACCGTCGGGTACGCCGCGGTCGTCGCCTCGATCGACGCCTGCGGCCAGGCCTCACCAGATCGCCGGTACACCTGGGACGGCGGGGAGGGGCGGAGCTGGACCATCTCGTCCGGGGACCAGACGCAGCACATCTGGGTCGCTCGCACGGCTCGCGCCGTCGGCGTGCTGTGGACAGGAGGCTCGGCCGGGCCGGTGCCCGACGACGTGGACCAGCAGGTGTCGATCGCCCTGGTCGCGGGGCTGGAGTCGCCGAAGTCCTTCAACCCGATCCCGACGTCCACGAGCACGTCCGGGTCGAGCCGTTCGGGCTCGTCGCTGTCCACGGTGTCCGACGAGCACTTCGCCCGCGCTCTCGCCGGCTGGGACAACGCCTGGCGGCAGCAGGGTGACCCCCAGTCGGACGGGCAGCTGCCGTGCGTCCGCAACTGGGAGGGCACGGCGACCAGTGCGGCCGGCGCGAGCCTGGGCGCGAACGGCGACCAGGGGTACGCCGACTACGGGTCGGTCCAGGAGGCCCGGGCGGCGATGGACGAGATCCAGAGGTCGTTCGCCTCGTGTGCCGGGTCGTCGTACCGGATCTCGACGCCGTCGGGTGGTGCCGACAGCTCGTTGCTGGTCGCCACGGGGCCCGAGGTGGTGTGGGTGGCTCAGGAGGGGACGACGGTCGGAACGATCGCCATCCCCGGGGGCACGACCGCGCCGCCGGCTCAGGTCACGTCCAACGTGACGACCCTGATGATCGCGGCGATGTCGCGCCAGCCGAAGGTCGAGAGCCCGGCGCCAGAGCAGTCAGGGAACTAGCGGGCAGCTGCCTCGGCCGAACGGCGCCAGCGGATGCCCGC
>JAICSK010000265.1 GCA_025936915.1 Nocardioides sp.
GGCCACCGGCTCCGCGAGGGCTGCAAGGCGATGCCCGACCCGCAGCCGCTGAGCATGTTCGACCACGTGTACGCCGAGATGACCGACGAGCTGGCCCTCCAGCGCGACGGCTTCGCGGCCTACCTCGAGAGCTTCGAGGGGGCACACTGATGGCCGCGACGACGCAGAAGGTGACCCTCGCCAAGGCCCTCAACATGGGCCTGCGCAAGGCGATGGAGGACGACCCGAAGGTCCTGCTGATGGGGGAGGACGTCGGCAAGCTCGGCGGCGTCTTCCGGATCACCGACGGCCTGCAGAAGGACTTCGGCGAGGACCGCGTCATCGACAGCCCGCTGGCCGAGTCGGGGATCGTCGGCACGGCGATCGGCATGGCGCTGCGTGGCTACAAGCCGGTCGTCGAGATCCAGTTCGACGGGTTCGTCTACCCGGCGTACGACCAGATCGTCTGCCAGGTCGCGAAGATGTGCTTCCGCTCGCAGGGCCGGACCCCGCTGCCGATGGTGATCCGCATCCCGTTCGGCGGCGGCATCGGCGCGGTCGAGCACCACAGCGAGTCGCCGGAGGCGCAGTTCGCGCACACGCCGGGCCTGAAGGTGGTCGCGGTGTCCAACCCCGTCGACGGCTACTGGATGATCCAGCAGGCGATCGCCCATCCCGACCCGGTGATCTTCCTGGAGCCGAAGCGGCAGTACCACGCCGACAAGGCCGACCTCGACGACACCGCGACCCCCGACCCGCTGTTCAGCTCGCGGACCGTCAGGCAGGGCACCGACGTGACCGTGCTGGCCTACGGCCCGACGGTCAAGACCGCGCTGAAGGCGGCCGAGGCGGCGTCCAACGACGGGACGTCGCTCGAGGTGATCGACCTGCGCACGCTGTCGCCGCTCGACATGCCCCCGGTCTACGAGTCGGTGCGCAAGACCGGCCGTGCCGTGGTCACCCACGAGGCCCACACCAACCTCGGCATGGGCTCAGAGCTCGCCGCGCGGATCACCGAGGAGTGCTTCTACTCCCTGGAGTCGCCCGTGCTCCGCGTGGGGGGCTTCGACACGCCGTACCCGCCGTCGCGGATCGAGGAGGACTACCTCCCCGACCTCGACCGGGTGCTGGACGCCGTCGACCGCACGCTCGACTACTGAAAGGCAGAGGCGTGGCCGAGTTCAAGCTGCCCGACGTGGGCGAGGGTCTCACCGAGGCCGAGATCGTGACCTGGAAGGTCAAGGAGGGCGACACCGTCGCCATCAACCAGATCCTGGTCGAGATCGAGACCGCCAAGTCGCTCGTGGAGCTGCCGTCGCCGTACGCCGGCGTCGTGCAGCGGCTGATGGTCCCCGAGGGCGAGACGGTGCCGGTCGGGACGCCGATCATCGCGATCGGCGATGCGTCGGCGCCCGAGGCTCCGGTGCCCGAGGCGGCCGACCCGGCGGCCGAGCCGCAGCTCGGGACGGTCGAGATCGACCTGTCCAACCCTGCCGCGAGCGGCTCCGCCGAGGGCGAGTCGCTGGTGGGGCGGATGAAGGCCGACCGCGCCGCCACCCGCCGCGCGCGCCGGCCCGCGGCGGCGCTGCAGACGCAGGCGGCGTTCGGGCCCGCCGGCGACAGCGCACCGATCGAGCTCGACGAGGAGGACGAGTCCGACGGGCCCGTCGTACCGGCGACCGCGGCGGCACCGGTCGAGTCCGGCAACGTGCGGGTGCTGGCCAAGCCGCCGGTCCGCAAGCTGGCCAGGGACCTCGGCGTCGACCTCGCGTCGCTGGTGGGCTCCGGCCCCCACGGCACGGTGACGCGCGAGGACGTGCACGCGGCGACCGGCGATCGACGACCGGCGGGTGAGGCGGAGCGCCTTCCGCAACCAGCGGCGCAGGGCCGGCGTGAGTGGCGCGAGCCGATCAAGGGCGTGCGCAAGATGATGGGCCAGGCGATGGTCGAGTCGGCCTTCTCGGCGCCCCACGTGACCGAGTGGGTGACCGTCGACGTGACCCGCACGATGGAGTTCGTCGAGCGGTTGCGGACCCGGCGGGAGTTCCGCGAGGTGCGTGTCTCGCCGCTGCTGGTGCTGGCCCGTGCGGTGATGCTGGCGATGCGGCGTACGCCGGAGATCAACTCGTGGTGGGACGAGTCCGCGCAGGAGGTCGTGTACAAGTCCTACGTGAACCTCGGCATCGCCGCCGCCACCCCGCGTGGCCTCGTCGTGCCCAACGTCAAGGACGCCGAGCAGCTGTCGCTGCTCGAGCTCGCGCAGGCGCTCAACGCCGTGGTCGAGACGGCGCGGTCGGGCAGGACCCAGCCGGCGGAGATGAGCGGGGGCACGTTCACGATCACCAACGTCGGCGTCTTCGGCGTCGACAGCGGGACGCCGATCATCAACCCCGGCGAGTCCGCGATCCTGGCCTTCGGCGCGATCCGGAAGCAGCCGTGGGTGGTCTCGTCCGGCCAGGGTGACGAGATCGTCGTACGCCAGGTGACGACGTTGGCCCTGAGCTTCGACCACCGCCACGTCGACGGCGAGAAGGGCTCACGCTTCCTCGCCGACGTCGCCGGGATCCTCGAGGATCCCGCGTCCGCCCTGCTCTTCTGAGGTCGGTTACACGCCCCCAGA
>JAICSK010000272.1 GCA_025936915.1 Nocardioides sp.
GCATCCCCACACCCGACGAGACGGAGCCGTGGGACCCGACGAGCGTCTGGCCGGGCGGCTTCATCCGGAGCGTGGAGGTACGCCGGCACCAGCGGGAACCGGGTCGGGCGAGCTACTGGGTCCGCACGGACGTCCCGCTCGTCGCGGACGAGTCGGTCAGCCCGTTGAGCCGGGCTGTCGGACTCCTCGACATCGCCAACGGGATGACTGTGCGAGCGGCGCCCGGGGACGTGCTCTTCCCGAACGTCGACCTCACCGCGCACTTCTTCGCCCAGCCGGAGGGCGACTGGGTCGGCTTCGACACCACCGTCTCGTTCGGGACCGACGGTGTGGGCCTCACCACCTCCGTGGTGTACGACGAGCGCGGGCCGATCGGCACGAGCTCGCAGTGCCTCACCGTTCGGCCGCGCTGAGGGCCGACTCGCGCGTCATCTCGACGCCCACGCGCACCCAGAGGACCGGCAGGCTTCGCCCGAGCCGGAAGACCAGCAGCAGGAGGTCGCTCCACAGGAGGCCGAGCCCGACGGTTCCCACGAGCACGAGCAGATCGGCGTCGAGCAGCAGGGCAAGAACGCCGGGGTCGACACCCACGAGTGGCGCCAGCGCGGCGAGGGCGACGAGGAGCATGATGGCGTGCAGCAGACGTCGACGATGCGTCCGCACCATGGTCGATATCCGGCTCACGAGCGAACCGTACGTCAGCCGGGCAAGCAGGGTTGAAGGGTCGCCGAACTGGGTACCGAACAGGTAGCGCAAGGGAGGGTGTGATGACCAGGCATCAGGCGTTGGAGCTCCTGCTCAAACGTCGGATCCCCGACGACGTCGCCTCGATCGAGGCCACGCTGCGGGCGATCACGGCCCGCCGCGACGCCGTCATCGGGACCGACGAGTACGACCAGGTCCATCACCGGATCGACGAGCTGCTCACCGCGCGCGAGCGGGCGGCGCGGCACGACGAGGTCCTCGTCTGACCCGAGTCGGTACGCCGCGCTAGCGTGCGCGGGTGAGTCCGGTGCCCGATCTCGCCGATGCCATCGCCCGGCGGCCCGTCATCCTCGACGGCGGTGTGGCCACGCTGCTCGAGGCCCGCGGGCACGACCTCGCCTCCGACCTCTGGTCCGCCCGGCTGCTGCGCGACGACCCGGAGTCGATCGTGGCCGCGCATGCCGAGTTCTTCGACGCCGGTGCGCAGGTCGCGACCACGGCGTCGTACCAGGCGTCGTTCCCCGGCTTCGCCGCCCTCGGCCTCGACGCCGACCAGGCGGCCGACCTGATGCGGCTCAGCGTCGCGCTCGCTCGCCGGGCCCGCGACGAGCGCTGCCCCGACGGCTGGGTGGCCGCCTCGGTCGGGCCGTACGGCGCCTTCCTGGCCGACGGGTCCGAGTACCGCGGTGACTACGACCTCGACCTCGCCGCGCTTCGCGGCTTCCACCGGCCCCGGATCGACGTACTGGCCGGAGCCGGTGCGGACGTGCTGGCGGTCGAGACGATCCCCTGCCTGGCCGAGGTCGAGGCCGTCTGCGCGGAGCTCGACGGCACCGGCCTCGTGGCCTGGCTCAGCCTGAGCGCGGACGGTGACCGCACCCGGGCCGGCGAGCCGCTCGGCGAGGCGTGGTCGATGGCGGCCGACGTCGCCGAGATCGTGGCGATCGGCGTCAACTGCTGCACGCCGGGCGACGTCGTCACCGCACTCGACGACGCAGGCCCGGGGCCGCTCGTCGCCTACCCCAACTCCGGCCAGGGCTGGGACGCGGTACGCCGCACCTGGACCGGCGAGTCGGCGTTCGACGCCGGTGCGGTGTCGAGCTGGCTGGATAGGGGTGCTCGCCTCGTCGGCGGCTGCTGCCGGGTCGGCCCCGACGACATCGCCCACGTGGCCGACGAGGTCGCGTGGCGCTCGTGAAGCAGGGCTGACGCAGGGGCGAAGCAGGGCTCGTGAGCGGCGCCTACGTCGGCGCCTGCAGGTAGCGGCAGCGATGGTGCTCGCGCAGGCCCAGCCCGGCGTACAGCATCCAAGCGGGCGTGTTCACCCGGTCGACCTCGAGCCACACCGTGCGGGCACCGGTCTCGGCGCCGGCCTCCAGCAGCCCGGCCATCAGCCGCCGCCCGATCCCGCCATGCCGCCGTTCCTCGTCGACCCGCAGGCCGTGCACGCCCAGCCACTCGCCGTTCAGCTCCGCGCGGCCACGGCCGGCCTCGAGCCCGTCGACGGTGACCGTCGCCAGCAGCCGCGTCTCCTCGGCGCTCACCTCGACCCCGTCCGTCGA
>JAICSK010000128.1 GCA_025936915.1 Nocardioides sp.
GCGATCTCGCTGATGGTGCCCACCCTGGACCTCGACCACGAGCCCGTGCTCGACGTAGACCAGGTCCCCGAGCGCGGTGGCGTCGTCACCGAGGTCCACCGGATGATTCACCTGGGGAGTCGGCAGTCCGGCTGCGTCCAGGATGGCGCGCGTCTCGGACTCCTTGACCGAACGCGACCGGCCATCGAGGGACTCGAGCACGTACAGCGACTCGTCTGCACCATCGCGCCACGGCGCGGCCAGCGTCAGCATGACGATCTCCTCGGTGGTGATGTGCCCACGATGAAGGAGCCAGTCACCGACGACGATGGCGTCGATGAGTCGCGCGGTCGAGCAGTAGGCCAGGTAGGCAGCGGCAGGCGACACGGCCATCTCATCGGACGGTGCGATCTGCTTGGTGCGATGCAGGAAGATGCCGTCGAGGGCCAGGTGGAGCTCGCCCTGAACCACGAAGTGCAACGGGCGGCGTGGCCCGAAGTCGAGGCCGAGCACCTGGATCCGGGTGACGTGGGTCAACCGGGCGTCGTCGGGCAGCGCGAGCCGTGCCGCCATGATCTCGTCGTCCCACGTCATCTGGTGGTCGCGGTGGCGCCACACCCGCGGATGCACCCGGACGAAGCGAGACCCCGCCAGCATCTTCTTGGAGATGCCGAGATCGAGCGCCTGGCGGCGCGTGAACGGCGTGGTGAGCAGGTCGTCCGGGATCTCGCGCATCTCGCCAGTCCATCCGAGATCGGAACCTCCAGGACTCCTGTCACCGGTGGCTGTGGATTAGTCGCGCGGGAGGCGTACTTGTGGATGAATTCACGCGCGCAGGGGCCCAGCGGCGGTGACCTGGGACCCAATTCCCGCCCCGAGACCGATCCCAGCTCACCGCCCCCCGCAGCACCCCAGGGGTACGCCGTGAGCAAACCGGCTCGCACTGGGTACCGGGTCCACCTACCCTTGACAGTCGTATGACGAACGCACGTGACTTCTCCCTCGACACCGAGCTGGCCGAAACGACCGGTTGGGACCTCGAGGACGCAGACGACCTCCAGGACCCGGCCGCCGACCTCGACGAGGCAGACGGCTGGGAGTCCGGCTACGCCGACCCGGGCGACGACGACGACCCCGAGCTGACCACCGGGGAGCAGGATCTCGCCGCGCGGTATGCCCTGAGAAGGGTCGCCGGCCTGTCCACCGAGCTCGAGGACATCACCGAGGTCGAGTACCGCCGGCTCCGCCTCGAGCGCGTCGTCCTGGTCGGGGTCTGGACCGACGGCAGCGTCGAGGACGCCGAGAACTCCATGGCCGAGCTGGCCGCGCTGGCCGAGACGGCCGGCTCGGAGGTGCTCGACGCGATCTACCAGCGCCGCGACAAGCCCGACCCCGCGACGTACGTCGGCCGCGGCAAGGTCGAGGGCCTCGGCGAGATCGTCCGGGCCACCGGCGCCGACACGGTCATCTGCGACGGCGAGCTCGCGCCCAGCCAGCTGCGCAACCTCGAGGACCGGCTCAAGGTCAAGGTCGTCGACCGCACCGCGCTGATCCTCGACATCTTCGCCCAGCACGCCAAGAGCAAGGAGGGCCAGGCGCAGGTCGAGCTGGCCCAGCTGAACTACATGAAGCAGCGCCTCCGCGGCTGGGGCGGCAACCTCTCCCGCCAGGCCGGCGGCCGGGTCGCCAGCGGTGCCGGGATCGGCGGCCGCGGCCCGGGCGAGACCAAGATCGAGACCGACCGGCGCCGGATCAACACCAAGATCGCCCGGCTGCGCCGCGAGCTCGCGCACATGAAGGGCACTCGCGACACCAAGCGCCAGGAGCGTCGCCGCCATCACATCCCGAGCGTCGCGATCGCCGGCTACACCAACGCCGGCAAGTCCAGCCTGCTCAACCGGCTGACCGGTGCCGGCGTGCTGGTCGAGGATGCGCTGTTCGCCACCCTCGACCCCACCACCCGTCGTACGACGACCGGTGACGGCCGCGTGTACACGATGTCCGACACCGTCGGGTTCGTCCGCCACCTGCCGCACCAGCTGGTCGAGGCGTTCCGTTCCACCCTCGAGGAGGTCGCCGACTCCGACCTGATCCTCCACGTCGTCGACGGCTCCCACTCCGACCCCGAGGGGCAGATCGCGGCGGTGCGCGAGGTGTTCGCCGAGATCGGGGCCGACAAGGTGCCCGAGATCATCGTGGTCAACAAGGCTGACGCCGCCGACCCGCTCGTCATCGCGCGGGTCAAGCAGCGCGAGCCACACGTCGTCGTGGTCAGCGCCAGGACCGGCGAGGGCGTCGACGCCGTGCTGGCGATGGTCGAGGACGACCTGCCGCGGCCCGGTGTCGAGTTCGAGGCGCTGGTCCCCTACGCCCGCGGGGACCTCCTCGACCGGCTCCACCAGCACGGTGAGATCGAGTCGCTTGAGCACACCGGTGAGGGGACCGTCGTACGCGGGCGCGCCCACGCCGACCTCGCCGGCGAGCTCGCGGCGTACTCCGTCTGAGACGAAACCCGCCCGGCCACCACGAAGGGTGACCGGGCGGTCGGGGGTAGGGGCTCAGCGCAGGACGTAGGTGACGGTGAACCCGTCTCCGGAGCCGGAGCCCGAGTCGTCGCCGGACTCGTCGCCCTGGCAGTTGTCGTCGTCGCCGTCGTCGGCGTTGTCGATGCCGTCGCCGTCCGCGTCCTCCTGGCCGTCCTCGACACCGTCGTCGTCGGTGTCGGAGTCGGTCGGGTCCGTGGACGCACAGCCGTCGTGCACCTCGTCGCCGTCGTCCTCACCGTCGCCGTCGGTGTCGCTGTCGTGCGGCCGGGTGCCGTGCCGGAACTCGCCGAGGTTCCGCAGACCGTCATGGTCGGGGTCGCCGGACGCGTTGGCCCGGTGGGGGTCGAGGTGGTGCCGGATCTCCCAGGTGTTGGGCATGCCGTCGCGGTCGGAGTCGCGCGCGCCCGCGGCGTGGGTGACCGACTGGGTGCTGAGCGTGAGCAGGGCTGCGGCGCCGAGCGAGGCGATGACCGCCGTGGCGCGGCGGGTGGTGGACAGGAGAGTCATGGTGTGCTCCGGGGGTGAGGCCGTGCCGGGTGCGCGGCTGATCAGACGGTAGGGCGGCGCCCGGATGCTCCGCTTCGGATTCGAGGGAAGAACGACCTGTCCATTGGTCGTAGTACCTCCGCACCGGGCCGTTCCGCGAGCCCGCGGCCGGGCCTAGGCTCGCTGCGTGTTCACCACCGTGACCCTGCACGACGGGCGGACCCTCGAGTACGCCGATCTCGGCGACCCGACCGGGACACCCGCGCTGTTCTTCCACGGCACTCCCGCCACCGCGGGCCAGGCGGCGCTGGTGGCCGACGCGGCCCGCACTCACGACGTACGACTGGTCGCCGTCAGCCGCCCGGGGTACGGCGCGACCACGACGACCCCGCCGGGGCTGACGTCGTGCGCGGCCGACGCGTGCGAGCTCGCCGACGCGCTGGGGATCGACCGGTTCACCGTGATGGGAGTCTCCGGGGGTGGGCCCTATGCCCTCGCCCTCGCCGCGCTCGTCCCGACGCGACCGACCCTGGTCGTCGTCCTCGGCGGTCCGGGCGACCACTGGGAGGTCGACCCCGAGCAGCTCGACGCCGACGACACCCGCGCCGTGGAGCTCCTGGCCTCGGGCGACGTGGAGGGTGCGACCGCGGTCGAGCAGGCGGCGTCGGAGAAGTTCTTCGGCGCGCTCCAGCACCTCACCGAGGAGGAGTTCGCGGCGGAGCTCGGGAAGACCCGGCCGCCGGGCCCCGACTGGTTCGACGCCCACCCCGACCTCGAGCCCCTCTTCGCCTCCGACTTCCGTCGCGCGATCGCGACCTTCGACGGGTTCGTCCGCGACAACCTCTCGTGGCTGAGCGCGTGGGACGTCGACCTGACGGCGATCACCGCACCGGTGCGCCTCGTCCACGGCGAGAGCGACATGATGGTCCCGGCGGCCCACGGCGAGTGGCTCCACGAGCGGCTGCCGACCAGCGAGCGGTACGTCGTACCCGGCGGGCACGGCCATGCCACCTTCGGAGGAGCGGCGGAGACGCTGGCCCTGATCGGCTCCGACTGAGTCGGCACGGCTGCGGGTCGCGCTAGGTGGTCGGGTCGACCAGCCGTACGCCGACCCCGCGGACACTCTCGAGGTAGCGCGGCTCGGCCGCGGTCTCGCCGAGCTTGTGGCGCAGCCACGACAGGTGCACGTCGACGGTGCGCTCGGAGCCGCCGTCGGCCTGCTGCCACACCTCGGCCAGCAGGGTGCGCTTGCTGACCACTTCCCCCGCTCTCTCGGCCAGGGCCAGGAGGAGGTCGAACTCCCGTCGTGCCAGTGACAGCGGCTGGCCGGCCAGGCTCGCGGTGCGGGTCGGCGCATGGATCTGGAGCTCGCCGACGTGGATCGGCTCGCTCGTCGCGCCGCGCCGGCTGCGGCGCAGCACGGCACGGACGCGGGCCGTCACCTGTTCCAGCCGGAACGGCTTCACGACGTAGTCGTCGGCACCCGAGTCGAGCGCGCGCACCATCGTCGGGTCGTCGTCGACCGCGGTGATCACGATGATCGGGATCGAGCTCCCCGCCCGGATCATGCTGATGATCGTGATCCCGTCGACGTCGGGGAGTCCCAGGTCGAGAAGCACCAGGTCGGGGCGGTCACCGAGCACGGCTTCGAGGCCGGCGATGCCGGTGGCCGCGGTCTGGACGGTGTGGCCGCGGTCGGCCAGTCCCTGCTCCAGAGCGGCACGGATCGAGGGATCGTCCTCGATCACGAGGATGCTGGTCATCGGTGAGTCAGTGTCTTTCGGGGTCGGTCAACGGTCAGGGCACCTCACGGGTGTACGTCGCCCCCCAGCGTGCGGTTGGGCTCTCCCTGGCGAGGTTTCCAGCGGAAACCGTTGTCCCCCGTCGCGGATAGGGTGCACCAGTGCCCGCCGTCCGTCTACCCACCACACAGGTGTTGGGGACGGCGGTCGCGGCGCTCGGCGGCGAGGAGCGGGCCGGGCAGGTGGCGATGGCCGAGGCTGTCACCGACGCACTGACCCGCCACCGCCATCTGGTCGTCCAGGCCGGCACCGGCACGGGCAAGTCCCTGGCCTATCTCGTCCCGGCACTGCTCCACGACCAGCGGGTCGTGGTCGCCACCGCCACCCTGGCGCTCCAGCACCAGCTGGTCGAGCGCGACATCCCGCGGCTGGTCGAGGCCGTCGCCGAGAAGCACCCCGAGGTCGACACGTCGTACGCCGTGCTCAAGGGCCGGTCCAACTACGCCTGCCTCCACCGCATCCGGGAGGGGGTGCCCGACGAGGAGCAGGCGGCGCTGGTCGAGGTCCCGCGGAGCACGCTGGGCAAGAAGGTCCTGGAGCTGCGGGCCTGGGCCGAGCAGGAGGCCGAGTCGGGCGGCACCGGCGAGCGCGACCGCGCCCCGCGCCACACCGACCGCGAGTGGCGGCAGGTCTCGGTCAGCCACCGCGAGTGCCTCGGCGCCTCGCGGTGCCCGTTCGGCGAGGAGTGCTTCGTCGAGGCCGCCCGCGAGCAGGCCCACCGCTCCCACCTGATCGTGACCAACCACTCGCTGCTCGCCATCGACGCGATCGAGGGCGTGCCGATGATCCCCGACTACGACGTCGTCGTGATCGACGAGGCCCACGAGGTCGTCGCGCGGGTCACCCAGGCCGCGACCGACGAGCTGCTCGCCTCCGACGTCGACCGGGCGTCTCGTCGTTCGCGTCGGTACGTCGCGTCCGAGGACGCTGAGACCTCCCCGGCCGACGACCTCGCCGACGCCGGCGACGCCCTTGCAGCGGCCATCGCAGAATGTCGGCCCGGCCGCTTCGACGAGGTGCCCGAGATGCTGTCCGACGCCTTGGTGCTGGTGCGCGACGCCGCCCGTGCCTGCCTCTCGGCGTACCCCAAGGAAGGCGACGCCGGTCCCGCCACCGAGGCCGACGCGGGGCGCACTCAGGCGCGCGGCTCGGTGCAGGAGGTCTTCGTCACCGCCGAGCGGATGGCCGCCCGCTCGGAGCACGACGTGCTCTGGCTCCACGAGGGAGGCGACCGGATCCCGCCGCGGCTCTGCGTCGCCCCGCTCGAGGTGTGGGGGCCGATGCGCGACAAGCTGCTCACCGACAAGGCCGTCGTGATGACCTCGGCCACCTTGATGCTCGGTGGCGACTTCAACGCGATCGCCACGTCGGTCGGGCTGCGGCCCATCGAGCGCATCGACGCGGTGACCGGCGATCCCGCCGCTCCCGGTGACGACCAGCGCGACGCCCTGCCGTGGGTCGGGCTCGACGTCGGGTCGCCGTTCGACTACGGCCAGCAGGCGATCCTCTACGTCGCCCGCCACCTCCCGCCGCCCGGACGCGACGGGCTCGGCGAGGCGCAGCTCGACGAGATCGCCTCGCTGGTCGACGCCGCCGACGGACGCACGCTCGGACTGTTCAGCTCACGCCGTGCCGCCGAGGCCGCCGCCGAGGCGATCCGCGAACGGCTGCCCCACCTGACCACCCTGGCTCAGGGCGAGGCCCAGCTGCCCGAGCTCGCTCGGCAGTTCGTGGGCGACCCCCACACCTGCCTGTTCGGCACGCTCAGCCTCTGGCAGGGGCTCGACGTCCCGGGCGAGACCTGCCAGCTGGTGCTGATCGACCGCATCCCGTTCCCGCGGCCCGACGACCCGCTGATGAGTGCCCGTCAGCGTGCGGCCGATCGCGAGGGCCGCAACGGCTTCATGCAGGTCGCTGCGACCCACGCCGCGCTCCTGCTCGCCCAGGGCACCGGCCGGCTGATCCGCACCACCACCGACCGCGGCGTCGTGGCGATCCTCGACCCGCGGCTGGCCACGGCGCGGTACGGCGAGTTCCTCAAGGCCAGCCTGCCGCCGATGTGGACGACGTACGACGGCGACCTGGTGCGGCAGGCGCTCGCCCGCCTGGCTCAGGCCGAGGCCGCGGCCGGCTGAGGTCCTAGCAGTCGAAGCGGCGGCGCGGCGGCTCGACCGGCAGCGTGTCCGCCACGTCGGGTGCGATCGGCTCTCGCGAGGCCGACTCGCTGAGGATCTGCTCGTGGGTGATCTGCTCGTGGGTGATCTGCTCGTGCTCGATCGTCCCGGTGACGTACGACGCGCCGGCGAGGCGCCGGTGGAACTCGATCCGCCGGGCGCTCACCTGCTGTCGGCTGTCGGCGAACCACGGGTCGACCAGCCACATCGCCACGATCACCAGCGCCCAGCCGGCGGCGACGTCGAGGATCCAGTGGTTGCCGGTGCCGATCACCACGACGGCGGTGATCACCATGTGCAGCCAGGCCAGGCCGCGCGCCCAGTAGTTGCGGGTCGTACGCCGGACCACCAGCGCGACCCACAGCGCCCAGCCGGCGTGCAGGCTCGGGAAGGCGGCCAGCTCGTTGGTCAGCTGCCCCATCCCCTTCGGAGCCGACGCGTCGGTGCTCCACCAGCCGTCGGCGGCGTGGAGGCTGAGGACGTCGACGTACCCCCCGGTCAGCCGCGGCGGAGCCGTCGGCAGCAGGAGGTAGCAGGCGAGGCCGAGCAGGCACGACACCACCAGCGCCCAGCGCGCGGGCACGTAGTGCGCAGCGCCCTTGCGGTAGAGCCAGACCAGGACGAACAGGGTCACGACGTAGTGCGCTGCGGCGTACCAGTAGTCGGCCGGGACGGCCGCCCACGAGTTCGCGACGAACCAATTGTTGATCGAGTGCTCCCAGTCGAGGTGGATCACCTTCTCCAGGGAGAACAGGTCACCGGCGCGGTCCTGCGCCGGCCCCAGGTCGCCGTCGGCGAACGTGCGGGTGATGCAGTAGAAGACGTAGAGCACGCCGATGAGGACGATCTCGCGGACACCACGACGCCCGAGGAAGCTCCCCCGGGCGATCGTCGTCTGCACGCTCGATCGAACGCTCACCGACCCATCCTCTCAGGTGATGCAAAGGATTTGCATCATCTCGTAGACGAACGAGGCGCCATCAATGTGACGCATTCACCCCTGTCTACAAGAGAGCACCGACAGTCGCCAGATACTTCCCGGCCCGGGGGTTGGAGGGCGGGTGAGGACGGTTCATCACGCTGGGTGGGTGAGTCCTCCCCGGGCCAGGTGAGTTCCGCGCGCTGAGCACCGGTCCGACCACTCAGCGTGATGAACCGTCCGCCACGGACGCCCACCCGAGAGCGGTCCGGCCCCGGCGCGGCACCGGTTCAGACCCGGCGCAGCACCGCCGTGACCTTGCCCAGGATCGTCGCGTGGGTGCCGTCGATCGGCTCGTACGCCGGGTTGTGCGGCAGCAGCCAGACGTGGCCGTCCTTGCGCTGGAACGTCTTCACGGTGGCCTCCCCGTCGATCAGCGCGGCCACGATCTCGCCGTTCTCGGCGGTCTGCTCCTGGCGCACCACGACGTAGTCGCCGTTGCAGATGGCGGCGTCGATCATCGAGTCGCCGCGCACCTCGAGCAGGAACAGCGTGCCCTCGCCGACCAGCTGCTTGGGCAGCGGGAACACGTCGTCGAGGGTCTCCTCGGCCAGGATCGGCCCGCCGGCGGCGATCCGCCCGACCATCGGGACGTACGTCGCCTCGGGGCGCGCGTCGCCGACCCCGGTCTCGTCGTACGGCGACTCGGCAGCGTCGGCGCCAGGGCCGGTCATCGAGCCCAGCGACCGCCGCGCGGCCATCACCTCGGGCAGGAACACCTCGAGCGCCCGCGGCCGGTTGGGGTCGCGCTTGAGGAAGCCCTTCTCCTCCAGCACCCGGAGCTGGTGGGCGACGCTGGAGCTGCTGGTGAGGCCGACCGCCTGGCCGATCTCCCGCATGCTCGGCGGGTAGCCGCGCTTCTCGATCGCCTCCTTGATCGTGGCCAGCACCCGCTGCTGTCGCGGGGTGAGCCCGGTCGCGTCGGGCGGCCCGTCCGGCAGCTCGCTGACCCGCGACCCGGAACTCCTGCTGCCCGACCGGCCCCGCGCTGTACTCCGTGTCATGGCCGACACCGTACGGCGGCGACCCGCCCGTGATCAAACACCTGTTCGAATCGGGCGTGTCGCCGCCGCGTCGGATCAGACCCTGGTGGTCACCCAACGGCGGGGCCGTGCGGGTCGGCGTGCTTCGCGGCGGCCGGTCACGGCAGGACCTTGGCCTCCGCGGAGTGCGTCCTGCCCACCGGCACGAACGTCACCTGGCCGAAGAAGACCGAACCGATGTTCGCGTCGCCGGAGTCGGTCTCGCACTCGAGGGTGACGACGTGGTTGTGGGTGCTGACGAACCCGGTCGCGCCGGCCGTGGCCTGGAACGCGTGTCGGCTCGCGGAGATGGCGAGGTCGTCCTCGGCCGGGTCGCCCTTGAGCTTGGTGCCCAGGAGCTCGCAGACGACGCCGTCGGTGCTGACGTTCATGTCCGCCTGGAGCCAGTACGACGCGACGTAGTGGCGCCCTGTCGGCAGCTTCGGGAAGCTCATCGAGAACGACTGCCGGTCGAACACCTCCGGCAGCGCATAGGTGTACGCCGACACGTCGCCGCCGTTCATCCCGTCGACCCGATCGGCGTTGAGGCGCGCGACCTTCGCTTGCGAGCTGACCTCCAGCGGAGGGGTGTCGTCGCGGGTGGTGACGGAGAGCGCGGCACCGGAGCCGTGGTTGACCACGGTCGTCGGCCTCGTCTCGTTGTTGCCGTGTCCGAGCAGGATCGGGTGGCCGTTCGCGGCGTACGCCCCGATGTTGGCGGCGCCGACGACGACGGCGGCGCCGGCCACGACCGAGAGGACGCGGTGTGTGCGCGTGTGCATGAGTGTTCCCCCTGAGAGCGCGGCCCGCCCGTGCGGTGCCGGTCGAGCACAAGGAGGCCCCGGACCGCCGTCGTTGATACATCCGGTGCCCGTTACACCGGGGAGGCGTCAGTCCTCGTCCGGCGGGAGCCACCCGAACTGGGGCACCTGGCAGACGGTCTCGAAGCCGAGCCGCTGATACACCGGGAAGCCCTCCTCGCTGGTGTGCAGGATCGCGCGTGTCGCACCCCGCTCCATCGCGGCGTTCACGAGCGCGGCCGTGACGGCGCGCCCGACGCCGCGGCGCCGGGCCGACGGCAGCGTCGTGATGTTGTAGAGGCCGACGGTGTCGGCCGTCATCCAGGCCGATCCACAACCGACGGCCCGCCCGTTCAGCCAGGCGGTCACCTGGATCATCTCGACGGCGCCGACGAGGGCGGTCATGCCGTGGAACGGCTCGCGCATGAACTCCGGCATCTCGAACCCCGCGAGCATGACGTCGACGGACTCACCCATCTCCTCGCCGGCCACCTGCCGGACCTCGATCCCCTCGGAGAGCACGGGGTCGAGTGGGCCGGCCGGCTCGAGGTACATGCCCGGAACGGCCAGCTCCTGCAGGCCGAGCTCGGTCAGCACCGGGCGGAGCTCGTCGGCGTGACCGCTGGGCGTGGTCCACCACAGGAAGGGCAGGCCGCGCTCGAGGTACGGCGCCACCACCTCGCGGGCACGCCGTCCGACCGTGAACACCGGCTCGGCGGCGATCGTGCGGCAGAAGCTCTCGAGGTTCTCCTCGACCGGGACGGACCGTGGGTCACTCATGGCGGCGAACCTAGGTCCGCCGGACTCCTCGCGCGTCCACCTGCTGGTTGACTCAGGGCCCATGGACAGCTGTGTCGTGACCGGCGCCGCGCGGGGGATCGGGCGTGGCATCGCCGAGCGGATGGTGGCGCGCGGGTACGCCGTGGTGGTCACCGACGTCGACGGTGAGGGCGCACGTCGTACCGCCGAGGAGATCGGGGCGGCCGTCGGCCTGGAGCACGACGTGCGCGACGCAGCCGGACACCGGTTCGTCGCCACGACGGCCGGCGA
>JAICSK010000146.1 GCA_025936915.1 Nocardioides sp.
AGCAGGACATCCGCTCGGTCGAGGTGACCACCCTGGACGGCAGCCCGGTCGCCGAGCTGTCGCTGTAACGACCGGTCCTCGCAGGACTTCCTCGTAAGGGACCTGTGGAGGAGCGCCGGAGTCGGCTGGCGGCTCCCTAGGCGGAGCGGGTGTCCCGGGAGCGACTGCCGACGCACGACGACGAGCTGCTCGACCTCTCCCCGGAGGGGCCCTCACCGCTCGTCGTCGCGGCCCACCATCCGGCTCATGGCGGCGGGCGACGACCTCGCACTGGCCGAGGAGCGGTTGCGGGGCGCGGTGAAGGAGAGCTGGGAGGCGGGCGACTCCTGGCTGACGATCGGCCCATCCTCGGCATCTCCCGGCTGGCCGCACAGCGGAAGTACGGGCACCTCGTCCAGGCGCCGCCCGAAGACGCGTGAGCTCGCAGACACAGCAGCGCCGGCCCCGCAGGGGGCGGGACCGGCGCTCTCCTCGGGAGGAGGCTCTGTGAGGGACTATCCGGCGACGGCGCTGTGCTCGCTGCGCCGGCCCGCGGGCTGGGCGCCGCGGAGCTCGCGGGAGACGGCGAAGAGGCCGGCCAGGATCGCGACAGCCTCGGACGCGGCGGCGACCCAGATGTAGGGGCCCTGCCACTTCTCGTGGTCGCCGAAGAGGCCGGCGCTGGTGGTGGCGATGGCGAAGCCGCCGAGCGTGCTCGCCCCCATCCCGAAGGCGAGGAAGGGCGCGAACCAGTGCTTCCAGGTCAGCAGCAGCACGGCGATCACCACCCCTGCGGCGATGTTGACGATGAAGAGGTTTCCGATCACGTGGAGGTGCCTCATCCCGCTGTGCCACTCGTAGAAGTGGACGTACGCCGACACCAGGACGGCGACCGCGGCGACGATTCGTGTGGTCATGGGGATCAAACTCCGTTCCGGGGCTCCGGAAGGGCCCTCACCTGTAAACACGAGCAACCGGTGGGTCCGGTTCGATCAGCGCCCGGCCGCCGACTGCGACGCCGGTCGCGTCGCGGTCAGCGCCCCCCGCTGACGCGCCCGCCGCCCGCTGAACGCGGCGAGGAAGCGGTCGCGGAAGTGGTCCATCCTCAGCACCGGAACGTCGCTCTCGGGCTGGAGCCCGGGCGTCCAGCCCCAGCTCGTGATGCGGTCGAGCACCTTCGGGTCGTGCGCGATCAGCGAGACCGGTACGTCGTGGGAGACGCCCGTTCCGCTGACGTTGCTGTTGGGCTGGTGGTCGCCGAGCACGACCATCACCAGCTTCTTGTCATGGGCGTGGCGGACGAAGGAGACCAGGGAGCGCAGCGAGTACTGGATGGACTTGGCGTAGTCGCGCTGCTGGTCGGGCCCGCCGATCAGCTGGAAGAACGACGTGTGGCTGGCGTGCATGCCGTCGTACACCGACCCGTCGCCCAGCTGGGACCACGGGACGACGTGCGGCAGCGGGGTCCACGGGGTGTGGCTGGAGACCAGGTCGATCTCACCCATCACCGGACGGCGGTGCCGGCGGTCGAGCTCGCGTTGGGCGAAAGCACGGAAGGTGTACTGGTCGGGGATCCGGGCGTAGCTGAAGCGCGGGCCGTGGTAGCCGACGTCCGTCGAGTCGTACATCCGGTCGAATCCGTAGAAGCGGTGACCCTGCTCCCATGGACCGTCGTCGGACGGGATGTCGCTGACCGTCCGCCACCCGGCGTTGCCGAACGCGCGGGTCAGGGTGAGCCGACTGCCGCCGAGCACCTGGTCGTAGCGCTGCTGGGAGTCGATCCACAGGCCGGTCTGCAGCGTGGAGTGCGCCAGCCAGCTGATGCCGCCGAACGTCGGCGACCGCAACCAGCCGCTGCGGGCGGAGAACCCCATCGACCCCAGATCCGCGGTGGAGGACGCTAGGGTCTGCTGGACCATCGGGGCGAACCACGAGTTCTCGACCGCGACCCGGCCGTAGCTCTCCACGAACACCAGCAGCACGTCCTTGCCGCGGAGTCGGGTCAGGAGGTCCTGACTCGGGGTGAGCGCGTAGGAGTCGTGCGCCAGGGCCTGGTCGAACACCGCGCGGTCGTGGAGCTCGACCCGGATCTCGTGCACCTGCGCCCGCACCAGGGACGTCGCCGGCATGGAGGCGACGGGCAGGCCGGAGACCTGCGCGCCGTCGACCGCCGCGACCGACCAGACCAGGCTCAGCCCGACCACGGCCCGCGACCAGGCGCGCGGCGCCCCGTGCGCCGCACGCCGGAGCCGCATCGCCGCCCAGACGCACAGGGCGAGCGCGAGGCCGACCCCGACGACGACCCCGGCGACGGCGAACATCTCTCCGGCGCGACCGGCCGACCGGTTCACCAGGTCGAGCCCGGAGCCGACGTACCCGGGGTCGCTGAGGGGGTTGAAGGGCCGGTCGAACGCCTCGTAGAACCCGAGGTCGAGCCCGGTGAGCACGACGGTGGCCGTCAGCAGCACGCCGCTGAGCACGGCGGTGAGCCGACCCCAGCGCACGGGCAGCACGACGGCCAGGGCGAGGAACACCAGCAGCTCGAGCGGGATGGCGAGCAGGGCACTCGGTGACAGCTGGGCCGGCTTGCGGGGGAGGGTCAGGGCCAGCCAGACCAGTGCCACGGCGACGGCGTCGACCACCGGACGCACCCACGGTGCCCGGGCGTACGCCACACCGCGGCGCAGCCGCCACAAGGTCATGACCTGGTGCCCGAAGGACTCGGTCAGCAGCGCCAGGGAGACCAGCGCGACCGGCGCCGAGATCGACCGGGGCAGCACGTCCGCCGAGACGACCGTGAGCACGATCCCTTGGACCGCCGCCACGACCTTCGCCCAGCGCCGCGGCGGCGTCGGTGCGGTCAGCCACGGCCACACGGCGCCGGCCAGGAACAGGAGGTAGCGCGCGAGTCCGATCAGCAACACCCACCCCCCGACGACGGGGACGGCGTAGATGCTGAGCACCAGGATCAGGAACGCGTCGGTCTCCATGTCGAACGCCGCCCCGAAGGGGGTCACCAGACCCCGCCGTCGGGCGAGCCGGCCGTCGACCAGGTCGGTGCACAGCGCCAGTGTTGCGAGCACGACGAGCAAGGGACGCGGGACGGCCGCGGTCCAGGAGGCGACGACGAGGGCCGCGATGCCGGCCGTCAGGGTGGCACGCAGCAGTGTGACGCGGTTGGCCGGCCCGAGCCGCGCGAGGCCTTCCCGGCGTAGGCCGCGGTCGACCAGCAGCCTGGTGGCGACCGCGACGGCCGCGCCCACCGCGACCGCCCCGGAGCCGAGCCCGGGAGACACCGCCAGTGCGAGGAGCAGGGCAGCGGTCAGCGGCAGTACGGTCAGAGGACCGACCTGAACCATGCGCATCCCGCCTCCGTACTTCCGGTTACCAGTCATACGAGAGCGGGTCGGCGTCGGTTCAAGAACCCAAGCCGGACGTGGAGGGAGCCGACGTGACACCAACGGCCCGCGCTTACTGGCTGGTCGAGCCCGGGTCCGGTGAGATCCGTTCCGCGGATCTTCCGGACCCGGGTCACGGCGAGGTGCTGGTCCGCACTCTGGTCTCCGGCGTGAGCCGGGGCACCGAGAGCCTGGTCTTCCGTGGCGGCGTGCCCGAGAGCCAGTACGACGTGATGCGAGCGCCGTTCCAGGAGGGCGAGCTGCCCGGCCCGGTCAAGTACGGCTACCTCAACGTCGGCGTCGTGGAGTCTGGACCGACCGACCTGGTCGGCCGCACCGTCTTCTGCCTCTACCCGCACCAGACGGCGTACGTCGTGCCGGTCGAGGCGGTCACGGCCGTCCCGGACGGCGTTCCCGCGCGCCGCGCGGTGCTGGCCGGCACGGTCGAGACCGCGGTCAACGCTCTGTGGGACGCCCGACCGCTCCTCGGCGACCAGGTCGCCGTGGTCGGAGCCGGGATGGTAGGGCTGTGTGTGGCCCGGCTGCTCTCGGGGTACCCAGGAGTCACCGTGACCGTCGTCGACACCGAACCCACCCGCGCCGAGGCCGCCGAGGCACTCGGCGCCTGTTTCGCGCGCCCCCACGACGCACCGCGCGACCTCGACCTGGTGATCCACGCGAGCGGCACCTCCGCGGGCCTCCAGCTCTCCCTCGACCTGCTCGCCGCCGACGGCGTCGTCACCGACCTCAGCTGGTACGGCGACACCCCCGTCGAGCTGAGTCTGGGCGGCCGGTTCCACTCCGCCCGGCTCGGCATCCGGGCCAGCCAGGTGGGCGAGGTCGCCCGGGCGCGTCGTGGCCGTCGTACTCCCGCAGACCGGATGGCGCTCGCGCTGCGGCTGCTCGAGGACCCGGCCTTCGACGCGCTGCTCACCGGCGAGTCGGCCTTCGCGGAGCTGCCCGAGGTGATGGGCAAGCTCGCGTCGGGCTCGATCCCGGCGTTGTGCCACACGATCGCCTATCCCGGGCCCGGCGAGGCCGGCTGATGTTCGAGGTGACGGTCAGCGACCACATGATGGTGGCCCACAGCCTCCGCGGTGAGGTCTTCGGCCCCGCCCAGTCGCTGCACGGCGCGACGTACGTCGTCGAGGCGGCCTTCGCGCGCGAGGATGTCGACGACAACGGGATCGTCCTGGACATCGGATGCGCCACCGACGCGCTGCACGCGGTGCTGGCCGACCTCACCTACCGCAACCTCGACGAGGTCGAGTCGCTGGCGGGCCTCAACACCACCACCGAGGTGCTCTGCCGCGCCATCGCCGACCGGCTCGCGGCCCGAGCCCACGACGGGAGCCTCGGTGTCGGTGCCTCCGACCTCTCCCGCATCCGGGTGACACTGCGCGAGACGCCGAGCGCCTGGGCGAGCTACGAGCGACGGCCATGACACTCCCGGTGACGCCCCAGGTGTACGCCGTGCTGCCGGACGGGGTCGACGACCTCGCCCGGCCGAGCGGCGGCAACGTCTACGACCGCCGGGTCCTCGACGGCCTGATCCAGCGGGGACGGCCCGTCGTCGAGGTGCCCGTGCCCGGAGCCTGGGTGACCCCCGAGCCCACGGATCTGGAGCGTCTCGACGACGCGTTGGCGACCGTCCCCGACGGCTCCGTCGTACTCCTCGACGGCCTGGTCGCGTCGCGGGCCGCCGCGGTCGTCCCCAGACACGCGGGACGTCTCCGGCTCGTCGTCCTGCTGCACATGCCGGCCGGCCCCGACCAGGGCGAGGAGGAGGTCCTCGGCTCGGCCGCCGCGGTGCTGACGACGAGTGCCTGGTCGCGGGAGCGGGTGCGTGAGTGGTACGGCCTGCGTCACGTCGCCGTCGCGGTCCCCGGCGTGGACCCGGTCGACCCGGTGCCGCCCCACCGCAGCGCCGCCGGTGGTACGTCGTTCGTCTGCGTCGCCGCCGTCCACCCCGGCAAGGGCCACGACCTGCTGTTCGAGGCCCTCGCCGAGCTCGGCGACCGGGCCTGGACCCTGACCTGCGTCGGCTCGCTCGACGTCGACCCCGACCACGTCGCCACCCTGCAGACCCAGGTGTATGCCCGGTCGTGGGAGCGCCGGGTGATCTTCACCGGCCCCCTGGGCGGCCGTGCCCTGGCGGCCGCCTACGACACGGCCGACCTGCTGGTGCTGCCGTCCCGGTCGGAGAGCTACGGCATGGTCGTGGTCGAGGCCCTGGCGCACGGGCTGCCGGTGGTCGCGACCGCGGTCGGCGGCGTACCCGAGGCCCTCGGACAGGCACCCGTCGGAGCGCTCCCCGGTCTGCTCGTCCCACCCGACCGGCCGGCTGCCCTCGCCGGTGCCCTGCGTGCCTGGCTGGACGATCCGGGACTGCGCGAACGACTGGCGAGCGCCGTGGCCAGGCGCAGGCCGGCGCTACGCCGGTGGGACGAGACGGCCGCCGACGTGGATGCCGTGCTCGCACGGGTGGCGGACGGCGTGTGGTTCGAGCCGGTGGCTGCCCGCGGCCACTCCGGAGGACGACGATGAGCCGCGCCTGGCCGGTGTTGCGGCTGGTCGGTGGGGCGCTGGTGCTGCTGGCCCTGGTCTGGCGGTTCGGCACCGGACCGTTCGCGGACGCCTGGCAGGTCGCCACCTGGAGCTCGGTCGCCGCGGCGCTCGTGCTGACCGCCGCCGCGACCCTGGCCAACGCCTGGCGCTGGCGGGTGATCGCGCACGCGTTCGGCGTGCCGCTCACGCCGGCGGGGTCGGTCGCGGCGTACTACCGCTCCCAGTTCCTGAACTCCGTGCTGCCCGGTGGCGTGCTCGGCGACGCCCATCGCGGCGTCCGGCACGGTCGTGCGGCCGGTGACCTCGGCGCCGGGCTCCGGGCCGTCGTCTGGGACCGCGCGACCGGTCAGGTCGTGCAGGGCGGCCTCCTGGTCGTTGCTCTGGTGGTGCTGCCGTCGCCGATGCGGGGCGCTGCGCCCGTCGCGCTGCTGGCGGTGGGTCTCGTCGCTGTCCTCGGTCGGTGGCTGCTCGGCCGCTCGACCGGGTTCGTGGGCGACGACCTGCGGGTGCTGCTCCGACCCGCGACCGCGGCGCGGGTGGTGGCCGCGTCCTGTGTGTCCACGGCGGCGCACGTCGCGGTCTTCCTCGTCGCGCTGGCCACCGTGGGCGTCGACACCTCCGCAGCCCAGGTCGTCGTGATCGCGCTGATCGTGCTCGTCGGCTCGGCCGTCCCGCTGAGCGTCGCCGGGTGGGGACCGCGCGAAGGCGTCACGGCGGGTGTGTTCGCCCTGGCCGGGCTGGGTTCGGCGACCGGGCTCACCGTGAGCGTCGTCTTCGGCGTTCTCGGCGCGATCGCGACGGTGCCTGGCGTCGTCGTCCTCCTCGCCGATGCGGTCATACGACGTCGTGCGGCCCCGGCTGCCACGGAGCGTCCGCTCGAAGATGTGCGCCGTGGCTGACCGGCCCTACACGCTGCTCAGCTGCAGCATGTCGATCGACGGCTTCATCGACGGGGCGTCGGAGAGCCGGCTGATGCTGTCCAACGAGGTCGACTTCGACCGCGTCGACGAGGTGCGGGCGGGCGTCGACGCGATCCTGGTCGGCGCGACCACCGTGCGCAACGACAACCCGCGACTCCTGGTGCGCGATCCCGACCGTCGCCGGTCGCGGGTCGCTCATGGGCTCCCCGAGCATCCGGTCAAGGTGACGGTGACCGAGCGCGGCCGGCTGGACGCGTCCCAGCGGTTCTTCGCCGACGACGGGGCGAGCAAGCTCGTCTACGCCAGCAGTCGCGTGATGCCGGCCCTGGTCGAGCGGATCGGCCGGGTGAGCGAGGTCGTCGACGCCGGCGACCCGGTGACGATGTCCTGCCTGACCGGCGACCTGCACCGGCGCGGCGTACGCCGGCTGATGGTCGAGGGTGGCGGAGCGGTGCACACCCAGTTCCTCGCCGACGACCTGGTCGACGAGCTGCAGCTGGTGGTGGCGCCGTTCTTCGTCGGTGAGTCCGGCGCGCGTCGCTTCGTCGGCGAGGGGCGGTACCCGTGGCACCCCGGCCGTCGCGCCCGGCTGGCGGAGACCCGGCAGCTCGGCGACGTGGTGCTGCTGCGCTACGCCCTTTCCGACCGCTTCGTGCCCGAGAGCTGCTGAGCCGCTGTCGCGACCCGCACCGGCTCGGGGTCCTCGAGCAGGATCGAGAGTCCGGCCGCGATGGCCACGAGCTCGGAAGTGGCCGCGGCGAACACCGAGAAGCCCTGCCAGGTCTCGTGGTCGCCGAACAGGCCGATCGTGCTGGCCAGGGTGAACGCGCCCAGCGTCGACGCGCCGAAGCAGGCGGCGAGGACCCCGCTGCCCGGGTGGTGCCAACGCACCAGCAGGACGGCGATGACGAGGCCACCGGCGATGTTGAGCAGGAAGGCAGGCCCGATCACGTGGACCGACCGCATGCCCTGCAACCACAGGGTCAGGTGGATGGCCACCGAGGCCAGGACGGCCACGGCCGCCACGAATCGCACAGTCATGCGGGGTGACACGCGTGGCTCGCGTCGTCGGTTCGATCCGGTCCCGAGATTTCACCGAAGGCCGCTCCCCGCAGCCTAGGGTGACGCGTGTGAGTGAGCCGCCGCCGAGCGCCGCCGAGATCGTCGCGCGGATCGCCTCCGGGGCGACGACGCCACAGGCGGAGGTCGAGCGGTCGTTGACCGCGATCGAGGCGGGGAACGCGCGACTCAACGCCTTCTCCGTCGTGCTCGCCGACCGAGCCCGCGAGCAGGCGCGCTACCTCGGGCTCGGGAGCGGCGAGACGCGCGGCCCGTTGTACGGCGTACCGGTGGCCATCAAGGAGGAGCTCGACGTCGAGGGGTGCGTGACGACCTTCGGCGGCAGGGGCAACAGCACCCCGGCCGCCGCGGACGGCGAGGTCGTCCGCCGCCTCCGGGCCGCCGGCGCGATCGTCGTCGGCAAGACGCACATGCCGGAGTTCGGGGCGTGGCCCTACACCGAGTCGGTGGCTCACGGTCACACCCGCAACCCGTGGCGCACGTCGTTCTCCCCGGGCGGGTCGAGCGGCGGCTCGGCCGTGGCTGTCGCGGCCGGGATGGTGCCGGTGGCCATGGGCGGTGACGGCGGGGGTTCGATCCGCATCCCGTCGGCGTGCTGCGGCCTGTTCGGCCTCAAGCCACAACGCGGCCGGGTCACGAGCGCTCCGCACGAGCATCTGTGGTGGGCCCTGGGCACGGCCGGCCCGCTCACCCGGACCGTCCTCGACTCCGCGATCGTCTACGACGTGATCCGCGGGCATCTGCCGGTCGACCGCTGGCGGGCGGGCGAGGCCGGGTCTTTCGCCGACGCCGCCCGTCGCGAGCCCGGGACGCTCCGCGTCGGGTGGAGCGTGGTGTCGCCCGCCAAGGGCGTTCGGCCGCATGCCGACCACGTCGTGGCGGTGCGCGACACGGCTCGGCTGCTGTCCGACCTCGGGCACGAGGTGCGCGAGGTCGACCCGCACTACCCCGACATCACCGCGGCGTTCGTGCCGCAGTTCTTCGCGGGCATCCGCACCGAGGCCGACGAGGTGGAGCACTACGAGCGGCTCGAACGTCGTACCCGCGAGACCTACCGCCTCGGCTCGTGGGTGACGCCCACGGTGATCGACGCCTCCCTGCGCCAGACCGAGCGCGTGTCGGTGAAGGCCAACCGGGTCTTCGACCGGGTCGACGTGCTCCTGACGCCGGCGATCGCCCATCGGCCGCCCCGGGTCGGAGTCCTCGACCGCACCGGGTCCGTGCGCGCCTCGCTGAAGTCGCTGCCGGCGATCGCCTACCTCTCCATCTGGAACGTCGCCGGCAACCCCGCCTGCTCGGTGCCGGCGGGCACCGGCACCGACGGTCTGCCCGTTGGCGTCCAGCTGGTCGGTCCGACCGATGGCGAAGAGGTGCTGTTCAGTCTCTCTGCCCAGGTGGAGCAGGCGCGGCCGTGGCCCCTGGTGGCCCCCCGCTCCTGACGGCGAGCGAACGAAT
>JAICSK010000109.1 GCA_025936915.1 Nocardioides sp.
AGCATCGCGATGACCGACCACGGCAACGTGTTCGGTGCCTACGACTTCTACAGCAAGGCGACCGCCGCCGGGATCAAGCCGATCATCGGGATGGAGGCGTACCTCACCCCCAACACCAGCCGGTTCGAGAAGAAGCGGGTCCGGTGGAACGACGGCGGCGAGGACGACGTCAGCGGTTCGGGTGCCTACACCCACATGACGCTCCTCGCCGAGAGCACGGCCGGCATGCACAACCTGTTCCGGCTCTCCAGCCGGGCCAGCATGGAGGGCTACTACTACCAGCCGCGCGCGGACCGCGAGCTCCTCGCCGAGTACGCCGAGGGGCTGATCGGCACCACCGGCTGTCCGTCCGGCGAGGTGCAGACCTGGCTGCGCATCGGCGACTACGCCAAGGCTCGGGAGAGCGCGGCGGAGTTCCAGGACATCCTCGGCAAGGACAGCTACTTCATCGAGCTGATGGACCACGACCTCGTCCTCGAGAAGCGCGTCCGCGACGGCCTGTTGCAGCTCAGCCGCGACCTCGCGATCCCGGTGATCGCCACCAACGACTCCCACTACGTCATGCGCGAGGACGCGCCGGCCCACGAGCACCTGCTGTGCGTCTCGTCGGGCTCGGTGATGAGCGACCCGAAACGGTTCAAGCTCGACGGCGACGGCTACTACATCAAGTCGGCCGCCGAGATGCGCGAGCTGTGGGAGGGCCGCCACGGCATGAAGGAGGCGTGCGACAACACCCTCCTGATCGCGGAGCGGTGCGAGGCCTCGTTCACCGAGGGCAACGGCACGTACATGCCGCGCTTCCCGGTCCCTGACGGCCACACCGAGGAGAGCTGGTTCCGGCAGGAGGTCGAGACCGGTCTGCGGCGGCGCTACCCCGGAGGGGTCACCACGGCCGTCCGCGAACGGGCCGACTTCGAGATGGGCGTCATCCTCCAGATGGGCTTCCCGGGCTACTTCCTGGTCGTCGCCGACTTCATCAACTGGGCCAAGGACAACGGCATCCGGGTCGGTCCGGGCCGCGGCTCCGGCGCGGGCTCGATGTGCGCCTACGCGATGCGCATCACCGACCTCGACCCGCTCGAGCACGGGCTCCTGTTCGAGCGTTTCCTCAACCCCGAGCGCGTCTCGATGCCCGACTTCGACATCGACTTCGACGAGCGCCGGCGCGGCGAGGTGATCCGCTACGTCACCGACAAGTACGGCGAGGACCGGGTCTCGCTGATCGTCACCTACGGCACGATCAAGGCCAAGCAGGCGGTCAAGGACGCCAGCCGGATCCTCGGCTACCCGTTCGCGATGGGCGACCGGATCACCAAGGCGATGCCGGCCGCGGTGATGGGCAAGGACATCCCGCTCAAGGAGATCTTCGACTCCGAGCACCGGCGGTTCGGTGAGGGTGCGGAGTTCCGCTCGCTCTACGAGGCCGACAACGACGTCAAGACCGTCGTCGACACCGCCATCGGGATCGAGGGCCTCAAGCGGCAGTGGGGCGTCCACGCCGCGGGCGTGATCATGTCGAGCGAGCCGCTGCTCGACATCATCCCGCTGATCCGACGCCCCCAGGACGGCGCGATCATCACCCAGTTCGACTACCCGATGTGCGAGCACCTCGGGCTGATCAAGATGGACTTCCTGGGGCTGCGCAACCTCACCGTCCTCGACGACACGGTGAAGAACATCGAGCGCAACCGCAGTACGACGGTCGTCCTCGAGGACCTGCCGCTGGACGACCCGGCGACGTACGCCCTGATGCAGCGCGGCGACACCCTCGGCGTCTTCCAGCTGGACGGTGGTCCGATGCGGGCGCTGCTGCGATCGATGCATCCCGACCAGTTCGCCGACATCTGCGCCGTCGGCGCGCTCTACCGTCCCGGCCCGATGGGGATGGACTCCCACAACAAGTACGCGCGACGCAAGACCGGGCGGGAGCCGATCGAGCCGATCCATCCCGAGCTCGCCGAGCCGCTGGCCGAGATCCTCGACGAGACCTACGGCCTGACCGTCTACCAGGAGCACGTGCTCGCCATCGTCCGCAAGGTCGCCGGATACTCCCTCGGCCAGGCCGACCTGCTGCGCAAGGCGATGGGCAAGAAGAAGCGCGAGATCCTCGACGCCGAGTTCGTGCCGTTCGAGGCGGGCATGCTCGCCAACGGATACTCCAAGAGCGCGATCAAGGCGTTGTGGGACATCCTGGTCCCGTTCTCCGACTACGCCTTCAACAAGGCTCACGCCGCGGCGTACGGGCTGGTGTCCTACTGGACGGCGTACCTCAAGGCCAACTATCCGGCGGAGTACATGGCCGCGCTCCTGACATCGGTCAAGGACGACAAGGACAAGATGGCGATCTACCTCAACGAGTGCCGGCGGATGAAGATCCAGGTGCTCCCGCCCGACGTGAACGAGTCCGACGCGACCTTCACCCCGGTCGGCTCCGACGTCCGCTTCGGTCTCACCGCCATCCGCAACGTCGGCGCCAACGTCGTCGACAAGATCGTCGAGGCCAGGGTCGAGCAGGGTCGCTACGAGCACTTCAACGACTTCCTCGACAAGGTCGACCCGCTGGCCTGCAACAAGAGGGTCATCGACTCGTTGATCAAGGCCGGTGCCTTCGACGACATGAAGCACAAGCGCCGGGCGCTGGTCGCCATCCACGAGCAGGCGGTCGACCGCTACTCCTCGATCAAGAAGGATTCCGGCGGCGGCCAGGACTCCTTGTTCGACGACCTGATGGGCGGCGTCGACGCGGCGCCGATCTTCGACATGACGGTCTCGATCCCCGACATCGACGAGTGGGACAAGATGACCCTCCTCGGGCACGAGCGGGAGATGCTGGGCCTCTACGTCTCCGACCACCCACTGATGGGTCTCGAGCACCTGCTCGCCGGGACGTCTGACTGCAGCATCGGCCAGCTGCTCCTCGACGAGGAGCGGCCCGACGGCAGCCCGATCCAGGTGACCGGCCTGATCACCTCCGTCCAGCGCAAGATCACCCGCAAAGGCGACACCTGGGCCGTGGTCACCATCGAAGACCTCGACGGGGCGATCGACGTCCTGCTGTTCCCCGGCACCTACCAGCTCGCCGGGAGCCTGCTCGCCGAGGACGCGATCGTCACGGTCCGCGGAAAGCTCTCGCGGAGCAAGGACCAGCCCGAGATCCGCGGCGAGGAGGTCACGCTGCCCGACCTCGACGACGGGCCGGCCGGACCGGTGGTGGTCAGCCTGCCGACGACCCGATGCACTCCGCCGGTGGTCGATCAGCTGAAGGAGGTGCTGCGCACCCACCCCGGTGCGACCGAGGTGCACCTGCGCCTGCGCGGGCGGGAGGGCACCAAGGTCTTGAAGGTCGGCGACAATTTCAGGGTGGCCGCCGGAGCACCGCTGTACGCCGACCTCAAGCACCTGCTCGGTCCGGGCTGCCTGAGCGGGTGAGCACTCACGATGAACACCTCACGAAGCTGCTCGCAGTGCTCGCATTTCCACGGGGACGCCGGGTGAGCGAGCACGACGACCGCGCGAGATCGAGCCTGCTCGGGCGCGGCAGCCCGGTGCGCACCGTCGTTCTCGTCCTCGTGGCGTACGCCGTGCTGGGCGCGGCCGCGGGGTTCGTCTGGGAACGACTGTGGACGCCGCCGGGACAGGTGATCGTGCAGCACCACCTGCTCTACGACAGCTACGCCTCGCTGCGGCAGGTCTTCGCCGGCACCGGTCTCTACGTCCTGGTGGGCGCCGTCGCCAGCGCGCTGCTGGCCCTGGGCGTGACCGTGCTGGTTCGGGGGCGTGAGCTCCTCGTGCTGGTGACGGTCGTCGTCGGCTCGGCGATCGGTGCCGCGCTGATGTGGCGGGTCGGCACGCTGCTGGGGCCCGACGACCCGGCCGGGCTCGTGGCCCGGACGGCGGGACGCGCCACCGTGCAGGGCAACCTCACCGTGGCCGGCAAGAGCCCCTTCCTGGTGTGGCCGATGACCTCGTTGTTCGTGCTGGCGCTGATCTACTTCGCCTGGCCCACGTCGTTCGGGCCGCACGACGGTCCCGACACGCGCCTTGCGGATCATCCCGAAGCCGAGGCGCGGCAGTCGCCGCCCGGGTAGGCTTCCCGGCGCAGTCGTCCGCGCCACGCGCGTTTCTCACGGGGGAGATCTCGCCTTGTCCGAGCACCAGCCGCCTTCGGGCACGCCCGAGTACCTCGAGTACGGCAGCGGGGCGCCCATCCCATCCGAGTCGGCTCCCCTGGTCGCGCCCGAGCCGGGGCCCCGGCGCAGCCGCCGCCGTACCTGGTGGATCGGCGGCGGTGTCGTCGCGCTCCTCGGCCTCGGCGCCGGCGCGTGGGCCGCGCTCAGCTTCTTCCAGCAGGGTGCCCAACCGGCCGAGGCACTGCCGGCGTCGACCGTCGCCTACCTCAGCATCGACCTCGACCCTGCCGGCGGGCAGAAGATCGACGCGTTCCGCACGCTGAACAAGTTCCCGGCCTTCAAGAAGGAGGTCGGCATCGACAACGTCGACGAGCTGAGGCACAAGCTGGGCGACGAGCTGGTCTCCCAGAGCAACTGCCCAGGACTCAGCTACGACCAGGACATCGACCCGTGGCTGGGCAACCGGGCGGCGGTCGCCCTGGTCGCCCTGCCGGGCGCGAGCCCGGACGCGGTGGCCGTGGTGCAGGTGACCGACGAGAACAAGGCGAAGGAGGGCCTGCACACCCTCGAGGGCTGCGCAACCGACAACACCGGTGACACGACGGGGTACGTCGTGCAGCACGGATGGGCGATCCTGGCGGACAACCAGAAGGTTGCCGAGCAGGTCGCCGCCGCGACCGACCGGGGCAGCCTGGCCGACGACGCGACCTATCAGAAGTGGACCAAGGCCGTCGGCGAGGCCGGGGTGGTCAACGCCTACGCGGCGCCCGAGGCCGGGAAGTACCTCGCCGACAAGCTCGGCGGCCTGGCGGGCATGTTCGACCAGAGCCCCACGCTGGACAGCGGCTCGTCGGCCTACTCGAGCTCGTTCCACGTGACCACCGCCGACGACCCGCTGACCGCTGCGTTGTCGAAGTTCAAGGGTGGTGCCGCGACCATCCGCTTCACCGGTGACGGCGTCGAGCTGGCGATGGCCGGCGACGGCACCGGCTCCGGCCTCTCCGAGGTCGGGGGCAACACCGGCGGCACGCTGGTGCAGCGGCTCCCCACCGACACCGGTGCCGCGTTGGGCGTCACGTTCCCGAAGGGCTGGCTCGAGCGGCAGCTCGACCAGGCGTCGCAGATGTTCGGCAGCGGGATGTCCCGTTCCGACTTCGAGCGCGAGGCGTCGCAGGCGACCGGGCTCGACGTACCGGCGGACATCGAGACTCTCCTGGGGTCCGGCGTCTCCCTCTCGATCGGCAAGGACTTCGACTTCGAGGCCGCCACCAACTCCAGCGACGGGTCGGGCCTCCCGATCGCCCTGACGGTCAAGGGCGACCCGAAGGCCGTCGACGCGGTGCTCGCCAAGCTGAAGGCCAAGGTCGGCGACCTGCCGTTCCTCGGCTCCGACGCCAGCGGGGACCTCGACGTGATCGGCCCGTCGGCCGCTTACCGCCAGCACGTGCTCGACGGCGGAGACCTCGGCGGTGACGGCACCTTCAGCGGCGTCGTCGCCGATGCGGGTGATGCCGGCAGCGTCTTCTACGTCAACCTCGATGCCTTCGAGCCGGCGATCAGCAAGGCCGTCGCGGGCGACCAGGAGACACTCGACAACATCACGCCCCTGCGGGCGATCGGGATGTCGTCACGGGACGACGGCGGCGTGATCACGTTCTCGTTCAAGGTCACCACCAACTAGATCCCGAGGCCGACGCTCCTCGAGCGGCCGCCACGGGGCGTCAGTTGGGCGACCAGCGGGTGCGGGCGATCTCCGTCGCCGGCAGTGAGGGGAACGCCCGCATCGTCCGCAGCTCGGCGCGGAGCGCGTCGGTCACCATCCGCAGTCGGCTGTCGGCCTCCTCGGCCTCGAGCAGGGCCTGGCGTTGCGCCAGCGTGAGCGGGGCGAGTGCCGCAAGCGCCCAGGAGAGGTACGCCGGATCCCGTGGCAGGTCGCTCGCCGGAGGCTCGCGTTCGATCTCCAGCAGTGCCTCGCGGTAGGCCTCGAAGGTCAACCGGGCCGTCTCGGCGATCGCGTCGGGCACGGCGACGTCGTGCTCGGCCACAGGGGTCACCTGACCGACGGGGTAGGCGCCGGAGGTGTCCAGGCGCTCGAGCTCGATCCGGTCGAGCCCGACCACGACCAGCTCGAAGGTGCCGTCGGAGTGCGCCTCGACCTCGGTCATCTTCACCCGGCAGCCGACCCGGAACAGCCACTGGGCGCCGTGCTCGCCGACCTCGTAGCCCTCGCGGATGCCGACCGATCCGAAGACCCGCTCGGCCGGGTCCTCGACCCGCAGGAGGTGGTGCACGAGCGCGCGGTAGCGATCCTCGAAGACTCGCAGCGGCACGCTCATCCCGGGGAACAACACGGTGTTCAGCGGGAACATCGGGAGCGTGTCGCTCATGCGACGAGGGTAGACGTCCCCTCCGTGGGCAGTGATCGGCCGCGCCGTGCGGGCGTTCGTAGAATCGACCCATGATCCGGCGCATCGACCTGCGTGGCTCCGTGCCCGCGGACTACCGCGACGTGGTCCCGCGCGCCGAGATCGACGTCGATGCGGCCGTCGAGATCGTCCGCCCGATCTGCGAGGCCGTGCGCGTGGGCGGCGCCGAGGCGATCCGTCAGCTCTCCCAGCGCTTCGACGGGGTCGCACCCGACCAGCTCCGCGTCCCACAGAGCGAGCTCGAGCAGGCACTCGCCGGCGTCGACCCGGCCGTCCAGGCCGGACTCGAGGAGTCGATCGCGCGGCTGCGGCGTACCTGCGAGGCCGAGCTCGAGCGCGACGTCACCACCTCCCTGGGCGAGGGTGCCACGGTGACCCACCGGATGGTGCCGGTACGCCGGGTGGGGCTCTACGCTCCGGGGGGGATCGCCCCGCTGGTGTCGAGCGTCGTGATGAACGTGGTCCCGGCCCAGGTCGCCGGCGTGGCCTCGATCGCGCTGGCGAGTTCGCCGCAGAAGGACCACGGCGGGCTGCCCCAGCCGACCATCCTGGCTGCCTGCGCGCTGCTCGGCGTCGACGAGGTGTACGCCGTCGGCGGCGCGCAGGCGATCGCGATGTTCGCCTACGGCGCGGGGGAGTGCGAGCGGGTCGACCTGGTCACCGGCCCCGGCAACATCTACACCGTCGCCGCCAAGCGGTTGCTGAAGGGCAGGGTCGGGATCGACGCCGAGGCCGGCCCGACCGAGATCGCGATCCTGGCCGACGACACCGCGGACGCGGCGTACGTCGCCGCCGACCTGGTCAGCCAGGCCGAGCACGACCCGCAGGCCGCCAGCGTGCTGGTCACCGACTCGCTGCGGCTGGCCGACGACGTCGAGGCCGAGCTGGAGAAGCAGGTGCACGCCACCCGGCACACCGACCGGATCCTGGAGGCTCTCGGGGGCCGGCAGTCCGGCATCGTCCTGGTCGACGGCCTGGACCAGGGCCTCGACGTGGTCAACGCCTACGCGGCCGAACACCTCGAGATCCACACCGCCGATGCGGCCGCGGTCGCGGGCCGGGTGCACAACGCCGGTGCGGTGTTCGTCGGGCCGTTCGCCCCGGTCTCGCTGGGCGACTACTGCGCGGGGTCCAACCACGTGCTCCCGACGGCCGGATGTGCCTGCCACTCCTCGGGGCTGTCCGTACGGTCGTTCCGCAAGGCCGTGCACGTCGTCGACTACACCCGCGACGCGCTCGCCGAAGTGGCCGACCATGTCGTCGCGCTCGCCGCGGCCGAGGACCTGCCGGGTCACGGCGAGGCCGTCACGGTCCGGTTCGGACGATGACGCCGCCGCCGCTGCCGTTGCGCGAGGAGCTCCGTGGGATCGAGCCGTACGGCGCCCCGCAGCTCGACGTCCCGGTCCTGCTCAACGTCAACGAGAACCCCTACCCGCCGTCCGCGGGCGTCGTCGCCGACATCGAGCGCGCGGTGGCCGAGGCCGCCCGCGACCTCAACCGCTATCCGGACCGTGAGTTCGTCGCCCTGCGCTCGGACCTTGCCGCCTACCTCGGGCACGGAGTGCGGCCCGAGCAGGTGTGGGCGGCGAACGGCTCCAACGAGGTGATGCTGCACCTGCTCCAGGCGTTCGGCGGCCCGGGCCGGCTCGCCCTGAGCTTCGCGCCGACGTACTCCATGTATCCGGAGTACGCCCGCGACACCCACACCGCGTGGGAGGTCGGCCACCGCGAGCAGGACTTCACCCTCGACCTCGAGCATGCGGTTGCGCTCGTCCGCTCGCGGCGGCCACACGTCGTCCTGCTGCCCTCGCCCAACAACCCCACCGGCACCGCGCTGCCGCCCGAGGCGATCGTCGCGCTCTGCCGCGAGCTCGACGAGGGCGTGCTCGTCGTCGACGAGGCGTACGCCGAGTTCCGCCGCGCCGGGACACCGAGCGCGTTGGAGCTGCTCCCGACCCACCCCAACCTCGTGGTGACCCGGACGATGAGCAAGGCGTTCGCCCTGGCCGGGGCCAGGGTGGGGTACCTCGCCGCATCCCCCGAGATCTGCGACGCACTGCGCGTCGTCCGGCTGCCCTACCACCTGTCGGCGGTCACCCAGGCCGTCGCGCGCGCCGCGCTCCGTCATGCCGACGAGCTGCTCGGGGCCGTCGACCGACTCCGCGACGAGCGCGACGAGACCGTGACCTGGCTGCGCGCCCAGGGGTTCGAGGTCGCCGACAGCGACGCGAACTTCGTGTTGTTCGGCACCTTCGCCGACCGCCACGCCACCTGGCAGGCCCTGGTCGATCGCGGGGTCCTGATCCGCGAGACCGGCCCCGACGGCTGGCTGCGCGTCTCGATCGGCACCCCGGCCGAGATGGCAGCATTCCGTGAGGCACTGACCACCGTGACGACGTTGCCCGACACAGAGGGGATCCCTTCATGACCCGCACCGCCAGCCTGGACCGGCAGACCCGGGAGTCGAAGGTCCACGTCGAGGTCGACCTCGACGGTTCGGGCCGTGCCGACGTCACGACGGGCGTCGGCTTCTACGACCACATGCTCGCCTCGTTCGCCCGACACGCGCTGGTCGACCTGACCGTGACCACCGACGGTGACACCCACATCGACGCCCACCACACCGTGGAGGACACCGCGATCGTGCTCGGCCAGGCGCTGCGCGAGGCGCTGGGCGACAAGCAGGGCATCCGGCGGTTCGGCGACGCGATGGTGCCGCTCGACGAGGCGTTGGTGCAGTGCGCGGTGGACGTCTCGGGCCGCCCCTACTGCGTCCACGTGGGTGAGCCCGAGGGCCAGGCGTACGTCGTGATCGGCGGCGACACCGGCCCGTCGTACCCCGGCTCGCTCACCCGGCACGTCTTCGAGACCCTGGCGTTCCACGCCCAGATCGCGGTTCACGTGAGGGTGCTGTCAGGGCGCGACCCGCACCACCTCGTGGAGGCTCAGTTCAAGGCCTTCGCCCGTGCGTTCCGCGACGCCGTCGCGATCGACCCGCGCGAGACCGGCGTCCCGTCCACCAAGGGCTCACTGTGATCGCCGATCCCTGTGGCTAGTGCCCGTCGGAAAGTGGTTGTCCTCGACCACGGCTCCGGCAACCTCCGCTCGGCCGTGCGCGCCCTGGAGCGCGCCGGAGCCGCGGTCGAGCTCACCTCGGACCGGGCGGCCGCGGAGGACGCCGACGGGCTCGTCGTTCCCGGCGTGGGCGCGTTCGCGGCCTGCATGGCCGGGCTGCGCGCCGTCGACGGGCCGCGGGCGATCGGCCGGCGACTCGCCGGCGGACGCCCGGTGCTCGGGATCTGTGTCGGGATGCAGGTGCTGTTCGAGCGCGGGGTCGAGCACGGCGTGGAGACCGCGGGCTGTGCCGAGTGGCCCGGCGTGGTCGACCGGTTGCAGGGGCCCGTCGTACCGCACATGGGCTGGAACACCGTCGACGTCCCGCAGGGATCGGCACTGTTCGCCGGCGTCGAGGGGGAGCGGTTCTACTTCGTGCACTCCTACGCGGCCCGCACCTGGGAGCTGACCACGCACGGCCGCACGCCCGCTCCGCTGGTGACCTGGTCCGAGCACGGCGGCGATCGGTTCGTGGCGGCCGTCGAGAACGGTCCGCTGAGCGCCACCCAGTTCCACCCCGAGAAGTCGGGCGACGCCGGAGCCCTCCTGCTGCGCAACTGGATCGCGACCCTGTGACGCCGCTCGTCGTCGTCACCGGCGTCCCCGGTGCCGGGAAGACCAGCCTGGCCACCATCCTGGCCGACCGGCTCGGCTGTGCCCTCGTGTCCCTGGACGAGATCAAGGAGGAGCTCGCCGGCGAGGCCGAGGACACCCCGCGTGAGTGGCTGCGGTACGACGCCGAGGCGGAGCTGGTCCGGCGGCTGGAGGCGTTCGCCGGCGAGGCGGTGGTCGACATCTGGATCGCCCCGCGCCGCGACACCGAGCGGGTCGTCGACCTGCTGAAGCCGTGGTGGGACCGCGTGGTCGAGGTGCGCTGCCACGTGCCGGCCGAGGTCGCGGTCGAGCGGTACGTCGCACGCGAGCGCTCCTGGCCCCACCTTCCCGCCGACGCCGCCACCCTGGAGCGCATCCGTGACGCGGCCGACCGCCCGGAGTCGCTCGGCGCGCCCCGGACCGTCGTGGTCGACACCGCCCGGCCGGTGGAGATCGGCGATGTCGTCACCGCGGTACGCCGCGAGACGGGCGCCCGGCCGCGTCGACGTCGCGGCTAGGGTCGCCACCGTGTCCGCCCGTCTCGAGCTCCTGCCGGCCGTCGACGTCGCCAGTGGCCAGGCGGTGCAGCTCGTGCAGGGTGTGGCGGGCTCGGAGAAGCGGTTCGGCGACCCGGTCGAGGCGGCGTTGCGCTGGCAGGACGAGGGCGCCGAGTGGATCCACTTGGTCGACCTCGACGCGGCCTTCGGCCGTGGCCACAACCGGGAGCTGCTGGCGTCGATCGTCAAGCGGGTCGACGTCCAGGTCGAGCTCAGCGGGGGCATCCGCGACGACGACTCGCTGGCGGCTGCCATGGCCACCGGCTGTCGTCGCGTCAACATCGGCACCGCCGCCCTCGAGCAGCCCGAGTGGTGTGCCGCCGCGATCGCGACGTGGGGCGACCGGGTGGCCGTCGGGCTCGACGTCCGCGGACGGACGCTGGCCGCGCGCGGCTGGACCCGCGAGGGCGGTGACCTCTACGACGTGCTCTCGCGGCTCGACTCCGAGGGGTGCGCCCGCTACGTCGTCACCGACGTGAACAAGGACGGCATGCTCCAGGGCCCCAACCTCCAGCTGCTCCGCGACGTCTGCGCCGCGACGGACCGGCCGGTCGTCGCCAGCGGCGGCATCACCGACCTCGCCGACCTGGAGGCGCTTTCGGGTCTGGTCGCCGAAGGGGTCGAGGGCGCGATCATCGGAACGGCCCTCTACGAGGGGCGCTTCACGCTCGAGGACGCCCTCGCCCTGACGCGGAGCACGGCATGAGCCTCGCCGTGCGGGTGATCCCGTGCCTCGATGTCGACGCGGGGCGAGTGGTGAAGGGCGTCAACTTCGAGAACCTCCGCGACGCCGGCGACCCGGTCGAGCTCGCTCGGAGGTACGACGCCGAGGGCGCCGACGAGCTCACCTTCCTCGACATCTCCGCCTCCCACGAGGGGCGGGCGACGACGATGGAGATCGTCTCGGGGACCGCGGAGCAGGTGTTCATCCCGCTGACCGTCGGCGGGGGAGTCGCGTCGGTCGACGACGTCGACCGGCTGCTGCGAGCCGGGGCGGACAAGGTCGCGGTGAACACCGCCGCGATCCACCGGCCGGAGCTGGTGGCCGAGATCGCCGACCGCTTCGGGTCACAGGTCCTGGTGCTCTCGGTCGACGCCCGTCGCGTCCCGAGCGGCGCGACCGCCACGGACTCAGGATTCGAGGTCACCACCCATGGTGGCCGGAAGCCGGCCGGTCTCGACGCGGTTGCCTGGGCGGCCCGCGGCGCCGAGCTCGGGGTCGGGGAGATCCTGCTCAACGCGATGGACGCCGACGGGACGCAGGCGGGCTTCGACCTCGAGCTGATCCGGCTGGTGCGGGCCGCCGTCACCGTCCCCGTGATCGCGTCGGGTGGCGCCGGCACCGCCTCCGACTTCCCGCCGGCGGTCGATGCGGGGGCCGACGCCGTGCTGGCCGCGACCGTGTTCCACTTCGGCACCGCCTCCATCGCCGAGGTGAAGTCCGCGCTCGCCGGCGCCGGTCACCCCGTGCGCTGAGCGTCTTGCTCGGACGTCCGAGCACAACGAGGAGACGGTACGGCGGGGCCACGGCACGATCGCCGTCCACTCGCGGTGCACCGGACTGAAATCCCAGAACGGCGCTCGCATGGAGAGCGCGAGCGCCGTTCGTAGTGGCCATGGGCTTGGGGGGTGTGGCCACCGTTCGTCGAAAGTAGCGAACCGGTGGCCCGCTCCGGGGGGAGTTGGCTGAAACTTGACTCACACCGACCACGGCGGTCCCGCCGTCACCACCCAGCGACAAGCCGGTCGAGCCACCGCTCTTCCCCCTGCATGGGGGCGCGTTCCACTGCTCTCGCCCGCTGCTCGAGGGGACGACGGCCGCGACCGACCGTATGTTCATCCAGTGGCCTGCGAGGGCACGCAGTCGTGAAAACGCCGTGGACACAGGGGTTCCGGTACGGATCCAGTGGGA
>JAICSK010000170.1 GCA_025936915.1 Nocardioides sp.
CCGCGGGTTTTTAGGTCATATTTTCGCGCCGGGGTGGCGCGGTGGTCGGGTAGTCGGTGACGAACCGGTCCTCCCGAGCCCTATTTGTGGACCTTTTCGTCACGGACTACGCGGATTTGGCTCATGTGTAATGATGTAATTATGATTACAGACGAGGCACGTGAGCGGGTGCGGGGCTGGTTCGCCGGCCGCCTGCCCGAGGACTGGCAGGACTCCCCTGCCGACATCAGCATCGACCGCGACGAGATCGTGGTGACCCTCCAGCTTCCCGACGTGGCCGCCGGTGAGAGCGAGACCGCGACCGCAGAGTCACGCGCCGGACGGGCGAGCGCGTTCCGCGAGGAGACGCGCGAGCAGCGGATGGCGATCGCCCGCGAGGCCCAGCACCGCTACGAGCGCACCGTCAGCTGGGGGGTGCGGATCGGCGACCACGAGGAGCTGTTCACCCACCTGGCCGCTCCGACCATGACCCGGCTCCGCCAGCCGCAGCGCCAGGTGCTGGACACCCTGGTCGACGCCGGGGTCGCCCGGTCGCGCGCCGACGCGCTGGCCTGGTGCGTGCGGTTGGTCGCCCAGCACGAGGACGACTGGCTGACCGAGCTCCGCGATGCCATGGGCAAGGTCGCCGACGTGCGCACCAAGGGCCCCGCCGCCTGACCGAGCGATGGGCCCGTGTCACCGACCCTTGGAGAGCGACACGCGGCGCCAGAGCCGGCGTGTCGCCCGTCATCGGTCGGTGACACGGGCCCCGACGCCGGAATGAGCGACGACGCGGAGGACGTTGCCCCCAGGTGACGTCCCCCGCGCTGTCCGTGCTCGACCTCGTCCCGGTGCGCCGGGGCCAGACCACCGGCGAGGCGCTCGCCGCCACCCGAGCTCTGGCCCGCGTTGCCGACGAGCTGGGCTTTCGTCGCTACTGGCTGGCCGAGCACCACAACATGCCGGCCGTCGCCGCGACCAACCCGCCGGTGCTGGTGGCGATGGTCGCGGCCGCGACCGAGCGGATCCGGGTCGGCTCGGGCGGCGTGATGCTGCCCAACCACGCCCCACTGGTCGTCGCGGAGCAGTTCGCGCTGCTGGAGGCGGCGTACCCGGGCCGGATCGACCTCGGCATCGGCCGCGCCCCCGGCACGGACCCGCTGACCAACATCGCCCTCCGGCACGGGGCCGGCGGAGTCGGCGACGACGCGGTCGACCGGTTCCCGCAGTACGTCGAGGACGTCGCCGCGATGATGGCTCCCGACGGCGTGGCGATGCAGGTGATGGGGCGCGTCCAGGCGCTCAGAGCCACCCCGCGCGCGACGTCAACGCCGGACCTCTGGCTCCTCGGCTCCTCCGACTTCTCCGCGCGTCTCGCCGCCGAACGCGGGCTCCCCTACGTCTTCGCCCACCACTTCTCCGGTCGCGGCACCGCCGAGGCGCTCGAGCTGTACCGCTCCGGCTACCAGCCCTCCGAGCGCCACCCCGAGCCCCGCACCTTCCTGACCGTCAACGCCGTCGTCGCCGAGACGCGGGAGGAGGCCGACCGCCGGGCCCTGCCCAACCTCCTGACGATGGTGGCCCTCAGGACCGGCCAACCGCTGACCGCCCAGCCCACGATCGAGGAGGCGGAGGCGCGGGGACTTCCCGACGAGCATCGGGCACTCGCCGAGCAGATGACCCAGCGCTGGATCATCGGTACGCCGGACGACGCCGGGAAGCAGGTCACGGACCTGGCCTCGGCGTACGACGTCGACGAGGTGATGCTGCACCCGATCGCCGGTGCGTACGACGACACCCCGGCCGACCGCGCCCCTCACCGCGAGGAGACCCTCCGTCTGATCTCCGAGGCGCTTTGACCGGCGACCTCAGTGGGCGCCGGCCGCGCCCGAGACGACGTCGCCCGACAGCCGCTGGGCGAGGTAGATCGGGATCGCCGACAGCAGCACGAGCACGGCCGCGACGACGTTGACCACCGGCGCCTGGTTGGGCCGGAAGAGGTTCTGGAAGATCCAGATCGGCAGGGTCTGCTCGGTCGGACCGGCCGTGAACGTCGTGACCACGATCTCGTCGAACGACAGTCCGAACGCGAGCAGCCCGCCTGCCAGCAGTGCCGAGCGCAGCATCGGGAAGGTCACCAGCCGGAAGGTCGTGAACGGCCCGGCGCCGAGGTCGGCGGAGGCCTGCTCCAGCGAGGGTGCCAGCCGCTGCAGCCGTGCCTGCACGTTGTTGAACACCGTGACGATGCAGAACGTCGCGTGCGCGACCACGATCGTGAGGAAGCCGAGCTCGAGCCCGAGCATCGTGCGGAACGCGTTGTTGAGGGCGATGCCGGTGACGATGCCCGGCAGCGCGATCGGCAGGATGATCAGCAGCGACACGACGTTGCGCCCGAAGAAGCGGGTACGGCGCAGCGCAAGACCGGCGAGGGTGCCGAGCGTCAGCGCGATCGCCGTCGCCAGCAGCGCCACCTCCACGCTGACCAGCAACGCGTGCCGTGCCCCGGAGCTGTGCGCCGCGACGTTCCACCAGTGCAGGGTCAGCCGCGGCGGCGGCCAGGTGAACGTCCGGTCGACGTTGAACGAGTTCACCATCACCAGCAGCAGCGGCACGTAGACCACGAGCAGCACGACCCCGGTGAGCGCCCGGAGCACGGCCTTCAACCGTCCGTCGTTCACAGGCTCTCCAAGGCACCGGTACGACGGGCCGCGGCGAGGTAGACCAGCATCACGACCACCGGCACGGTGGCGAACGCCGCCGCGAAGGGCAGGTTGTTCGCGGTGCCGACGTTGGCGTAGACGACCGTGCCGATCAGCTGTCCCGCACCCCCGACGATCGTCACCGCGATGTAGTCGCCCAACGACAGCGAGAACGTGAAGATCGAGCCGGCCACGACCGCCGGGAAGGCCATCGGCAGCACCACCCGGCGCAGCGTCGTCCACGCCCCGGCCCCGAGGTCGCCGGACGCCTCGAACAGCGAGTCCGGCACCCGCTCGAGCCCGGCGTAGATCGGCAGGATCATGTACGGCAGCCAGAGGTAGGCCAGCGTGATCGTGGTGGCGACGAGACCGTAGCCCGGGGAGTGGATCCCGAAGGGCTTGCCCACCCAGTCGATCAGGCCGCCCTCGGAGAACATCCCGCGCCAGGCGTACGCCTTGACCAGGTACGACGCCCACAACGGCATCAGCACCGCGATCACCAGCAACCGGCGTCCCCGTGGCGAGGCGACCTTCGCCATGTAGAGCGCGACCGGGAAGGCCAGGAGAGCGTCGATCACCGTCACCAGCGCCGCGATCCCGATCGTGCGGAAGGCGATCGTCCGGTAGACCGGGATGTCCCACAGCTGGCGGTAGTTGTCGAAGGTCCAGATCCGCTCGATGTCGCCGGTGAAGTCGTTCTGCGACCACAGCGAGGTGACGAGCAGCGCCCCCAGGGCCGCCAGGTAGGCGACCCCCAGCCACAGCATCGGCGGCAGCAGGAGCAGCCCGGTCCGGAGCCCGCCGGACCGGGACAGCAGCGACCCCCGCCGGGGCCCGGTGGCCCCGGCGAGGGTCTGCGCTGCCGAGGAGGTCACGACCGCGGGTCAGCCCTTGATCTCGGTCCAGGCCTGGGTCCACTGCCCGTAGTCGGTGCACGTGGTGTCCGTGCGCCCGTCCAGGCACTGCGAGATCGGCGTGGTCCAGTACCAGATCTTGTTGGCGAACGCCTGGTCGGTCACGTGGTAGGCCTTGCAGAACGCCGTACCGGTGAGCTGGCACGCCTGCCCGTTGGCCGGCGCCTCGCCGAAGTACTGCGCGACCTCCGACTGCGGCTTCGGCTCCGTGATGTAGCTCATCCAGGCGTAGGCACAGTTCGGGTGCTGTGCGTGAGCCGCGATCATCCAGGTGTCGGACCACCCGGTGGCGCCCTCGCTCGGCAGGATCGCCTTGACCGGCACGTTCTCGCCGGCGGCGGTCTGCTGGATGATCTCCCAGGTCGTGCCGATCACGGAGTCGCCGGTCTTGAAGGCCTGCACCTCCTTGAGGTAGTCCGACCAGTACTCCGAGATGTTCTGCCGCTGCTCCTTGAGCAGCGACACCGCGGCGTCGAGCTGCGTCTGGTCGAGGGCGTAGGGGTTCTTGATCCCCAGGTCAGGCTTGGTCTTCATCAGGTACAGCGCGGCGTCGGCGATGTAGATCGGCGAGTCGTACGCCGTGACCTTGCCCTTGTACTGCGACGCATCGGTGAACACCGCACCCCAGCTGGTCGGGGCGGGGCTCACCTGGTCGGTGCGGTACATCAGCAGGTTGGCGCCCCAGCCATGGGGCACGCCGTACATCTGTCCGTCGACGCTGTTCCACGAGCGGTCCTTGAGGAACGGCTCGATCTGGCTGTAGTCCTTGATCAGCGACGTGTTCACCGGCGCCACGTCGCCACCCGCGATCAGGCGCAGCGACGCGTCGCCGGAGGCCGACACCACGTCGTAGTCGCCGGTCTTCATCAGGCTCACGGCGTCGTCGGACGTCGGGAAGTACTTCACGTGCGCCTGGCAGCCGGTCTCCTTCTCGAACGGCGTCACCCAGTCGACCTTGGGGTCGTTGGAGCCGTCCTCGGCGTACCCCGGCCAGGCCAGGATGTTGACCGATCCCTCCAGCTTCCCCATGGACTGCTGCATCGGGATGTCGGGCGGGGTGAAGCCCTGGCCACCCGGCGTGCCGGCGGTGTTGCTCGAGCCGCCGGACGTACCGCAGCCGGCCACCAGGGCCAGGGCTGCGACGCCGAGCAACGCGCCGAGCGGGCGGATCTTCCTGCGCTTGCTGGTCATGCTGTCTCCTCGGTTTCCTCGGTCCCTCCCGAGAGAGCGATCAGAGAGTCGCGGTGGAGGACCACCGCGACGAGTCGGTCGGCAGCCTCGAGCGGCGGCTCGGCCGTGGCGCCCGTGTTGGGTCGCGAGATCGTGAGAGTGCCCCCGCCGTGGAGCTCCACGATGGCGTGGGTGGTCGGCCCGAGGTAGACGACCTCGCGCACCTTCCCGGGCAGGCTGAGCTCGCCCGGCGACGCCGACGTACCGGCCGGTGCGACCCGCAGCCGTTCCGGGCGTACGGCGTAGTCCCCCGACGTGCCGAGCAGCTGCCGGGCGGTCTCGCCACTGATCCGGTTGGAGATGCCGACGAAGCCGGCCACGAACGAGCTGGCCGGGCGCTCGTAGAGCTCGATCGGGGTGGCCACCTGCTCGACCCGCCCGTCGCGGAACACCGCGACCCGGTCGCTCATGGACAGCGCCTCCTCCTGGTCGTGGGTGACGAACACGAACGTGATGCCGACGTCGCGCTGGATCTGCTTCAGCTCCAGCTGCATCTCCTGGCGCAGCTTGAGGTCGAGCGCCCCCAGCGGCTCGTCCAGCAGCAGCACCTTCGGCCGGTTGACCAGCGCCCGCGCGAGGGCGACGCGCTGCCGCTGCCCACCGGAGAGCTGGTGGGGCCGACGCCTGCCGTAGCCCTCCAGCCGGACGGCTGAGAGCGCCTCCTCGGCCCGCCGCCGCCGATCCCTGCGGTCGACCCCCTTCACCCGGAGGCCGTACTCGACGTTCGTGATCACGTCCATGTGGGGGAAGATCGCGTAGTCCTGGAAGACGGTGTTCACGTCGCGCCGGTGGGGTGGGAGCGCGGTGACGTCCTGGTCGCCGAGCAGCACCGAGCCGGACGTCGGCCGCTCGAAGCCGGCCACCATCCGCAGCACGGTGGTCTTCCCCGAACCGGACGGCCCCAGCATGGAGAAGAACTCGCCGTCGGCGATCTCGAGGTCGAGGTCGTCGACCGCGCGGACCTCGCCGAAGTCCTTGGTCAGCCCGCGCGTCGTCACCGCCGCCATCAGGCACTCATCTCGCGACGGCCCCAGGGCGAGCCGTACTCGGTCAGCAGGTCGAGGAACGGCACCGCGTCGAACGCTTCCGGTCCGAGCACGCCCGTGCCGTTCCAGGTGCCCCGGGCCAGCAGCTCGAGGGCGATGACCGGGTTGATCGCGGTCTGCCAGACCACACACTGGTGGCCGTACTCGCGCATCGTCCACGCGTTGTCGACGACGTGGTAGTAGTACGTCGACCTGGGCTGACCGTCCTTCCCCTTCCCGGTCACCCAGAGGCCGGCGCAGGTCTTGCCGGTCATCCGCGGGCCGACGGTCGCCGGATCGGGCAGCACCGCGGCCACCACGTCGCGCGGGCTGACCTCGACGCCCTTGACCCGGACCTTCTCCGTGCGGTCGAGCCCGAGCGTGTGCAGCACCTTGAGGATGGTGATGAACTCGTCGCCGAGGCCGTACTTGAACGTCGCCCGCTTGCAGTCGACCCACCGCGGCATGAGGAGCACCTCCTCGTGCTCGACGTTCACGCACTCGACGGGGCCGATGCCCTCGGGGAAGTCGAAGACCTCGGGCTCGCTGAACGGCGCGGTGGTGTGCCACTCGCCCTGCCCTGACTCGTTCACAGCCCAGATCACCGGTGGGTTGAGGCACTCCTCGATCGTGGTCCACATCGAGAACGACGGGGCGAAGATCTCGTTCCCGTCGTCGTCGGTCACGACGAGGTTGGCGCCGTCGCGGGTGCCGAGCTCGTCGATCTCGGCGAAGTCGTGGTCGGCGGCGTACCTCGCGAAGACGTCGGACAGTCCGGGCTCGACCCCGATCCCCACCAGCGCCAGCCGTCCGGCCGCCTCCCACTCGGCGGCCACGGCGAACTGCTCGTCGCCCAGCTTGACGCCGGTCTTCTCGTACGGCGTCTCCGGGTGCGGCCGCGACAGCGACATCGCCATGTCGAGGTAGTCGGCGCCCGCGGCGAACGCGCCCTCGAAGACCGGCATGTCGAACACCGGGTCGACGGCGTTCATCACGTGGGTGATGGCGTGCTCCCGGCACAGTGCGGTGACCGACTCCGCGCTCGACGCGTCGACCTGCGCGGCCGAGAACCGGTCGTCACCGGTTGCGGCCTTCTCAGCGCGCGACCGGTCGTAGTCGGCAACGACGATGCTCTCGAAGAAGTCACGGCGGGCGACGATCGAGACGAACGCCGACCCCACGCCTCCGGCGCCCACCAGCAGGATCCTCATGCGTCTCCCCCGAGCGCCACAGCCGTGACGTCAGCCGGCCGGAACGGTGCGCCGTGACCCGGTACGACGATGTCGGCGACCGCGAGGATCTTGTCGCGGCTCCGCTCCAGCGCCGTCTGGTCCCAGGCGAGAGGATCCATGACGGGAGTCATGTCGGCGAACCACCAGGCGTGGGTGAGAACGACGGTGCCCTCGTCGGTCTCGACCACCAGCGCGGCGCACTCCTGGGCGTGGCCCGGGGTCTCGATGACGGACACGTCGTCGCCCAGATGATGGCCGTCGCCGTCGTGCGACAGCCAGAGGGACCCGTCGTACACCGAGTCGACGTCGACGACCTTCGCGTGCGGGAACATCCCGACGTTCCGGGTGTGGTCGATGTGGTGGTGGGTCACGAACACGTGCGTGACGTCGTCGGCGCTGAGCCCATGGCCGGCCAGCGCGTCGGTGATCAGGGCCGGGTCGGACAGGATGCCCGGATCGACCACCACGACCAGGTCGCCGTCGCGCACCAGGCTGACGGTGGGATGGACCGACGAGTCACCGGCTTGGGTGCTCTCGACGTGCCCGGTGACGAGGACGTCGACCGTCGCCATCATTCGCTCTCTTCGTCCGGGTTCTCGGGGGCTCGCCGTCACTCG
>JAICSK010000150.1 GCA_025936915.1 Nocardioides sp.
CCAGAGCAGCCACGCGGCCGCCCCGGTCAGCATCGCCCAGTGAGGCGTCTCCCAGCCGCGACCCCAGCCGCCCGGGCTCACCGAGATGTGGGCGCAGGCGATCGAGCGCACCAGCTGGGTGACGTACCGGACCCCGGCCGGGCGCTTCTCGCCGATCACCGACCGGTCGTAGGCGCCGGTGGTCAGCCCGATCGCGACCGCCAATGCCGACATCGCCGGCAGCCGGACCTGGATCTCGTCGCTGCCGGGCCGGTCGAGCAGGTCGAGGTAGGGCCGGGTACGGGTGGCGCGCCACAACGCGTCGTACTGCGCGCCGAGGAGGTAGCGCTCCGACTCCTCGAGCGACCCGCGCACGCGCCGGCCGGTGCGACCGACGGTGGTGCGTACGTCGGAACCGAGCAAGGTGCTCGGCACGACCTGGTCCGGGTGGCCGGTCCGGGTGGCTCGCGACGTGGGACAGGTGGCCTCGCCCGCGGCGTCCGGGACCGGCCACGCGACGGGGATCTCGCCCGGCTGCGGAGCGAACGTCGCCCGGAGTGCGCTCCGGGGTGCGTCGAGGCTGTTGCTGAGGTACCACGCGGCGTCGCGCACGACCCCGATGCCGTCGACGCCGTCGCCGTCCCAGTCACCGACGACCGGCACGTCGCCCGTGGCGCCGTACGACGCCGTGCGGGTCGTCGTGGGTGCGTCGATCGAGTCGGCGAGCGTCCAGATGCCGTTGTCGAAGATGCCGATCCCGTCGACGCCGTCGCCGTCCCAGTCGCCGGAGACCGGCGTACCGCTGCCGTCGCCGAAGGTCAGGTCGCGGTAGACGACCGGCGCGGAACCGTCGTGAGGCACCGGCGAGAGCGTCAGGATCCACTCCGAGCCGCGGACCACGCCGAGGTCGGTCCGGCCGTCGCCGTTCCAGTCACCGGTGATCGGCACGTCGCCCGGTTGGCCGAACGTCGTGGTGGCCGTCGGCGAGTTGACGCGCTGCTGCTGGTTCCACAGCTGCCACCGGCCGTCGTCGAAGATCCCCGGCGTCGTGGCGCCGTCGCCGTTCCAGTCGCCGAGCGCCCGCACGCCGCCGTCCGGCAGCGCGGGCAGGTGGTAGGCGACGTTCCCGCTCGGCAGCAGAGCCCGGATGCCGTCGGCCGAGAACAGCGCCGGCACCGCCATCCGACCGGCCGTGGCCTTGCGCGTCGCCTCCGGGGTCGAGATCGCGGCGTCCGCCGTCAGCGCCGGGACCACTGCGCCGACGAGGGCGCCGACGAGGGCGCACGCGACCAGGGACGCGACAACGCCGAGCCCCCGACGAGCCACACGTCCCCCTGGCGATGGTGGGCCCTGATGTCGGGCCGGGGCATGAATTTACCGTCCGGAGCAGCCCGTCGTACGGCGAATCACGGGCGAGTCATCCGAGCAGGCTCCGAGGCTGGAACCGCAGCTCCCACAGCCGAGACCGAGCGTCCACGACGTAGAGGACCCGACCGAGGAAGCCTCCCGTGCCGATCTTCGCCGCCCCAGGCGGCCGCGCAAGATAGCGGCTGCGCTGGCTGGTGAGGTCGAAGACGAGACCGTCGCGCATCACCAGCGAGTCGCCGGTGGAGGACCCCACCTGCCAGCCGTCGGCCCCCGTCGCGGGTTGGGCCGGCAGTCGACTCCACGTTCCAGTGAGCGGGTCGAGCACCCCGCCCCGACCGTCGAAGCCCGGGAACGGCGCGACCAACCGACCCGCGGTCCAGCTGAAGTCGTAGCCCGCCGCCTGAAGGCCGGGATCCGGGTAGCGCTGCCAACGCCCGCCGGCGAGACGCTCGACCTCTGTTCGGTAGTGCCGGTCGGTCGGGTCGAGCCCATACAGACCGGCGACCAGCAGACCCTCCGGGGTCACGAAGGCTGCCCGCACGGAGAGCCGCGGCGTGTTCGCACTGGCCGGCAGCAGGGTCCAGCGACCGCTCGCCAGGTCGAGGCGCATGAGTCGCGATCGCCGGCCACCCGCATGGTCGTCCTGGTCGGCGACGTACGCCGAGCCGTCGCCGGCGGCGAGCAGGTCGTTGCCGTGGAGGACCACCGGTGGCGGTGTGTAGCGATGCCACTGCCGGGACGCGACGTCGTAGGTGATGACCGACACGTGCGGGTAACGACCGCCCACGAGCACGAGGCGCGTGCCGTCGACCGCGGAGAGCGCGGTGTCGATCGAGCTGATCCGGAAGCCGGCCGGCAGCGGTGCCGTCCGGGTCCAGCTGTGGTCCTGCGGGTCGTAGACCGCGCCGCCGGCGACCGGCCGCGGGGCAGGGCACCCCAGGGCCAGCCGCCCGCAGCGCTCCAGCCGAGTCCCGCCCAGCACCACGAGCCGGCCGGCGACATCGGCAACGATGCCCGGGTGGCGATGCGACAGAGGGACGGAGCCCACGCGGTGCCATCCGGCAGCCGGCGGGCCGACGGGCGTCGGGGGTGGCTGCGGGTGTGGCACCCGGCGGTGTGTCGAGGTCAGCGCCCGGGCACCGACGGCGGTGACGGCGACCACCGCAGCAGCGGCGACGACCGCAGCGGCACCACGTCGACGACGCCTGCGATGCGCTCCTCTCTCGACCAGCGCGAGCGGCGCGTCCGGCACCTCCAGCGCGTCCAAGCGGGTCAGGGCCTGGCGGACCTCGTTCTCGAGAAGCGTCACGACGTACCTCCTCCACGGGTCGGCAGCGCCTGCCTCAGCTTGGCGAGTGCGGCGGCCGCCTGTGACTTCACGGTCCCGGGGCGGCAGCCGAGCGCGTCCGCGATCTCGGCCTCGGACAGGCCCTCGTAGTAGCGCAGCACGACGACGGCGCGTTGGCGGGGTGGGAGGGCACGGATCGCCTCCCACAGGTCCGGCACCTCGTCGGCGGGCGTGGTCACCGGATCGTGGTGGGCCGGATCCACGGGGGTCTCGGGCCGCTTCGACGACCTCCGCAGCCGGTCGAGGCACTCGTTGACGACGATCTTGCGGACGTACGCCTCCGGTGCCGACATCCGGCGTACCCGTGGCCATCGTGCGCACACCCGCACCATCGCCACCTGCACCGCGTCCTCGGCGTGCTGGTGGTCACCGACGACGACGTACGCCGTGCGGAACAGGCGCGGCCACGACGCGCGGAAGAACGCCTCGAAGGTGCTCTCGTCGTCCGCCATCCGCGCTCCCCTCCCACCCCCATAATGTTGCGTTCGACCGGATCGGTTCGGTGTGCATCAGGGTGTACGGCACCATGAGCGGTGTGACGACCCGTCAGCCGCGCTGGGTGTACGACGCGGGCGAGGACCCCGACCCGCGCTTCACGCTCGCCAACGAGCGGACGTTCCTGGCCTGGGTGCGCACGGCGCTGGCGATGTTCGCGGGCGGAGTGGCGCTGCACGCCCTCGATGTGCCGAGCACCGACTGGCTGCGGACCCTGCTGGTCGTGGTGCTGATCGGCGTCGGCGGGCTGGTGTGCGTCTTGGCCCTCGTGCGGTGGGCCAGGGTCGAACGCGCGATGCGGCTGCACCAGCCGTTGCCGTCGTTCGGGCTCGGCGTGGTGATGACGCTGGCGCTGATGCTCGTCGCCGCGCTGCTGGTGATCGTGCTGATCTGAGGACTACGCGGCGTACCCGGTGGCGAGCCGGCGGATCAGCGTCCTCAGGCCGGAGTCGGCGGTGTGCGGACGGCGGATCGGGAGCAGGTCGGTCCTGCCCTCGTGCTCCGCGATCATCCGGATCGCGTCCGCGTCGTACTCCGCGGCGAGCCGGTGGGCTCGGTCGAGGTCGTCGTCCGCGACGGCGGTGTTCACGGCGGCGACGTAACCGTCGTGCAGGGCGTTCAGGTGGTCGATCAGACGGGCCATGACTCCAGTGTCGCGGACTTTATTGGATCGTTCCAATCCCGAGGCGTGTGACGTCGCTCGCCTCAGTCCTCGCGCGCGGGGGGCCGGCCACGGCGCGGCAGCGGGCCGGCCTTCCTCGGCATCCGCCCCGCCTCGGTCAACGCCTGCCGCAGCAGCATCTCGACGTGGGCGTTCAGGCTCCGGAACTCGTCGTCGGCCCAGCGCATCAGCGCGTCGTGGACAGCCGGGTCGACGCGCAGCAGGACCTGGCGTCGTGAGCTCACCGGTCGCTCGCGTCCGTCAGCTGTAGAGCGAGCCGGCGTTCACGATGGGCGACGGCGGTTGGTCGCCGCAGAGCACGACCAACAGGTTGCTCACCATGCTCGCCTTGCGCTCCTCGTCGAGGTCCACCACCTCGTGCTCGGCGAGGCGGGCGAGCGCCAGCTCGACCATGCCGACGGCACCCTCGACGATCCGGCTGCGGGCCGCGACGACGGCGTTCGCCTGCTGGCGGCGGAGCATCGCCTGGGCGATCTCCTGGGCATAGGCGAGGTGGGAGATCCGTACCTCGACGATCTCGACACCCGCGATCGACACCCGCTCGGCCACCTCGGCCGCGAGCTCACCCGCGACGACGTCGGTCGCGCCACGCAGGGAGGTCTCGTTGCTCTCGGCGTCGTCGTACGGGTGGGTGTTCGCGACGTGACGCAGGGCCGCCTCGGCCTGGACCGAGACGAAGTTCTCGTAGCTGTCGACGGCGTACGTCGAGCGGGCGGTGTCGGCGACCTGCCACACGACGATCGCGGCGATCTCGACCGGGTTGCCGTCGCTGTCGTTGACCTTGAGCCGGTTGGTCTCGAAGTTGCGGACCCGGATGCTGACGCTGCGGCGCACCGTCAGCGGCAGGACCCACCAGAAGCCCGCGCGGCGCACCGTGCCGACGTAGGTGCCGAAGAACTGCACGACCGAGGTCTGCCCGGGCGGCACGACCACCAGTGAGGTGGCGACGACGACGAACACCAGGATCGGCAGCCAGATCCAGCCGGAGCCGGCGTTGCCGAGCAGGATCGCGACCCAGACGCACGCCGCGAGGACGATCACGCCGAACCAGCCGTTGACGGCGAGGGCGGGTCGCTGGGTGATCTCGACGCGGGCGCCTTCGTGCCCGACCGGCGTCGTCGCGGGTGACGGGGTGGTGGGCTGGGTGTCGGACATGGCGTCCTCCTGCCTGGGAAAAAATGCTATCACTTTGATAGCACTTTTCCGAGCTCCTGCCAAGAGGCTTGTCAGGTCACCAGGCCGTCCCAGGACCAGTGCGGCACGTCGAGGCCGTCGGGCACGTCGTCCGGGGAGTCCGGGTGGCGGTCCATCTCCTCGACGGCCCAGTGGAACCAGTAGACGAGCGCGCGCCGCAGCTCGGGCGCGTCGGGGATGCCGGCGTCGTCCACGGCCTGGGTGAAGCAGGCCTCGGCGCGCCGGTCCATCTCGTGGTGCTCGCCGTTGCCCGCGTGCATCCGGACGACCGCGCTGTGGTCGCCCATCGTCTCGGTGTACGACGGCGGACCGCCGAGCTGCTCGCCCCAGTACGCCGCCAGGCGCTCGGTGTGGTCGTCGCGGAACCCGTGGCTGAAGGCGTGGCTCACCACGGGGTCGGCCAGCACCCGTTCGTGCCAGGCATGCGCCAGCCGCAGCACGGCGTCGGCGCCCCCCATCGCGTCGTACAACGACTCCCTCATGCGGTCATCGTGGCACTGTTCCCCCGTTGCGGGCCTTGCCACGTGCGGGCGGGATGTCGATGCTGAGCCCATGTTGTTCCACATCGAGCAGTCCCACGCCCCCGCCGACTGCCCCTACGGCAACGGTGGCTCTCCCTCCCTGCACGACCGAGACGTCGAGGGCGTGACGGTCCACGGGGTGTGGGGCGCCTTCAGTGAGCACGTCGTGTTCATGCTGGTCGAGGCCGACGACCTCGAGCAGATCCACCGGTTCCTGCTGCCGGGCATGAAGACCTGCACCGCCGCCATCACGCCGGTCAGCGACCGGCCGATCCCCCATCCGGCGTAGCCGTCAGGGCCTTGTCGGGGTAGTACTGGCGTCGTAGTCTTTATCTATGACTCTAGATAAACAGGGTGATGGTGTGGACCGGTCGTCCCCGATCGCCTTCACGCTCGACCCGGGCTCGGGGGTGCCGACGTACCTCCAGCTGGTGCACCAGGTCGAGCACGCCGTACGCCTGGGATACCTGACTCCGGGCGACCAGCTGCCGAAGGTCCGCGAGGTGGTGGCCGCCCTGGCGATCAACCCCAACACGGTTCTGAAGGCCTACCGCGAGCTGGAGAACAAGGGGCTGACCTCCGGGAGGCCCGGCCAGGGGACGTTCCTGAGCAGCGCGGTCGAGCAGGTCGACCTGACCGGCCTGACCGGCCTGCGCCGACGCCTGCTCACCTGGCTGGGTGACGCCGACGGGACCGGGCTCGACCACGCCGGGATCGTCGCGCTGTTCACCAGCACCTTGCGGGATTTCGATGAGCGCCGCGAGACACGAGGCGCGGGCCGCCGGGCAGGAGGTGGAGTCGCATGAGCGTCGTCGAGACCCGGGGACTGGCCAAGCGCTACGGCCGGACGATCGCCCTGCAGGACTGCGACCTGACCCTGCCCGAGGGGCAGCTCGCGGCGCTGGTGGGCCCCAACGGAGCCGGCAAGAGCACCCTGCTCAACCTGGTGGTGGGCCTGTCCAGACCCTCCAGCGGTGAGGTCGTCGTCCTCGACGGCATACCGGCCGGCTCGCTCGCCGCCCTCGACGGCATCGCGTACGTCGCGCAGGACATGCCGTTGTACCGGAACCTGTCGGCCGCGGACATGATCCACCTGACGCGCAACCTCAACGGCACCTTCGACGATGCCTACGCGCAACGCCGGCTCGACGACCTGGGCATCGAGCCGCGTCGGAGGTCCGGACGTCTCTCCGGCGGTCAGCGCGCCCAGCTCGCGCTCACCCTGGCGCTGGCACGGCACCCCCGGCTGTTGGTGCTCGACGAGCCCACGGCGTCCCTCGATCCCCTCGCGCGGCACGACTTCATGGCCACGGTGATGGCCGCCATGGCCGAGGACGGCGTCTCGGTCGTGCTCTCGTCGCACGTGCTGAGCGAGCTCGAACGCGTGGCCGACTACCTGGTCCTGATCTCGCACGGCCGAGTCAGGATCGACGGCGTCGTCGAGGACCTGCTCGGCACTCATCGGCTGCTCACCGGCCCGACCGGCGGTGAGCGCGACCCGGGCTGGCACGCCGTACAGGAGACCGCCGCGGGCGCCCAGACCACGCTGCTGGCGCGGACCGTGGCGCCGGTCCCGACGGCGCAGGGCTGGGAGTCGCGTCCCGTCACGCTCGAGGAGCTGACGATGGCCTATCTGCGCGAGGAGAAGCCGTCGACTCCCTGGACTCTCGTGGAGGTGGCGTCGTGAGCGCCCCGACCGTCGTCGTGTCGCCCACCGACAACGTCCCTGGTGTCTCCTGGCGCAGCCTGGCCTGGGTCACCTGGCGGCGGCACCGCGCCACGCTGCTGGGCACGGTCGCCGTGCTGGCCGTGATCGGGATCTATCTGGTCGTCACGGGCGAGCGGATGCGGTCGGCCTGGCAGACCGTCGACGCCTGCACGCCGCAACGCTCCGAGCCCTGTCGCTTCGCGTGGGAGGGCTTCCAGAGCCACTACGGCAACTCGGGGATCCTGGCGGTCGTCTTCATCTTCGCGCCGCTGCTGATCGGCGCCTTCGCTGGTGCACCTCTGATCGGACGCGAGCTGGAGACCGGGACCTTCCGGTACGCCTGGACCCAGGGCGTGGGACGGACCAGGTGGGCGGTCGCGATGCTGGTGTCCGGCGCGGTGGGCGTCGCCGTCGTCAGCGGGGCGTTCGGTGCTCTGGTCTCCTGGCACGACAACCCGCTGTGGCGGGCAGACGTCACGCCGCGCCTCCAGGCCAGCGAGTTCCCCGCGACCGGCGTCGCCGTCGTCGGCTGGAGCCTCGCGGCGTACGCCGTCGGTGTGCTGGCCGGACTGCTGTGGAAGCGCGTGGTCGCGGCTCTCGCCACCACGGTCGTGGCGATGTTCCTGCTCGCGTTCGCGACCTCCCGGGTGCGAATGCACTACCTGACTCCCCTGCGCACCAGCCGACTGGAACACCCGGTCGGCTCGCAACCGATCGACCAGTGGTGGGAGAAGAACGGCGTCCACGTCTCCACCACCCAGCTCAACGCGGCGCTCCAGGCGGCCGGCATCCAGCAGATCCAGCTCGGCAACGGGAAGACGACCGTGCACGCGAAACCCGGGACCGCGCAGGTCGACCCCATCACCTATCTGCTGCACCACGGCTACACCCAGTGGACCAGCTACCAACCGGCGTCCCGCTACTGGACGTTCCAGTGGATCGAGCTCGGCTGGCTCGCCGCCCTCGCGGTCATCCTGCTGATCGCTTCCGTCGTCGTGATCCGCCGGCGCGACGCATGAGGGGCCTCGCGATTCACACGTTGAAGCGGAACGAAAACCGGCCTTTTCGGTCGTCTGCGAAAACCGTTGATCGGCGTTGAAAGTGGCCTCTGACCTGCGCAAACGCATCACCGACGTCGTTGGGCGTGGTTGGTCAGTTTCGGCCTCCGCCGGACTTCTTGCGGACTATTTGCGGACCGCAGCCGGACAAGCCCACCCTGAGTGAGCCCCACTCGGAGCCCTACCAGCCGGTGCACGACCGGGCCGAACACGAGGCGTCACCAAGCAGCGATGTCCTCTTCCCGCCCAAGCAATCACCCGCTCGCGACGACTCGTCAATCGCGCCCGCTGGCGGACAGGTAGCGCTCACTCCGCGACCATCTCGTCGACTTCTGATTCCTCGACCTGCAGAAGAGCGTCGAGCTTCTCGCCGGCTGCCTTGAGCTTGGCCACCTCGGCGGTACGGTCACCCTTGGTGGGGATGAAGTAGCCGACGGTCTGGCCATGGCGAGTCACGGCGATCGGCGCGTCCGCGTCGACGTACTCCGCAAGGCCCGCGCGAAACTCACGAATGCCGACCTTCGTCGCAGTCACAGCCCACCTCCGCGTTGTGTATCAATGTGTACACAGTACCAGTGCGCGACCGGAGCAGTCGGAGACTCAGAGGTCATCCGTCGCAGAACGCGGCTCATCGACCTAGACCTTCGATCTTTGCGGATCTTGCGGACAAGTCGCGGATGCTCTGCCAGACAGCTGCTCGGGGCGCGTCGATCTTGAGTGCTCGGATGTA
>JAICSK010000254.1 GCA_025936915.1 Nocardioides sp.
CTCGTGCGCGTTGAGCCCACTCGGGTTGGGCACGACCCAGAGCTCGGCCTCGCCGATGGGTTCCGGCTGACGTCCCGGGGTGGCACGCGGACGACCGAAGGCGGTGCGGTACGCCGTGATCCCGAGCACCGCGACGACGCGTGGGTGGTGCTCGGCGACGAAGGTCTCCAACCGCGTCCGGCCGGCGACGAGCTGCGCCTTGGTGAGCTCGTCGGCACGCGCGGTCGCGAAGGGCACCAGGTTGGTGATCCCGACACCTCGCGCGACCAGCGTGGCGAGGTCCTGGTGCGTCATGCCGGGGACCCCGTCCGGGGGTGCGTCGAGCAGCCCGGTGGCGACCAGAGCCGGCCGGAAGCGGTTGGCGGGATTGCCGAAGTGCACCTGCCGCGCGGCGGTGAGCAGTCCCGGGTTGATCCCGACGAACACCAGCCGCACCCCCGGGCCGACCAGATCGGGCACCTCGGCGCCACGGAACGACTCGAGCTCGGCACGGGTGAAGCGCGGCACGGGGTCAGACTCCCACGGCCGTGCGGTCCGGTGAGACCCAGCCGAGCCGGGTCGGGGGCCTGCCGCGCACCGGCACGTATCCGTCGAACCGTGCCTCGAGCACACCCTCGCCCCCGGTCAGGTCGGGCAGCTGGTGCTGAAGCTCGTGGAGTCGTGAGGCCAGGAGGCGCGCCTCCAGCCGGGTGAGCTCGCCGGAGGACGTCTGCCCCGCGAGCTCCGCACCCCAGCGCCCGAGCAGGCCCTGGAGGACCGCGGCATCCTCGGTCGGCACCTCGAGGTCGATCCGGAGCACCGGCTCGCACACCCGCGTACGCGCGTCGTCGAGAGCCCGCCGGGCGACGATCGGCGTCACCTTGCGGTAGTCGAACGACGTGCTGGTCGGACCACGCTTGGACGGCGGCCCGTCCGCGACGCTGTACGACGCCTCCACCATCGTGACGACGCAGTCGGTGACCTCCCAGCCGTACCGGCCGTGCGCCAGCTCACGACGTACGTGCTTCTCGATCGAGGCCGAGAAGGCCTCGACGCTCCTGAACAGGTAGAGCGGCATGTCGCGCGCCGGCACCGTCGTACCGAAGACGAGGCCGGATCCCGGCGGTCCGGGCTCCAGCGTCAACCCGATCGTCGCCTGGTAGGGGTTCTCCGCCGTGTTGAGTCGCAGCACCGCTTCCCCGCGGCGGCGTGGACGCTCGACGTGCAGCACGCTGGCGTCGGAGAACGTGACCTCGATCCCGTACTCCTCGAGCAGCGTGGAGCCGATCACCTCCTGTTGCACCTTGCCGTACAGCGACACCGTCGGGCGCCCGTCGTCGTCCAGCCGAGCCGCGATCAGCGGGTCCTGGTCGGCGAGCTGCGCGAGGGCTACCCGCAGGGCCGGACGCTGCGCGACGTCCACGGCCTCGACGGACGCCTCCAGGGTCGGCGGCGCGAAGTGGTGCTCCTCGGCCCGGGCCGCGTCGCCGAACCCGTCGCCGACCCGTACCGCCGCGAGCCCGTGCAGTCGCCCGATCCGACCCGGCCCGACCTCCTCGGCACGCACCCAGCGACCGTCCTCGAAGACCTGCAGCCCGCTCACCTTGCCGACCCGCCCGTCGGGCAGCTCGAGGCGCTGGCGTGTTCGCACCGACCCCGCGAACATCCGGACGTAGGCGACCTTCTCCCCCGCCACGCCGCGCTCCACCTTGAACACCCGCCCCGACGGTTGGCCATCCGGCCGTGGAGCGGCCGGGAGGAAGGCCGCGATCCCCGCCATCAGCTCCGGTACGCCGGCCCCCGTGGCGGCCGACCCGGCGAACACCGGGTGCAGCACGGCGTCGCGCGTCTGGACCACCGCCTCGGCCAACAGCTGGTCCGTCGTACGGTCGCGGCCCTCGACGTACGCCGCGAGCAGCGCCTCGTCGTGCTCGGCCAGAGCCACCGTCTCGCGCTCACGGAAGGCGTCGTCGTCGGCTCGGTATGCGGTGAACGTGGCGGCCCGCGAGCCCAGACCGGCCGCCGTCCCCATCGGCAGGACATCGGGGGTCAGGCGGGTCCGGATGGCGTCGACGACCCGGTCGAGATCGGCTCCCACCCGGTCGATCTTGTTCACGAACAGCAACGTCGGGACCCGGAGTCGCTGCAGCGCGCGCATCAGGATCCGCGTCTGGGGTTGGACGCCCTCGACCGCCGACAGCACGAGCACGGCACCGTCGAGCACGCCGAGAACCCGCTCGACCTCGGCGATGAAGTCGGGGTGCCCTGGGGTGTCGACGACGTTGACGGTGAGGTCGTCGAGCGGGAACGCGACGACGGCGGCCTTGATCGTGATGCCGCGGCGCCGCTCCAGGGCGAGGCTGTCGGTCTGGGTGGTGCCGGAGTCGACGGAACCCGGGGCGTCGATCACCCCCGCGAGGTGCAGGAGCCGCTCGGTGAGAGTGGTCTTACCGGCGTCGACGTGGGCGAGGACGCCCAGGTTGAGCGACCGGTCGGACGGAGGTGTGCGCACGCGTGATCCCTTCGAGGAGGCAGTGGTGGACGGGAGCGTGCGCTGCTCGCATCTCGGTGCCTCCTCGGGATCCGCGTGGCCGGAACGTCCGGTCGTCGCAACGGTACGACGTACTCGTGTGGCGCCTCCAGGGGTTTTCGCAGCCGGCGCCGCCGCTCCACCGTCAAGCCTCGTGGACGTGTCGTCGGCTTCTTGGCGGTTGCAACCCCCTCGAACCGTCGGCACCACGCAGAACGGCCCCGAGCCGAAGCCCGGGGCCGTTCGATGAAGCGTCAGATCCGGTGGATCGAGCCTGTCGGGATCACTTGGTGATCTTGGTGACCCGGCCCGCGCCGACGGTGCGGCCGCCCTCGCGGATCGCGAAGCGGAGGCCGTCCTCCATGGCGATCGGCTGGATGAGCTCCACCGACATCTCGGTGTTGTCACCCGGCATCACCATCTCGGTGCCCTCGGGGAGGCTCACCACGCCGGTCACGTCGGTCGTCCGGAAGTAGAACTGCGGACGGTAGTTGTTGAAGAACGGCGTGTGCCGGCCGCCCTCCTCCTTCGACAGGATGTAGACGCTGGCGTCGAAGTTGGTGTGCGGGGTCGTCGTGCCGGGCTTGATCAC
>JAICSK010000012.1 GCA_025936915.1 Nocardioides sp.
CCACTGCCTCCGGTCGAGCGCGAGGCCGAGCGTCGCCACGGCGCCGATCATCAGCGCGACCGGCCACATCCCGTGCAGCATCGCCCAGAACCACACCAGCGGCACCAGCCACCACCGCACCCGGCCGTCGTCGAGCGTCCGCAGCCAGGCGCCGACCACGAGGGCGGCGAGCAGGTAGCTGGCGACCTGCGGCCGCATCGACAGGCCGGCCTGCATCGCGTAGAGCGCCAGTGCGGTGACCGGCATCGCCACGAGGGGGGTCGCGCGGATCCGGCAGGCGGCGTACACGCCCAGGAAGAGCAGCACCTCCAGCAGACCGGAGAGCCAGGCCACCCCGGCCAGCCCGAACCAGTCCTCGGTCTTGGCCATCACGATCTCCGAGAGCCACTGGGTCGGGACCCAGCCGGCGGTGGCGAAGGTGCTCACGCTGCCGGGGTGGCGCGGCGACCAGCCGTGCAGGAACTCGTGCCCGAACCGGAGGTGGAAGTAGGTGTCGGTGTTGGTCAGTGGCCGGGCCGTGTTGACGACCAGGGAGACCAGGATCCCGACGAGCACGAGCCAGGGGAACGACGTTCGGGCGCGTGCGAGGAGGGGGCCGGGCGCGCGCATGGGAGGAGCGTAGGTCCGCTCAGCCGGCGGTCACGAAGTCGATCAGCTCCTCGACCCGCCCGAGCAGAGCCGGCTCGCAGTCGGCGTACGACGTGACCTGCGACAGGATCTGCTGCCACGCCCGTGCGATGTCGGCCTGGTCCGCGTGCGGCCAGCCGAGCGCCGCGCAGACGCCGTGCTTCCACTCGACGTCCCGCGGCACCTCCGGCCAGGTGGCGAGACCCACCCGCTCCGGCTTCACGCCCGCCCACACGTCGACGAACGGATGACCTACGACGAGCACGTGCCCGCCCATGGGAGAGCGGCGTACGCGCTCGGCGATCCGGGCCTCCTTCGACCCGGGGACGAGGTGGTCGACGAGGACTCCGACACGGCGTCCTGGTCCCGGCGCGAAGTCGTGCAACGACGTGAGCAGGTCGTCGACCCCGCCGAGGTACTCGACGACGACCCCCTCGACCCGCAGGTCGTCGCCCCACACCTTCTCCACGAGCTCGGCGTCGTGCCTGCCCTCGACGAAGATCCGGCTCGCGCGGGCGACTCGCGCGTGCCCGCCGGTCACCGCGACCGATCCGGACGCGGTACGCCGCGGCGCGGAGGGCGCCGATCGGGTCATCGGCGGCGACAGCACGACCGGCCTGCCCTCGAGCAGGAAGCCCGGGCCCAACGGGAACCCGCGACGTCGACCCCGCCGGTCCTCCAGCGTGAGAGTGCCGAGGTCGCGGTCGACGGCGACGATCTCGCCGCAGAAGTCGGTCATCACCTCCTCGACCACCAGCCCCAGGGTGGCCTCGGCCGGTGTCGCGCGACCCCGGGCGGGTGCCCGCCAGTCCGAGGCGAGCACGTCCGTTGCGTAGCGGTCCGAGGGCACCGGACCACGCTAGGTCAGTCGGACTCGGCCTCGGAGGACGCCGCGCCGGACGACGCACGGGGCGCGTCGTCTCCCCCCTCGTCAGCGTCCTCCGAGCCCCCGACCGAGCCGCCCGCGGTGTCCTTCAGGACATCGGCGGGCACGTCGTCGTCGGCCGGCTGCGCGAGCGGGTTGTCCTCGCTCGGCTGCAGGTCGCCGGGCAGCTCCTCGTCGGTCACCGACATCGGGCCGTCCTGCTCGGCCCGGTCGTCCTCGGACGAGTGCTCGCTCATACCGACGTTCTACGTGGCGAACGACGACCCGCACACCACCCCGAGGGGTGTCAGGTGATGGCCGGTTCAGACGAGCGGCAGGCTCCGCGCGCCCGGGGGCAGTTGCTCGTAGCCCCGTCGACACGCGTTGGCGATCCGGTCGTCGGCCTCCCACGGCCACTCCCCGTGCGCCACGGCCTCCTCGAGGGGTACGCCGTCGCCGGCCAGCCGTCGTACGGTCTCGCCGATCGCGGCCAGCTCGTCGCGCTGGGTCTCGACGAACCCTCGGTCCACCGGGACGCCGTGCCCCGGGACGACCTGTGTCTGCGGGGCGACCAGGGACAGGACCACGTCGAGCGACCCGTGCCACTCGAGCGGGAACGAGTCCATCCCGATCCAGGGCTTCGCCGACTCCTCCACGAGGTCCCCGCCGAGCACGACGCGGGCGTCGGGCACGACCACGACCAGGTCACCGTCGGTGTGGCCCCGACCCGGGAAGACCAGCTCGACGAGCCGGTCTCCGACGTCGAGGCTCCGGGTGGACGAGAACAAGTGGTCGGGCAGCACCAGCTCGGTCTCGGCGACCTCGGGACCGTGCGGGTCGTCGGACTCGGCGAACCGCTGCTTCATGTACTCACCCCGCTCGCCGAGCATCCGGGCGGCGTCCTCGTGGGCGTGGATCGGCACGTGAGGGTCGAGCTCGCGGAAGGCGGCGTTGCCGAAGGCGTGGTCCCAGTGCCAGTGGGTGTTCACCACGGCCGCGATCGAGCCGGCGCCGAGGCGTCGTAGGTCGTCGATCACCGTGCGGCCCGCCGCGGTCGAGCCGTGCGTGTCGACGACGACGAACCCGCGCTCGCTGCCGATCGCGGTCACGTTCGCGTCGGCCCACTCGTAGCGCGCGACCCACACCCGGTCGGCGACCTCCACGAACTCCGTCACCCGGCGGAGCCTAGTAGTCTTGGCACTCAGGGCGGGTGAGTGCCAACGGCGAAGGGATGGTGGCGATGCAGGACGAACGTCGCCTCGCCGTACTCCGCGCGATCGTCGAGGACTACGTCTCCACCCAGGAGCCCGTCGGGTCCAAGGCCCTCGTCGAGCGGCACGGTCTCGGCGTCTCCCCGGCCACGGTGCGCAACGACATGGCGGCCCTGGAGGAGGAGGGGTTGATCACCCAGCCCCACACCAGCGCGGGCCGGATCCCGACCGACAAGGGATACCGGCTCTTCGTCGACCGGCTGACCACGATCAAACCGATGAGCGCCGCCGAGAAGCGGGCCATCGCCACGATCCTCGACGGCGCGGTCGACCTCGACGACGTGGTTCAGCGCTCGGTGCGTCTGCTGGCCCAGCTCACCCACCAGGTGGCCCTGGTGCAGTACCCGACGCTGTCCCGCTCGACCGTCCGGCACGTCGAGGTGGTCGCACTCACACCGACCCGGCTGCTGGTCGTGCTGATCCTGAGCTCGGGCCGGGTGGAGCAGCGGCTCGTCGAGCTCGGCGCCCCGGTCGACGACGACGACGTCGCCGCACTGCGCGGCCGGCTCGCGGCAACGGTGATCGGCCAGATCGTGGCAGACGCGACCAGCGAGCTGGGGTCGCTGGAGGTCCCTCCTGGTGACGCGGGCGCGGCTCAGGGGGCGGTGGCCGACGCCCTCGTCGACGCGCTGTCCGACCACCGCTCGTCCGAGCGGGTCGCGGTCGGCGGTGCGGCCAACCTGGCTCACTTCGGCGACAGCTTCGAGATCTCGGTCCGGCCGCTCCTCGAGGCCCTCGAGGAGCACGTCGTCCTGCTCAAGCTGCTCGGCGAGGCCCAGACCGGGGGCATGGTGACCGTCCGGATCGGCCACGAGGGCCCCTACCGCGAATTCGCCAGCACCAGCGTGGTGTCGACCGGCTACGGTCCCGGGGAGGAGGCGGTCGGCAACCTCGGCGTCGTCGGCCCGACCCGCATGGACTACCCCGGGACGATGGCGGCGGTGCGCGCGGTCGCTCGTTACGTCTCCCGCATCCTCGACGAGGCATAACACCCGACAAGGACCATTCCTCGATGCCAGACCACGACCCGTACGAGATGCTCGGCGTCTCTCGCGACGCCGACGCCGACACGATCAAGAAGGCCTATCGCCGGCTTGCACGTCAGCTGCATCCCGACGTCAATCCCGACCCCGAGACGCAGGAGCGGTTCAAGGAGGTCTCGCGCGCCTACGAGGTGCTCAGCGACCCGCAGAAGCGCGCGGCGTACGACCGGGGTGGCGACGTCTTCGGGGCCACCGGCGGCTTCGGCGCCGGCTTCTCGTTCACCGACATCATGGACGCGTTCTTCGGGGGCCAGGCGGCCGGGCAGGGTCGTGGTCCGCGACCCCGCGTCCACCGCGGCCAGGACGCCTTGATCCGGATGGAGGTGACTCTCGCCGAGGCGGCGTTCGGGGTCTCACGCGAGCTCAAGGTCGACACCGCCGTGATCTGTACGACGTGCCACGGCGAGGGCACCGCGCCAGGCACCCATCCCGTGCCGTGCGAGACGTGCCGCGGCACCGGAGAGGTGGCCCACGTGCAGCGCTCGTTCCTCGGCGAGATCCGGACGTTGAGGCCCTGTGCGGCGTGCCACGGCTACGGCACCCTGATCCCCGACCCGTGCCGCGAGTGTTCCGGCGACGGCCGGGTGCGCGCGCGCCGCTCGCTGACGGTGAAGATCCCGGCCGGGGTCGACACCGGCACCCGCGTGCAGCTCGCCGGCCAGGGCGAGGTCGGCGCGGGTGGTGGACCGCCCGGTGACCTGTACGTCGAGGTGCACGTCGCGCCGCACGAGGTGTTCACCCGCGAGGGTACGACGCTCCACTGCGCGGTGACGGTCCCGATGACCGCGGCCGCGTTGGGCACGACCTTGACCCTGCCGACGCTCGAGGCCGACACCGAGTCGGGCGCGGACACCGGCGTGGAGACGTCGTTCGAGCTCGATCTGCGACCCGGCACGCAGTCGGGCAGCGAGCACGTCTTCCGCGGGCGCGGCGTACCCGGACTGCGCGGCGGGCGTGGCGACCTGGTCGTCACGGTCGTGGTCGAGACCCCGACCCGGCTCGACCCGCGCCAGGAGGAGCTGTTGCGCGAGCTGGCCGCGATCCGCGACGAGGAGAGGCCGGACGGCCGGATCGGCCCGGCGCGGTCGTCCGGGTCGGTGTTCGGTCGCATCCGCGACGCCTTCAACCAGCACTGATGACCCTCCCGGTCCACTGGGTCGAGTCCCTGGCCGGCTTACGCCGTGGCGACGAGGTCGTGGTCGAGGGTGACGAGGCGCACCACGCCGTCGCGGTCCGCCGGATGCGGGCGGGCGAGGGTGTCGCCCTGACGGACGGTCGGGGACATCGGGTCACGGGTGTCGTGACCGAGACCGGCAGGCGTCGGCTGGTGGTCGCGGCCCACGAGGTGGAGACCGTGCCCGAGCCGACGCCGGCCTTCACCGTGGTCCAGGCAGTCCCGAAGGGCGACCGCGGAGAGCTCGCCGTGGAGGTGCTGACCGAGATCGGTGTGGCGCGGATCGTCCCGTGGGCGGCGAGTCGCTCGGTAGCCGTCTGGCGCGGCGAGCGGGCCGCGAAGTCGCTCGCGCGATGGCGGGCCACGGCCCGCGAGGCCGCCAAGCAGTCGCGGCGCGCGTGGTTCTCCGAGGTGACCGAGCCGATGACGACCGACGACGTGACCTCGCTGCTCGCGGGGGCCGGGCTGGGCGTGGTCCTGCACGAGACCGCGAGCCGGCCGTTGGCGTCGCTCGAGGTGCCTGCCACCGGGTCGGTCGTCGTGGTCGTCGGGCCGGAGGGCGGGCTCACCGACGAGGAGGTGTCGAGGCTCGCCGGCGCCGGTGGGCACGGCGTACGCCTGGGGCCGGAGGTGCTGCGGACCTCCACCGCGGGCGTCGCAGCCGTCGCGGCCCTGCTCGCCCGCACCCCGAGGTGGGGATAGCGGTCACTGCAGGACGACGGTGCGGGTGTCGCGACCTCGATCGCCGCTGCCGTTGGCCGCGACCAGGGTGTAGCGGCCCGGTGGGAGTGCCTCGGTGGAGAGGGAGACCCGCCACGGGAACATCCGGCTCGGGTCGTAGGTACCGGTCGCGGCGGCCGGGCGCTCGACGTACGTGATGCCGTGGCGCACCAGCCGGACGACGACGTCGGCCCGGTAGGCGTTGTTCACGCCGTCCACGGCCAGCACCCCGCGGGGGACCCGGGCCCCCTGAGCCGGCGAGCTGATGCTCATCAGCGACAGCACCCTGGTCGCCTGGCGCGCGCCGACCGGCCGGTCCACCGGTACGCCGAGCAGCGACGCGAGAGGCCGGCCGTGGTGGACGAACCGCACCTTCTCCCGTTCCTGCGCCGCCGCCTGGAGTGTGTAGACGACCTGCTGGACGGCCTCGGTCGCGTCGCGTGGGGTCATCGCCGGCGGCCTCGTGCGGGGGGCCCGACCGACCTCGACCGTGATCAGCCGGCCGTCGTCGGTCGCGCGGGTCAGCCAGCGCTCGCGCCACGGCGTCCGGTAGTCAGGGTCCGACGGGTCGGTCATCAGACCGGTGATCGCGTCGTCGAGCCGTGAGGAGCCTGGCGCGGGCGTGCCGAGCTCGCGATAGAGCACGGTGCCGTCCGGGCCGGCGCCGAGGTAGTAGATCGAGGTGTCCGCGGGGCCTGGCCCGCCCTTCGGCAGGGGGAGGGCGGTGTCGAGGGCCGTCGCGGTGGCCGAGGGCAGCACCGTTCCGCCGTCGGAGGCGGGACCGAGGTCGGTGGACCTGTCGCTGGCGAGGTGGGTCACGAAGGCCACGACGCCGATCACGGCAGCCGTCGCGACGATGCCGGCGGCGGCGTACCAGGAGCGCGGCTGGGCGGCCGGTACGACGCGCGAGCTCGAACGCACCGACGCCCGCAGCTCCTCGATCCTGTCCGCCGGGTCGATGTCAGAGACGGCGTCGGAGAGGAGATGCCGGAGGCGGTCGTCGTGGGTCATCGGGACTCCTCGAGCTCCGCGGCGAGCTGGACGCGGAGAGCGGCGGCTCCTCGCGACGCGTGGCTCTTCACGGCGCCGCGGCTGATCCCGAGCATGTCCGCGATCTCCGACTCCGCGAGGTCGAGGTAGTAGCGCAGGGCGAGGACCTCACGCTGCCGTCGGGGGAGTCGACGGAGCGCCTCGAGGACGGCGGCGCGGCGCGCATGGTCGTACGCCGTCTCGTCCGCGCTGACGGCGTTCGGTGGCGGCCCCTCGTGGTCGGCGTGGCGTCGGACCACCGAGAGGTGCCGCAGGTGTGACCGGGAGCGGTTGACCACGCTCTGGCGGAGGTAGGCGAGGGCCTTGTCGGGATCGTGCAGCCGGTTCCACTTGGAGTGGACGGAGATGAAGCAGTCCTGGACGATCTCCTCCGCGCTGCCGATGTCGTGGACGAGGAGGACCGCGAGGCGGACGAGGTGCCGCCAGTGGGCGGCGTACAGGAGCTCCAGGGCCTCGTCGGCACTCCAGCCGGGCGCACGGCTCCGAGGGGGAGCCATCAGCCGGACCTCCGCATGTCCGATCACGCTAGTACCACGTGCGCCACCGGCCGCCGGTTGACGCCGACCTGTCGCGGAATCGTGACAGCATGGCGTGGTGGCCGACTGCATCTTCTGCTCGATCGTCGCGGGCGAGATCCCTGCCGACGTCGTCGCGACGACGGAGACCGCGGTGGCCTTCCGCGACCTCCACCCGCAGGCTCCGTTGCACGTCCTGGTGATCCCGCGGACGCACGTGGCGAACGCCGCCGAGCTCGCGGACCGAGAGCCGGAGACGGTGGCCGAGCTGGTCCGGGTCGCCCGGCAGGTGACCGGTGACGCCGGCCACGACAGCTACCGGATGGTCCTCAACACCGGCGAGGAGGCGGGTCAGTCCGTCTTCCACGCCCACCTGCACGTGCTCGCCGGACGGGTGCAGGCATGGCCTCCTGGCTGACCGCCCGGCTGACCTCCCGGCTGGCCGCCCGCGTGGCCGCAGTCGGCGCCGCAGTCGTCGTCGGGGCGCTGGCGGTCACGTTCGGGATCGTCGCGGCCTCCGGCGACGGCTCCCCGCCGTCGGTCACGCCGCAGCCTTCGGCACCCGCGACCCCGACGACGCTGCCGGCGACCCACCCGGTCGCCCTGGGCAAGCCTCGACCGCTGCGCCCCGGCGAGAGTCGGGTGTCGCTCCGGTTGCCGGAGCCCTACCAGCCGTCGGCCCCGAACGGCGTCGGCAACGACGACTACCGGTGCTTCCTGCTCGACCCGCACCTGACCCACGACCGGTTCCTGACCGGCACGTTCGTCCGACCGGACAACCGCAACGTCGTGCACCACGTGATCCTGTTCCGCGTCGACCCCGACCAGGTCGCCGCGGCCGAGCAGCTCGACGCCCACGACCCTGGCGAGGGCTGGACCTGCTTCGGCGACAGCGGCCTGCCCGACAGCAACAACCTGGACGACGCGCCGTGGCTGGGCGCGTGGGCGCCCGGCGCGCGCGAGTCCGTCGACGCGCCGGGGTACGGCGTACCCCTGGCGGCGGGCAGCCGGATCGTGATGCAGGTCCACTACAACCTGCTCGGCGGTCCGGGTCCGGACCGGTCGGCCACGATGTTGCGACTCGCTCGGCCCGGTGCCCGGCTCACGCCGTTGGAGACGATGTTGCTGCCGGCGCCGGTCGAGCTGCCCTGCCGCCCCGGCCACCGCGGCAACCCGCTGTGCAACCGCACCGCCTCGGTGGCCGACGTCGTCCGCCGGTTCGGACCGGTCGGCCAGACGAACAACTGGCTCAACGTGCTCTGCGGCGAGCAGCGCGACACCGAGGTCACCACCTGCACCCGCACGATGACCCAGCCGACCACGATCCACGCCGTTGCCGGTCACATGCACCTGCTCGGGCGCTCCGTCAGGATCCAGGTCGACCCCGGGACGCCACGAGCCAGGACGATCCTGGACATCCCGGTGTGGAACTTCGACAACCAGGCCGCGAAGCCGATCCCGCCGGTGACCCTGCAGCCGGGCGAGACCGTGAAGGTCACCTGTCGGCACGTGCAGTGGCTGCGCGACCGGCTGCCCGCCTTCGCCGGGCAGCCCGACCGCTACGTCGTCTGGGGCGAGGGCACCACCGACGAGATGTGCCTCGGCATCCTCACGGTGACCCACCCCTGACCCAAAGCGTTGGGTGCGCGGGGGTGCGCGCCCGTAGCATGGAGCCTGATGACAGAGAGCCAACAGACCGATGACACCCAGGGCACCCGACACACCGTCGTGGTGCCCGGCAGCATCGACATGGTCCGCCTGCTCGGGCCCGGTGACGACCACCTCGCGCTGATCGAGCGCTCGTTCGACCTCCAGGTGCACGTCCGCGGCAACCGGATCACCCTCGAGGGCGAGCCCGGCGAGGTCGCCCTGGCCGAGCGGCTGCTCGACGAGCTGGTCACCCTGATCCGGTCCGGCCAGGGCATCACCACGGAGACGGTCGAGCGCGTGCTCGCGATGCTGCGTGCCGAGACCACCGAGCGTCCGGCCGACGTGCTGTCGCTCAACATCCTGAGCAACCGGGGCCGCTCGATCCGGCCCAAGACCCTCAACCAGAAGCGCTACGTCGACTCCATCGACAAGCACACGATCACGTTCGGCATCGGTCCGGCCGGCACCGGCAAGACCTACCTCGCGATGGCGAAGGCGGTGCAGGCCCTCCAGGCCAAGCAGGTCAACCGGATCATCCTGACCCGGCCGGCGGTCGAGGCGGGGGAGCGGCTCGGGTTCCTGCCCGGCACCCTGAGCGAGAAGATCGACCCCTACCTGCGTCCGCTCTACGACGCGCTCCACGACATGGTCGATCCCGACTCGATCCCCAAGCTGCTCGCCGCCGGCACCATCGAGGTGGCGCCGCTGGCGTTCATGCGCGGCCGCTCGCTCAACGACTCCTTCATCATCCTCGACGAGGCCCAGAACACCTCGCCGGAGCAGATGAAGATGTTCCTCACCCGGCTGGGGTTCGGCTCCAAGATCGTGGTCACCGGCGACGTCACGCAGGTCGACCTCCCCAACGGCGTGCGGTCCGGGCTGCGCGTGGTCGAGGGCATCCTCAACGAGCTCGCGGACGTCTCCTTCCAACGGCTGACCGCCCATGACGTCGTCCGGCACAAGCTGGTCGGCCAGATCGTCGCGGCGTACGACGACTACGACGCACGGCAACCGCCGGTCGGCACCCGCTCCAGCTGATGAGCATCGAGGTGCTCAACGAGTCGGGCCACGAGCTCGACGTCAACCGGCTGGCCGCGCTGAGCCGGTTCGTGATGGACCAGATGCGGGTGCACCCGTTGGCCGAGCTCTGCATCAAGGCCGTCGACGAACCCACCATCGCCGCCCTCAACGAGCAGTGGATGGAGAAGGAGGGCCCGACCGACGTGCTCGCCTTCCCCATGGACGAGCTGCGTCCCGGGCTGGTCAACGAAGACCCCGAGGAGGGCGTGCTCGGAGACCTCGTGCTCTGCCCGGCGGTCGCCGAGCGCCAGGGCGCCACGGCGGGCCACGGCACCGAGGCGGAGGTCGAGCTGCTGACCGTCCACGGCATCCTCCACCTGCTCGGCTACGACCACGCCGAGCCGGAGGAGCACCGGGAGATGTTCGGGCTCCAGGACCAGCTCCTGGCCGCCTGGCGGTCGGGCCAGAGACAGACGTGAGCGACCCGGCCGGGGTGGTCGCGGCCGGCGCCCTCGTGGTGCTCGCCGGCGTCTTCTCGGCCGCCGACGCCGCGCTCTCGTCGTACTCCCGCGCGCGTGCGGAGGAGCTGGTCGGCGAGGGCCGCCCCGGAGCGCGCCGCCTGGTCGCGTTGCTCGACGACCGCCCCCGCCACATCAACATGGCGATCCTGCTGCGCCTGCTCTGCGAGACCGGCGCGGCGGTGCTGCTCACCCTCGTCGTCCTGGGGTGGTACGGAGGCCGCAGGTGGCCGACGATCGCGACGTCCGTGGTGTCGATGGCCGTGCTCCTCTTCGTCGTCGTCGGCGTCGCACCCCGCACGCTCGGCCGGTTGCACGCCGACCGGTTCGCTCCGGTGGCCGCCGTGATCCTGACGGCCCTGACGCGGGTCCTCGATCCCGTCGCCCAGCTGCTGATCCTGGTCGGCAACGCGATCACGCCCGGTCGGGCCCTGCCCGGCGGTCCGTTCTCGACCGAGACCGAGCTGCGCGAGCTCGTCGACTACGCGGAGGCGTCGGCGGTGATCGAGTCGGGCGAACGGGCGATGATCCACTCCGTCTTCGAGTTCGGCGACACGATCGCCCGCGAGGTGATGGTGCCTCGCGGTGACGTGGTGTACATCGAGCGGCACAAGAACCTCCGCCAGACGCTGTCGCTGTTCCTCCGCTCGGGCTTCTCGCGGGTGCCGGTGATCGATGACAACCTCGACGACATCGTCGGCTTCGCCTACCTCAAGGACGTCGTGCGCCGCGACTTCGAGGACCCCGGTGTCGAGTTCACCCAGCGGGTCGACGAGGTGATGCGGCCGGCGCTCTACGTGCCGGAGTCCAAGCCGGTCGACGCACTGCTCTCGGAGATGCAGGCGTCGCGGCAGCACATCGCGGTCGTCGTCGACGAGTACGGCGGAACCGCCGGCCTGGTCACGATCGAGGACCTGCTCGAGGAGATCGTCGGGGAGATCACCGACGAGTACGACGCCGAGCAGGTCGAGACCTCGACGTTGGACGACGGGTCGGTCCGGGTCTCCAGCCGCTTCCCGATCGACGACCTCGACGAGCTCTTCGGGTTCGAGGTCGAGGAGGAGGACGTGGACTCCGTGCTCGGTCTGATGGCCAAGCACCTCGGCCGGGTCCCGATCCCCGGGTCCCACGTCGAGGCCCACGGCCTCCGCTTCGTCGCGGAGGCCGCCGCGGGGCGCCGTAACAAGATCGAGAGCGTGCTGGTCAGCCTGCTCCCCGGGGCGGCCGCGGCGGACTGACCCCCACGCCTCAGACGCCGGCGAGCCAGAGCGCGGTGCCGCCGAGGCAGGCCACGATCCCCAGGACCACTGCGAAGGTCGCCATCCGGCCGCGTCTCTCGTCGGCGCGGCGGCGTCCCTCGACGCCGAGCGTCGCGGCCAGTCCGCCGAAGACGATCGGCGCACTGACGAAGAAGGCCACCACGCCGAGCACCGCCACGAACGAGAGGACCAGCCCGACGGCCGCGGGTCGGTTGCGCGGGCCACGCCACGCCCACAGGCCGACGGTCGAGGCGAGGACGAGCGGCAGGGCCACCACGATCGGGAGCAGGACGCGAGCCTCCGGGTCGAGATGCCAGATGTGCTCGTGGTCGTAGATCACGGCGTTGACGCGGGGCGCCAGACCGGCGAGCACGCCGGTGGCCAGGGCGCCCTGCCACAACCGGGTCGTGGAGCGCGTGCTGGTGTGCGGTGTGGTGGCGATGGTGGTCATGCGGTCCCTCCTGGGGTACGGCGATCGGTCACGGCAACGGTCGCCTGTCGACGCCGGGCCGCACATCGCCGTCGCGAGCGGACCGGGTCGCTCCCCGGAGCGGTTTCCCACCGTGCTGATCTCCCTCGTGAGAGCGAAGACGCACGGCCCCTCGCGGACCTACCATCGCCGCGTGTCGATCCGCGCCGGACTGTCCGCCCACGTGGACGCCCTGGTAGCGGGGCTCGTCGGGGTGCTCTACGTGGCCGAGGTGCTGTTCAGCGGGGAGCTGACCCGCGATCAGGGCGCCGGGGTCGCGGTCGCCCTCTTCTTCGCATCCGCCTTCCTGGCGCGCAGGACGCTTCCGCTCGTCCCCCTGCTCGCCGCCGTGGCGGTGGTCGAGATCAACCACACGGTGCTGCACGGGGTCGCCGAGGGCGGTTCGTTCATGCTGGGCCTGATCATCGCCCTCTACTCGGGCACGCGGTACGCCCGCGGCTGGATGCTGCCGGCGTGCGTGGTGGTCTCGATCGCGATCGTGCCGCTCGCGGCGTTCGACCCCCAGCAGCCACCGACGGTCGGTGACTGGATCTTCTTCACGACGTTCATCGGCTTCCCGACGGTCGCCGGGCGGATCTTCCACCATCGGCACGCCACCGACGAGAGGCTCGCCCGCGAGAACGCGGCGCTGGCAGCCGAGCGCGACCGTCGCGCCGCCGAGGCCGTCGCCGAGGAGCGAGCCAGGATCGCGCGTGAGCTCCACGACGTCGTCGCCCACGCGATCAGCGTGATCGTGCTCCAGGCACGCGGTGGCCGACGGGTGCTCGCGGGTGCGCCGGAGGAGGCCGGTGCGGCGTTCGACACGATCGAGCACACGGGCGAGCAGGCCCTCGACGAGATGCGTCGACTGCTCGCCATGCTCCGGTACGACGAGGAGCACATCCTCGCGCCGCAGCCCGGGCTGCATGCCCTCGACGACCTGGCCGGCTCGATGACCCGGATGGGACTGCCGGTCGAGGTCGTCCGTGAAGGGACTCCGATCGAGCTCGCGGCCGGCGTCGACCTCTCGGCGTACCGGATCGTCCAGGAGGCGCTGACCAACGCGCTCAAGCACGCCGGGCCCGCGCGGGCGCTTGTGCGCGTGAGCTATGCGACCGACCACCTCGAGCTCGAGGTGGTCGACGACGGGCCCGGCACCGGCGACGGCGGCGGCTCCGGACACGGGCTGGTCGGCATCCGGGAGCGCGCCGAGCTCTACGGCGGTCAGGTCGAGGCCGGCCGTTGCCCCGGTGGCGGCTACGCGGTGCGCGCACGGCTGCCCATCGGGGCGGCGACCGCATGATCCGGGTGCTGCTCGCCGACGACCAAGGCCTGGTCCGGACCGGCTTCCGGATGATCCTCGGAGCCGAGGACGACCTCGAGGTGGTCGGCGAGGCGGCCGACGGGCTCGAGGCGGTCGAGCTGGTGACACGCCTCGAGCCGGACGTCGTCCTCATGGACATCCGGATGCCCGGGCTCGACGGCATCGAGGCCACCAGACGGGCGGTGGCGGCGCGACCGCAGGTCAGGGTCGTCGTCCTGACGACGTTCGATCTCGACGAGTACGTGTACGCCGCTCTCCAGGCGGGCGCGAGTGCCTTCCTGCTCAAGGACGCGAAGGAGACCCAGCTGCTCGCGGCGATCCGGGTGGTGGCCGACGGTGGCTCGCTCTTCGCCCCCGCTGTCACCGAGCGGCTGATCGCCCGCTTCGCCCAGCCCGGCTCCCGAGGGTCGGTCGAGCTGCCGCCGTTGACCGCCCGAGAGCGTGAGGTGCTGGGTCTGGTCGCTCGGGGTCTGTCGAACGCCGAGATCGCCGAGCGACTCGTCATCAGCGAGCACACGACGAAGTCGCACGTCGCCAGCCTGCTCCAGAAGCTGGGTCTCCGGAGCCGCGTCCAGGCCGTCGTCGTGGCCTACGAGTCCGGGCTCGTGCGACCCGGCGGCAGCGAGTGATCCTGCGGCCCGGTGAGGCGTCAGGTCGGGCGCTCGTCGGTACGACGGGGCGGGTTCCAGATCGGTTCGGGGCAGCCGGTCCGAGGGGCACGTCGTACCGTCGGTGCGGACGAGACGGTGATGGGAGGAGGTCTCGCGTGGCCGATCAGGCCTTCGACCAGGACGCCTGGGAACGCCGGTGGGCACAGGTGCTGCGCGACCATCAGGACAAGGTGGCGAGTCGTCCGCCCAACCCGCTCCTCCTCCGCGAGGTCGGCGGCCTGTCACCGGGCCGGGCGCTCGACGCCGGGTGTGGACACGGCGCCGAGGCGATCTGGCTCGCCGCGGCGGGCTGGCACGTCATCGCCGTCGACTTCTCCGCGAGCGCGCTCGAGCACGGGCGTACGACGGTCGAGGCGCTCGGCGACGGCCTCGCCGGCGACATCGAGTGGATCGAGGCGGACCTGGGGGCGTGGACGCCACCGGCCGCGCAGTTCGACCTGGTGAGCTCCCTCTACGTGCACGTCGCCGGATCGGTCGGCGCGATGGTGACGCGGCTCGGATCGGGCGTCGCCCCCGGCGGGACGTTGTTGCTGGCCGGCCACCGACCGATCGTCCCCGAGACCGGAGAACCTTCCCCGGCCGCGGGCCAGCAGCAGGTCTGTGTCGAAGACGCCCTCGCGGTGCTCGACGCCGACGCCTGGGACATCGTCGTGGCCGAGGAGCGGCCGCGCGCGGTCGCGGGATCGGGCGTCGACGCCGTCGTCCGGGCGGTGCGGCGCCCGGCGTAGGGCTTTTCTCCACGCTGCCTAACGGTTATCCTCTGGCTCATCTAACCGTTAGGGGTCGGACACGATGCAACAGGAAATGGTGCTGGCGCTGCTGGCGAAGGAGCCGTCGCACGGCTACGAGCTGCGGGCCCGGATCGAGAAGGCGCTGGGACCGCTGGCGGCGGGGTTCAACGCCGGCCAGATGTACGTCACTCTGGGGCGGCTCGAGCAGGCCGGGCTCGTCACGTCGACCCGCGAGGCCGCTGCGGAGAGGCCCGAACGCCGGATCTTCGAGCTCACCGCAAAGGGCCGGGAGCGGGTCCAGGAGTGGCTGAGCGACGTCACCTGGCCTCGGCCGGACCTGACCAACTTCCACCTCAAGCTGGTGGTCGCCGCTGCCGGCGGTCTCGCCGACCCGCTCGAGGTGATCGGCTCCCAGCGTCGCGAGCTGGTACGCCGGCTGCGCGACGCCCAGCGAGCCGCGCTCGGTGAGCCGGACGGCTCGGACGCCTCCCTCCTGCTCGAGGGCGTGGTGCTCCGGATCGAGGCGGACCTGACCTGGCTCGACGCCTGTGTGCGCGCGTGGGGGGCAGCCCGGTGAGCGCCGCCGTCCGCGTGGTCGGGCTCGCCAAGCACTACGGAAAGGGCGAGGCGTTGGTCCGGGCGGTCGACGACGTCGACCTCGAGGTTGCCTCCGGAGAGGCCGTGGTGGTGACCGGTCCCAGCGGCTGCGGCAAGTCGACGCTGCTCCAGCTGATGGGCGGGCTGGACCTGCCCACGGCGGGCGAGGTCTGGCTCGGCGGCCGCCGGATCGACCGAGATTCCGAGCGTGCTCGGGCGCGGCTACGGCGTGACCAGGTCGGCTTCGTCTTCCAGGACTTCCACCTGCTCGACGAGCTGACCGCGGTCGAGAACGTCGAGCTCCCCGCCCTGCTCGCCGGTACGCCGTCCCGTCAGGCGCGCCGCCGAGCACTCGCCCTGCTCGAGCGGGTCGGGCTCGACGACCGGGTGCGGCACCTGCCGGCCCGGCTGTCCGGGGGCCAGAAGCAGCGGGTCGCCGTCGCGCGGGCCCTGGTGAACAACCCGGCGGTCGTCCTCGCCGACGAGCCGACCGGCAACCTCGACAGTGCGGCCACGACGGAGGTGCTCCGGCTCTTCGAGAGCCTGCGCGCCGACGGCCAGACGCTGGTCGTGGTCAGCCACGACCAGCGCACCGCTGCGACCGCCGACCGGATGGTGTCCATGCGCGACGGCGCGCTGATCGAGGACGTCGTGCTCGGGCCGAGCACGGCCGGAACCGTGGACGTCCTCTCCGCGAGCGAGCGCGCATGAGCCGGGTGCGCCTCGGGGTTCGTCTCGCCGGACGCGACCTGCGCCGACGGGCGACCGAGACGGTGCTGTTGTTCGTCGCGCTCGCGCTCGCCGCGACCACCCTGACGATCGGGCTCGTGCTGCACGGCCAGACCGCTGCGCCGTACGCCGAGACCCGCTCGCGAACACGCGGTCCTGACGTCGTGGCGGTCCTGTTCCCCGCGCCGAACCAGACCGTCACCGCGGCCGATCGCGCGAGCCTCGCGGCGGTGGCCGCCCGGCCGGGGGTGTCGGACCGCAGCCGAGCGTTCCCGACCACGTGGACCTCGATCACCGCGGGAGGGATCACCGGCGTCGCCGAGCTGCAGGGCCGCGATGCGGGCAACTCGCCCGTCGACCGTCCGCAGCTCGTCAGCGGTCACTGGCTCACGCACGGCGACGGGGTCGTGGTGGAGCGCGCGTTCGCACTGGCGATGGACCTCTCCGTCGGCGACCGGGTGGAGCTGGCCGGGCACGCGGTCCCGGTCGTCGGCATCGCGGTCTCGGCGGCACTTCCGCCGTACCCCCAGCTCTGCACGATCGGATGCATCCTCGACCAGCCGGGCTGGTTCTCCGCCGAGCCGGGCCTCGTCTGGGCGTCGCGGCAACGCGTCGCCGGGATGGCGACACCGCAGCAACCGCTCGTCTGGTTCCAGTACCTGAGGCTCCGCGACGCCGGCTCCGCCCGAGCCTTCGCCGGCCGACTCACCGACAGTGGCCCGCCGGCAGGACGTCCCGAGCTCACGGCGTGGCAGGACGTGGCGGCCCGCCAGGCCGAGCAGCTCGCCTCCGAGCGCACGGCGGTGGTGTTCGCGAGCACGTTGCTCGTCGTCCTGGCGCTCGCCACGCTCGTCGTCCTCGTCGGCGGCCGGATGGACGACGAGGTACGACGAGTGGGGATGCTCAAGGCCGCCGGGGCGACGCCGGGTTTCGTGACCCGGCTCCTGCTGGCGTCGTACCTCGCGGTCGGCCTGGTGGCCTCGCTCGTCGGGCTCGTCGCCGGGCGGCTGCTGGCGCCGCGGCTGATCTCGCTCAGCGCGGGTCTGCTCGGTCGTGTCGGCGCCACGTCGCTGTCGGTCGGCCAGGCCGTCACGGTCGTCGCCTCCGTGCTGGTGATCGTGGTGATGGCCGCCGTCGTGCCCGCGTGGCGAGCCGCTCGCACCAGCACCGTGCGCGCCCTCGCCTCCAGCGGCCGCGCGCCCCACCGGGGCGGTCTCCTCGTCGCGGTGTCCGCGCGGCTGCCCGCGCCCGCCCTGTTGGGCGTGCGCCTCGCGGCGCGGCGACCTCGACGTGCGACGCTCACCAGTCTGTCGGTCGCCGTGGCGGTGTGCGGCGGCATCGTGGTGCTCTATGCGCAGTCCAGCCTGCACGCCGAGCGGGGTGACGTGGGCGGCCCGGCGGATCCGCTGGTCGCGCAGCTCCACACCGTGATGACGGCGCTCACCTTGCTGCTGGCGCTGATGGCGGCGGTCAACCTGGTCTTCGTCACCCGCGCGAGCGCCGTGGATGCCCGGCGATCGCTGGCTGTGGCGCGCGCCCTCGGCGTCTCGCCTGCCGAGGCGGCCACCGCCCTCGCCATCGCGCAGCTGCTCCCGGCCGTCGTCGGCCTCGTGGTGGGCGGCGCGTGCGGCACCGTGCTCTATCGCGCACTCTCCTCGCACTCCGTGTCGCCCTCCCTCACGCAGCTGGCCGGGCTGGCCGTGGCCACCCTGGTCCTGAGCGCGGCCTTGAGCGCCGTTCCCGCGCGGATCGAGGCTCGGCGCCCGGTCGCCGACCCGCTCCGTCAGCCGTGACCCCCGTCGCCTAGCCTCGGCGCTGTGGCCGAGCTCTCCACCGAGGACCAGAAGCTGGTGACGCTCGCGCGCGCGACGATGGCCCGCACCCGCGCGCCGGAGGGTGCGGCCGTCCGCGACCTCGACGGGCGCACGTACGCCGCCGCATCGGTGTCGCTGGGCAGTCTCCACCTGAGCGCCCTCGAGGTCTGCGTGGCCATGGCCCTCTCCTCGGGCGCCCGCGGACTCGAAGCGGTGGTGCGTCTGGGTGGTGAGGGCGAGCCCGACCTGCGAGCGGTGCGCGAGTTCGGCGGTGTCGACGTGGTCGTCCACGTCCTGTGATCGCAGCGGCAGCCGCGGGCACCTGGACTCTCGGCGACAGAACCGTGAACCGCCTCGGCTTCGGCGCGATGCGACTCACCGGCACCGGCGGCATGGGCCGGGGCGCCGACCGCGATCCCCACCAGTCGGCCGCCGTCGTACGACGTGCCGTCGAGCTGGGGGTGAACCACGTCGACACCGCGGGGTTCTACTTCTCGGCGAGCGCACGGGCCAACCTCGTGATCCGCGACGCCCTGGCGCCGTACCCCGACGACCTGACCATCGTCACCAAGGTCGGACCGGGCCGGGACCTCGTGACCGGGGAGTGGGGCGACTGGGCCCGGCCCGACGAGCTCCGCCGGCACGTGGAGCACAACCTCGAGACCCTCGGCCTCGAGCGCCTGCACGTCGTGAACTACCGCAGCAACGGCCGCGACGACGTCCCCGCCGCGGTCGAGGCGCTCGCCGCCCTCGGCGACGAGGGACTCCTCGACCACATCGGAGTCTCCAACGTCGGCCTTGACGAGCTCACCACGGCCCGTCGCGTCGCCGACATCGTCTGCGTGCAGAACCGGCACGCACCCGGCTACGAGCGCTCCGACGCCGACGACGTCCTCGCCGCGTGTCGGGAGCACGGGATCGCCTTCGTGCCGTTCTTCACCATCGCCGGACGGGCCCGCGAGGACTCCGCCGCGGAGAGGTACGACGTCGTCCGGGAGGTCGCCGACGCCCACGGCGTCTCGCCGGCCCAGGTGCGGATCGCCTGGACCCTGGCCCTCGGCGACCACGTGCTCGCCATCCCGGGCACGGGCGATGTGGCCCACCTCGAGCAGAACGTCGCCGCCGCGGCCGTCCGCCTCACCGACGACGACCTGGTCCGGCTCGGCGCGGTGGACCCCGACGGCTCGGCCGCCGTACCGTCCCGCCCATGGGTGTCCTGACCCCCTCCTTCGGCAGTGACGTCGCCGCGAGGTGGGACGACTTCCTCTGGCGCTACCTCACCCGGAGGTCGGGGGAGTCCGACCTCCTCCACACGATCCTCGAGGTGGATCCCGGGTCCGGTGTCGCGCATGCGGTGGCGGGCCTCCTGGCCGCCGTGGACGGCGACAAGACCTTCGACGCCGCGGCCGAGGCCAGGGCCGCCCGCGCGGGCCGGGCGACGCAGGACTGGGAGCGCTCCTTCGTCGCCGTCGCGGCCCGGACGGCCGAGGAGGGCATGTGGCCGGCGTACGACGCGTGGCAGCGGCACGCCGCGGCGTACCCGGGAGACCTGGTGGCGTTCGACATGGCCGGCTTCCTGCTCACGACCTCGACCCGGCCGGACATGTTCGAGGGCGTCGAGGAGCTGGTATCCCGGACCCGCGGCGCGGTCGGCGACCACGTGTCGGTGCTCGGCTACGAGGCGATGCTCCGGCAGGAGCAGGGCCGCCTCGACGAGGCGCACGCCCTTGCCACCCGTTGTCTCGAGCTCGACCCGCCCGGGTCGGACGGCGCACATCCGCTCGCCCATGTGTACGTCGAGTCCGGCGACCACGCCGAAGGCCTGGCGTTCCTCGAGGGTTGGCTGCCGATCACCGACCAGGCCGCGAAGTTCACCACCCACCTGGTGTGGCACGCGGCGCTGCACGAGCTGCAGCTCGGCCGTGGGGACGCGGCGCTGGAGCGGTACCTGGTCTGCGGTGGCACCCGCGGGCCGTCCGACGGCACGTCGTTGCTCTGGCGCTGCCAGCTGCTGGGACATGTCCCACCGGCGACCGATCCGGGCTCGCCGACGATGTCCGAGGTGATCGCGCCGTTCACCAGCGAGGTGCCGTTCACGTTCGTCGGGGCCCACGTCGCGATCGGTCTGGGGACGGCCGGGGACGCCGACGGGCTACGCCGGTTCGCCCGGGCGGCGTCGACCTTCACCGCTCCCGGCGCCGCCGAGCTGCTGCCCGACCTGGCGCTGGGGTTCGCGGCGTACGTCGAGGGCGACCATGCCGTCGCCTCCGACCTGCTGGCGCGTCTCGCCGGCGACTTCGTCCGCCTGGGCGGCTCCCACGCCCAGCGGGAGGTCTTCGAGGACACTCTGATCCACACGCTCACGCACGCGGGGCGGCTCGAGGAGGCGGCAGCCCTGCTGGAGGCCCGGCTCGACCGTCGGCCGAGCCCGGTCGACTCGGCCCTGCTCCACCGAACCCGTTCTCCGCTCACCGGTGTCGCGGAGTAAGTTTCCGCCCGTGCTCACCGGACAGGCAGCCCACCAGGCAGCGGTCGCGCGGCTGAAGGCGTCGTACGACGCGATCCCGGCCGGCCAGACCGTGCGCCTGGCGAAGAAGACGTCCAACCTGTTCCGGCCCCGCGTCACGTCCGACGCACCGGGCCTCGACGTCTCCGGCCTCACCGGCGTGATCTCGATCGACGCGGAGGGGCAGACCGCGGACGTGCAGGGGATGTGCACCTACGAGGACCTCGTCGACGCCACCCTGCCGCAGGGGTTCATCCCCTACGTCGTCCCGCAGCTGCGCACGATCACGCTCGGCGGGGCGGTCAGTGGACTCGGCATCGAGTCGACCAGCTTCCGCAACGGGCTGCCGCACGAGTCGGTCGTCGAGATGGACATCTTCACCGGTGCCGGCGAGGTCGTGACCACCACTCCGGGTGACGAGCTGTTCGACACCTTCCCCAACAGCTACGGCTCCCTCGGCTATGCGACGCGTCTCCGGATCAAGCTGGAGAAGGTCCCGTCGTACGTGAGCCTCCGACATGTCCGCTTCGACGACGCCGGCCTGCTGTCCAAGACGATCTCGCAGATCATGGAGACCCAGGAGTACGACGGCGTCCGCGTCGACGGCCTCGACGGGACCGCGTTCCAGCCCGGCGAGTACTACCTGACCCTGGCGACGTGGAGTGAGCGCGCGTCGGCGAGGCCCAGCGACTACACCGGCCGCGACATCTACTACCGCTCCATCCAGGCGCGCGACCGCGACGTGCTGACCATCTACGACTACCTGTGGCGCTGGGACACCGACTGGTTCTGGTGCTCCCGGGCCTTCGGGGCCCAGCATCCGGTGGCCCGGCGACTGTGGCCGCGCACGTACAAGCGCAGCGACGTCTACTACCGGATGGTCCAGCTCGACCAGCGCCTCCACGTCGGTGCCTGGCTCGACCGGCGCAAGGGCAACCCCGAGGGCGAGCGGGTCGTGCAGGACGTCGAGATCCCGGTTGAGCGCCTCGGCGAGTTCCTCGACTGGTTCGACGCCGAGGTCGGGATGCGGCCGGTGTGGCTGTGCCCGCTGACCGCCTCGAAGAAGTGGCCGACCTACCCGTTGCAGCCCGACCAGACCTACGTCAACGTCGGCTTCTGGGGCAACGTCGGCGTCGGCCCGGACGCGCCGAACGCACCGCGCAACCGGGCGATCGAGACCAAGGTGCACGAGCTCGACGGGCACAAGTCGCTCTACTCCGAGGCGTTCTACGACCGCGAGACCTTCGAGCAGCTCTACGACGGCGCCAACCTGGCCCGGGTGAAGGACCGCTACGACCCGGACCACCGACTGACCAGCCTCTACGACAAGGCCGTGAGGAGACGATAGAGATGGCGAGCGTGAAGATCGCTGACGCGTTCACCCAGCTGTTGACCGGACCGCTGCCCCTGCGCGTCACGGCGTACGACGGCTCGGCCGCCGGTCCCGAGGACGCGCCGTTCGGCTTCGAGGTGAGGAACGAGCGGGGTCTGGCCTACCTGATGACCGCGCCCGGTGACCTCGGTCTCGGCCGCGCCTACGTGTCGGGCGATCTCGTCGTGCACGGCGTCCACCCGGGCGACCCCTACCCGGGGCTGAAGGCGTTGCAGAAGGACCTGAAGTTCAAGATGCCGTCGCCGGCGGAGGCGATCAGGCTCGCCAGGGGGCTCGGCATCTCCCACCTCAAGCCGCCGCCCCCGCCGCCGCAGGAGCACCTGCCGCGCTGGCGACGTGCGGCCGAGGGGTTGCGCCACTCCCGCAGGCGGGACTCCGAGGCGATCCACCACCACTACGACGTCTCGAACACCTTCTACGAGTACGTGCTGGGCCCGTCGATGACCTACACCTGCGCCGTCTTCCCGACCGACGACGCGACGCTCGAGCAGGCGCAGTACTACAAGTACGACCTGATCGCACAGAAGCTCGACCTCAAGCCCGGCATGCGGCTGCTCGACGTCGGCTGCGGCTGGGGTGGCATGGTGCGTCACGCCGCCGAGCACTACGGCGTCAAGGCGCTCGGCGTCACGCTGTCGCGTGAGCAGGCAACGTGGGCGCAGGAGAAGATCAAGGAGATGGGCCTCGACCACCTGGCCGAGGTGCGGCACAGCGACTACCGCGAGGTCACCGAGACCGGCTTCGACGCGGTCTCCTCGATCGGGCTGACCGAGCACATCGGCGTGCGCAACTACGCGTCGTACTTCTCGTTCCTGCGCGACCGTCTCCGCTGGCAGGGCCGGCTGCTCAACCACTGCATCACGCGTCCGCACAACCGGCACCAGGAGACGGGTGCGTTCATCGACCGCTACGTCTTCCCGGACGGCGAGCTGACCGGGTCGGGCCGGATCATCACCGAGGCGCAGAACGCCGGCCTCGAGGTGATGCACGAGGAGAACTTCCGGGTGCACTACGCCCGCACGCTCGCCGGCTGGTGCCACAACCTCGAGCAGAACTGGGACGCCTGCGTCGCCGAGGTCGGCGAGGCCACCGCCCGCGTGTGGGGGCTCTACATGGCCGGGTCGCGGCTCGGCTTCGAGCGCAACGAGATCCAGCTGCACCACGTCCTCGCGACCAAGACCGACGACGAGGGCGAGGCGGACTACCCGCTGCGCCCGACGTTCGGCACCGACGCCTCCGCGGGTTGAGCAGGTTGAGGCGGGCCGCTGGGCCCGTCTCGAAGCCCGGTGCCGTGCGCGGTCCCAAGCACCGTCACCGGTCTCGTCTCGACCCGCCCACGCCGTGTCCTCGTTCCTCGGAGACGGCTGCTCACTTGCCAACCGGCGATGACCACGAGGGCGTACGCCGCGCCGGCGAGCTCGTCGACCAGGTAGTGCTCGCCGCCGTAGAGCAGGGCGAAGCCCATCGCCAAGGGGTAGCAGGCCAGCAGCACCTTCTGCCACCACCGCGCGCCGAACCAGAAGAAGCCTGCGGCCAGCGTGGCGTACGCCGTGTGCAGCGACGGCATCGCGGCCACCGGGTTGACGAGGTACTGCCCCTGGCTGACCAGACCACCGACCATGTGCAGGCCGACGAGGTCGAAGCCCTCCGAGGTGTAGCGCCCGACGTAGGGCCCCGGGAACACCCCGCCGTTGTCGGCCAGCCAGGGCGGCGCCATCGGGTAGAGGAAGTACGTCGTCACCCCGGCGACTGCCAGGACGATCACCATGTTCATCCAGATCCGGAAGCGCTCCCTGTTGCGGATCCAGAGCACGATCGCGACGATCGGCATCACCAGGAAGTGGCTGCAGTAGACCAGGCTGACCAGCACGCCGTACCAGGGGATCGCGCCGGTGGGGTGGAAGTGCTCCTGGATCCACGTGGTCGGCATCGCGGACCCGATCCCCAGGTGCTCACCGAGCCATTGGTCGGCCCGGATGGGGAACGAGACGTGCAGCGGCACGCCGAGGTCGTTGCGCACGTCGACGATCGGGAAGATCTTCGCCTTCTCCTGCGCCGCGGAGTACGGCGAGGCGAAGCCCCGGCTGTAGTCGTAGGCGAGCAGCACCGCCTCGAACGGCAGCCAGTCGACCATCATCTGCCACCACGCCCGCCACCCGTGGCCGAGCACGACGATGGTCAGCAGGACCAGGATGCCGGCGTAGATCCCGAGCCGGTCGGTGGGAATGCCCTGCCAGGCGACGAAGATCCCCAGCCCGACGACATAGGCCACCAGCGCGGCCCAGCGCACGGTGCGCCAGCTCGGGCGCGTAGGGCGATTCGGCCGGGACGGGCGTTCCGCCGATCGCTCGGTCTCCGGGGCTTGGACAGCGGGCACTCGGCGATGCTAGCCGGGTCCGTCCCCGCCACTAGCCTTGAGGTGATGACGACCAGGGCTGCGCGCTACGACGCCGTGGTGACGCGACGCGAGCAGGTGTCGCCCCATCTCGTGCGGCTGACCTTGTCGGTGCCGGGGCTCGTGTCGACCGGGATCCTCGACGAATGGGTCGGCCTGGTGGTGCCAGGGCAGTTCCAGGTGCGTTACTACACCGTTCGATCCCTGACCGGCGACGAGCTGGTGGTCGACGTCGTGATCCACGAGGTCGGGTTGGTGACGGAGTGGGCGAGCGGCGACTGTGTCGGCGACCGGCCGATGGTGACCGCGCCGCAGGGCTCGTTCGCCCCGCCCCCCGAGGCCGCCTGGCTCCTCCTGGTCGGCGATCTCACGGCGATGCCGGCGATGGCGCGCGTGTGCTCCTCGACCTCCCTGCCCACCCGGGTGTGGGCAGAGGTCCCCGACGACCTGCCCGGCTACCTACCCGAGCACACCGACGTGACCTGGCTGACGCCGCCGGCCGAGGGCCGGTCGCGGCTGGCCGAGGTGGTCGAGGGCATCGACTGGCCCGCGGGCGAGGGGTACTTCTGGATGGCCGGCGAGTCCTCCCAGATGCGGTCCATCCGCAAGCACCTGATGCGCGCACGCCACCTTCCCAACGCGGCGTACGACGTGATGGGGTACTGGCGCGCGGTCACCTCCCGCCACCCGCGCGCCGTCGACCCCGGCCCGATCTGGCGGGCCGGCAAGGCGGCGGGGAAGTCCGACGAGCAGATCTGGGCGGAGTACGACGAGGCGCGCGGTGTCTGACTACTACTCCCCGCCGGAGGGTTATCGCAGCGGCTTCGCATCGTTCGTCGGCCGCCCCAACGCCGGCAAGTCGACGCTGACCAACGCGCTGGTCGGCCGCAAGATCGTGATCACGTCCGACAAGCCGCAGACGACGCGCACGGTGGTGCGGGGGATCGTGCACCGCGAGGACGCGCAGTTGATCCTGGTGGACACCCCGGGGCTCCACCGGCCGCGCACGCTGCTCGGCGAACGGCTCAACGACCTCGTCCGCACGACCTGGGCCGAGGTCGACGTGGTGGCCGTGTGCTTCCCGGCCGACGAGAAGGTCGGGCCGGGGGACCGGTTCATCGTGAGCGAGCTGGCCAAGGTGCGGCGTACGCCGAAGGTCGCGGTCGCCACCAAGACAGACCTCGCCTCGCCACAGCGCATCGGCGAGCACCTCCAGGACATCGCGGCCCTCGGCGCCGAGACCTCGACCGAGTGGCAGGAGATCGTGCCGGTGTCGGCGGTGTCCGGCGACCAGGTCGGGCTGCTCGCCGACCTGCTGGTGGGGCTGATGCCCGAGGGTCCGCCGCTCTACCCCGACGGCGACCTCACCGACGCGCCGGAGGAGATCCTGGCCGCGGAGCTGATCCGTGAGGCAGCGCTGGAAGGCGTCCGCGACGAGCTGCCGCACTCGATCGCGGTCGTGGTCGAGGAGATGGGGCTCCGCGAAGGGCGACCCGACGACAAGCCGCTGCTCGACATCAGCGCCAACCTGTACGTCGAGCGGTCGTCGCAGAAGGGCATCGTGATCGGTCACCGGGGCTCGCGGCTGCGCCAGGTCGGGACCAACGCGCGCCAGCAGATCGAGGCGCTCCTCGGGACTCAGGTGTTCCTCGACCTGCACGTGAAGATCGCCAAGGACTGGCAGCGGGACCCCAAACAGCTGCGCAAGCTCGGGTTCTAGCTCGGGTCAGCCCGGCGCCCAGCAGACGCCGTACGTCTGTCCGGCCCGCCACTGCCGGAGCGTCGGCCAGGCGTAGGACCAGCGGTAGTTCAGCGGGTCGCTCGCGGCGGCGCGGCCGGCGTCGTTGCACGGCTGCTGGCCCGCGGACCGCACCTGGTCCTCACCCGGGTACCGCCCGGGCTTGAAGACGATCGTGCGCAGGGCCCGCCAGCTGTGGGGCGCGGCGCAGATGCGCTGCTCGAACGTGCTCGAGGAAGGATCGGCCGTGCCGCACAGCGCGTAGTGGTCGCGGGTCTCGGACCTCGCGAGCACGCCCCGGACCGGGCCGCGGAGCAGGGCGAGGTGCTGGTCGCCCTGCAGCGCGATCGCGACGCACTCGAACCAGTGCGCCCCCTTCGCGGCCTGCTCGACGGTGGGGGTGAACCAGACGACGCGGAGCATGCTCAGCCGGCGGTCGTCCACCGTGCCGCCGACGTACGACGCGAACCGCCGCGGGCAGACCGTGGATTCCAGGGCGTGCACCGCCTTCCCGTCGACCGGCAGCTTCTTGTCATAGCTCCCGACGTAGAAGGCGACCGCCGTGTGGATGCCCGAGCAGGGCGACGGCTTCTTGTCGCTGGTCGGGGCGAGGACCTCGGCGTACCCGAGCCGGTAGCAGGCGTTCGCGGGCGGGGGCGGCGGCGGCTTCGGCGGCGGGAGGGTCTCGGTCGGCGTCGGCGTGGGGGAGTGCACCACCGGGGTGTCGTCGGCGGTCGGTGAGGAGCCCCCGCTGGAGCACGCGGCGAGCAGGAGGGCCGCTCCCACCGCCAGGGCCCACCTGGTTCTCGTCACTTGTCCGTCCTCGCCCAGCACACCGAGCGCCGGTTGCCGGCGTCCCACTCGGCGGCATGGAACCACGAGTAGCCGAAGTCGTAGTCGACGGGGTAGTCGAGCCAGGCGCCCACCGACTTGGAGCAGAAGTCCTTCGTCCGCGCCTGCACGACCTGGTCACCCGGATAGGGATCGCCCGACGAGCCGAGCACGATCGTGGTCACCGCCCGCCAGTCGTGCTTCTGGGTGCACGGCACCTTCACCGAACCGCTGACCGTGGCGCCCTGCGCGCACACCATCCACTGGTCGGCGGGCCGGCCGAGGAGCAGTCCCTTGGTCGTGGCCGGGAGGTCGACGTACGCCCGGGTCTGGTCGCCACCGCCGATGATGTCGCAGCGGTACCACCGCGCGCCGCGGTCCCACGCCGTGTGGCTCGGTCGGAACCACGCCCAGCTCAGGATCGAGCGCATCGCCAGGCTCTCGTCGGCGCCGGTGTAGGTGATGAACTTCTGCGAGCAGGTCTGGTAGGCGAACGCCGCGACCTTCTCGTCGTCGTACGACGCGTGCGCGAACTCCCCGGGCAGCGGCCCGACGGCGTAGGTCTGCGCCGTGTGCGGCTGGTCGCACGAGACCGGGGCGGAGGCGTTGCTCGGCTGGGAGACGTCGTCCGGGGTCAGCACTCGGCACGCGCCGAGGTCGGGCGCCGCCATGTCGTCGGGCGAGCCGGACGAGCCGGACCTGCCGACACAGCCGGCGAGGGTTGTCGCGAGCAGCGCCAGCGGTACGACGACACGCCAGGCGTGCGGCATCGCTGCGAACCCCCCACCGGCTCCGGACAGAACCCCGAGAGCCTACCCAAGCGGTGGCCTAGGCTCCTTCCGTGCCGGGAGTGCTGAGGTGAAGACCGTCGACTGGGAGACGGTGCGGCTGTTCCTCCACGTCCTCGCCGCATCGGTCTGGGTCGGCGGGCAGCTCACCCTGGTGGCGATCGTCCCCGCCCTGCGCGCCGTGGGCTCGACCGCCACGACTGTCGCGGCGCGGGCGTTCACCCGGTTCGCCTGGCCGGCGTTCGGGGTGCTCGTCCTCACCGGGATCTGGAACGTCGCCGCTCTTCCCGACGAGCCGGCGTCGTACGAGCACACCCTGACGCTGAAGTACGTGCTGGTGGTGCTGTCGGGTGTGACGGCGTACGCCCACCAGCGCGCGACGTCGCGGTCGGCGCTGGCCTGGTCGGGTGCGCTGACCGGGCTGTTCGCCCTGGGTGCGCTGTTCGTCGGCGTCTGGCTGGCGCAGTAGGAACAGATGACGACGACCCTCTACCGAGCGGGCTGGATCGTGGCCCACCAGGACGGCGAGCACCGGATCCTGCGCGACGGGTGCCTGGTCGTCGAGGACGACCGGATCGCGTTCGTGGGGTCGACGTACCCCGGCCCGGTCGACCGGTACGTCGACATCCCCGACCGGATCGTCACCCCCGGCTTCATCAACACGCACGCCCACCTCGACGAGTCGCCGATCGACAAGTCCGTGCAGGAGGACGTCGGCAGCCGACAGTTCTGGCTGACCGGGCTGATCGAGATCCTGCCGACGGAGATGGCCGGCCTCGACGAGGACGGTGCCCGCGCCTGCGTCGACTACTCCCTGATCGAGCTCGCCCGAACCGGTACGACGACGGTGCTGCAGATGGGCGGGATCCCGGAGTACGTCGCGGACGCGATCGAGGCGAGCGGCCTGCGCGGGTACGTCGCCCCCATGTACCGCTCGGGGCGATGGTTCACTCCCGACGGCAAGCGGGTCGAGTACGCCTGGGACGACGACGACGGGCGTCCCGGGTTCGAGGCCGCGACCGCGTTGGTCGAGCGGCTGCGTGGTCGCGCCGAAGGGCGGGTGCAGGGGTTCCTGGCCCCGGCCCAGGTGGACACCTGCAGCGAGGCCCTGCTGCGCGACTCGCGTGCAGCCGCTGACGATCTCGGCGTCCCGATCTCGCTGCACGCGTCGCAGGCTGTCTGGGAGTTCCACGAGATGACTCGTCGGCACGGCCGGACGCCGGTCGAGTGGCTCGCCGATCTCGGCTTCCTCGGGCCGCGCACGGTGCTCGGCCATGCCTTCTTCCTGAGCGGGAGCTCCTGGGTGAACTTCGCCGGCGACGACCTCGCCCTGCTCGCGTCGTCGGGGACGTCGGTCTCCACCAACGTCTGGTGCTTCATCCGGCGCGGTCTGGTGATGGAGTCGTTCCCGGCGTACGTCGAGGCAGGCGTGAACATGTGTCTCGGCACCGACACCGCGCCCCAGTCGATGATCGAGTCGCTGCGCTGGACGGCGATCGCGGGCAAGGTCGCGGCGCGGCGCACCGACGTGTCCACCGCACGGCAGGTGTTCGACGCGGCGACGGTGAACGCGGCCCGGCTGCTGGGCCGCGGCGACCTCGGCCGGATCGCGCCGGGCGCCAAGGCGGACCTGCTCTTCTGGCGGGCGGACGGCTTCACGATGACCCCGATGCGCGACCCGATCCGCAACCTCGTCTACTACGCGCAGCCCTCCGACCTCGCCGACGTGCTGGTGGACGGGCGGCCCGTTGTCGAGGACGGCGTGGTGCTGGGCGCCGACGTCGAGGCGGCGACCCGGGGTGTGCAGGAGGCCGGTGAGCGCATGTGGTCGCGCTGGTCCGACGGCGACTGGGCAGGGCGCTCGCTCGACGACGTGGCACCGCAGACCTACCCGGCATTCGAGGCATGACCGTGATCGAGGTGCGCGCGGCCACAGCGGCGGACCGCCGCGACGTGGTGCGGGTGATGGCCACGGCCTTCGACGACGATCCCGTGGCCCGGTGGCTGGTGCCGGCCGCACGGTCGCTGCATCCCCTGTTCGCGGCCCACGCGCGCTGGGCGCACGACGCACCGGGGTCGACCGACCTCGCGCTGGTCGACGGTGAGCCCGTGGGGGCGGCGTTCTGGGACCCTCCGGGCTTCCGGACGCCGGCGTGGCGGCAGGTGGCGGCGATCCCGTTCTACGCGCGGGCGCTGCGACGCAACCTCGGCCGTGGAGCGGCCCTGGAGGGCCTGATGCACAAGGCGCGGCCGCAGGAGGAGTTCTGGTATCTCGCCGGGGTCGGGGCCGTCCGGCGAGGCGAGGGGATCGGCACCGCGTTGCTCCGGCACCGGCTGGGGGCGATCACCGGTCCGGCGTACCTCGAGAGCAGCAAGGAGGAGAACATCCCGCTCTACGAGCGCTTCGGCTTCGAGCTCCGTGAACCCCTCCGCGTGGCCGGTGGGCCCGAGCTCTGGCCGATGTGGCGCCCGGGCTGAAGCTCCCGCCGCGCCCTTCTCAGACCGCCGGCGCGCGGAACCTGCGGCGATAGGCGACGGGGGAGACGCCCACGTGCGTGCGCAGGTGGCTGCGCAGTGAGGCGGCGGTGCCCATGCCGGCCCGATCCGCCACCGCGTCGATGCCGAGGTCGGTGGCTTCGAGCAGGTCGCTGCCGTTGGTGAGAAGCACGGTGTCGTGCCTGCCGGTGCCGCGGACCATGTTGTCGAGCGGGCAGTCTGGTACCTCGTCCAGCCGCGCTTGACGACCAGTCGGTCGTGCTCGTCGCCGGTGGCGGTGCCCGACCGGAGATCGACGTGCACGCCGTGCTGGCGCTCCGGAACGAGAAGGTGTCGAGGCGGAGATCCCCACCGGACACGTGTGACCCCGTCGCACGAGGATCGAAGCCCGGGTCGAGAAGGTCGTTGCCCGGACCGCCGTCGAGTACGTCGCCGACGTGGTCCGAGCGCTCGACATGGACCTGCTGACCGTGGAGGCGGTCGTCCCCGACTCCACCGTGCACGACGTCAGCGCCCGCCCCGCGCAGACCAGGACGTCGCCGCCTCCCGCGTCGTTCCGCTGGGATGTCCGCCCCGTGCCCACGATCACGTCTCGGTGCCCAGTGCCCGTCAGGCGTCGGCGGGAGCCCTCAGATGGTGGC
>JAICSK010000071.1 GCA_025936915.1 Nocardioides sp.
CCCGGTGGGGGCGATCCAGGCGCGTGCGTCGACGACTCCTTGAGTGTGCTCGGTGGCCACCGAGTCGAGGCTGACCGCGCTCGTGGCGCGGATCAGGACCGGGTAGTAGAGGAACTCGGCAGGATCGTCGCCCGGCGCCAGGGTCTGGCAGTCGTCGAGGTGCTTCCCACCGGACCTCGGGCTGAACGCCAGAGGGGACGTCGCCGGCGGACTCGTCGACCCCGTCGGGCTCGACATCGGCGGGGAGTCGGCGGGAGACGGGGACTCCGACGTCCGGTGGTGCCGCGTGCGGTGCGAGGCGGTCGGCTCCTGGCCACCCGAGCCGAAGCAACCGGACAGCACGGCGCACGTCGCCACCGCTCCGACGACAGCCACGAACCTGTGCCTCCTGGGACCCATGGGGTTCACGGTAGCCAGTGTTGTCGGTGGTCCCTGGCACCCTCGCGGACATGGACACGATGTCGACACTCCTGACGCTCCTGGTCGGCCTCGGGCTGGGCGCCCTCGTCGGCGTGCTCTGGGCGCGCTCGCGACCGTCGTACGTCGACGGGCTCGGGCAGCGCATGGTCGACCAGGCCCTGCCCCACGCGGAGGTGATGCAGGGCCTCGACCGGCTCAGCGACCAGCTCCACGACCTCGAGCACGCGCGCGCCACCTGGCAGGGGCAGCTCCACCAGCAGGTCCTCGACATGCGCTCGACCACCGACAGCCTGCGCCGCGAGACGCAGACCCTGTCGACGGCGCTGCGCCGGCCGCAGGTGCGCGGCCGCTGGGGCGAGCTCCACCTGCGCCGCGCGGTCGAGGTGGCAGGGCTGGTCGACCGGTGCGACTTCCTCGAGCAGGTCCACCTGCCCGACGGGATCGACCGCGCCCTCCGGCCCGACCTGGTCGTCCGGCTCGCCGGCGACAGGTCGGTGGTCGTCGACGCCAAGGTCCCGCTCGACGCCTTCCTCGACGCCACCGCGACCGACGACCCCGACCACCGCGACGGCCACCTCGCCCGCCATGCGCGCCAGCTCCGGGGACACATCGAGCTGCTGGGCTCCAAGCGCTACTGGCGTTCGCTGCCCGAGACCCCCGAGTTCGTGGTGCTGTTCCTGCCCGCCGAGTCGTTCCTCTCGGCGGCGCTCGAGGCCGACCCCGCGCTGATCGAGCACGCAGCCGACCGCGGTGTCGTGCTGGCCAGCCCGACGACGCTGATCGCGCTGCTGCGCACCGTGGCCCACGGCTGGCGGCACGAGTCCCTGGCCGAGCAGGCCCGCGAGATCCACCGCGTCGGTCGCGAGCTCCACGAGCGCATCGGCACCATGACCGGTCACCTCGGCAAGCTCGGCCGGTCGCTCGACACCGCCGTCGCGGCGTACAACCAGGCCGTCGGCTCCTGGGAGGCGCGGGTGCTGGTGACGGCCCGCAGGTTCGAGGAGCTCGACGCCACCGACGACCGGCTGACGGGTCCGCCACGCGTCGAGAGCGCCCCGCGGGCGCTCGGCTCGGTGCACGCGCTGCCTCGGCGTGCCGCAGACGACGAGGAGGCGCGCGAGCATACGGTGTCACCGTGACCACGCCGGCGGCGCGAGCTCACCGGGAGGCGCGGTGAGCGAGGTGCCAGCGCGTCCGGATCACCCGCGGTTCTCGATGCCGCGCGACCTCACCCGGCCGCTGTGGCACGGCGACACCCGCGGCAGTGAGGTCGTCGCGCTGGCGAGTGCTCTCACCCTGACCGCCGCGGCCGTGGAGATCTCCCTCGCCGGTCACGTGCGGTTGTTCTTCGACCTCTGCTTCGTCGCGATCTGCCTGCTGTCGGCGGTGCTGGTGCGGCCCCGAGACTTCTTCACCGTCGGGATCCTCCCGCCGCTGTTGATGTTCGGGACGATGGTCCTGGTCGCCCTCAACGGCACGAAGGTGATCGCCCATCCGCACGACAATGTGGTGCAGGCCGTGGTCACCGGGCTCGCCCACCACAGCGCGGCGCTGTTCATCGGGTACGCCGTGTGCCTGGTGACACTGGTCGTGCGCCGCCGGCCCGGACGGCGGTCGACCGACTACTCCTCGAAACGGGCCGGGTCACCGGCGCCACGTCGTACGACCTCGGGATAGCCCTCCGACCAGTCCACCACCGTGGTCGGCTCGGCGATCGTCTCGCCCGCCTCGACCACGACGTCGACCGCGTGGTCGAGCTCCTCCTTGATCTCCCAGCCCAGCGCCCGCGGCTCGGTCTCGCCGGGCAGGATCAGGGTGCTGCTCAGCAGGGGCTCGCCGAGCTCGGACAGCAGCGCCTGGCACACGGCGTGGTCGGGGATCCGCACCCCGACCGTGCGCTTGCGCGGGTGCATCAACCGCCGCGGCACCTCCGCGGTCGCCGGGAGGACGAAGGTGTAGGGACCCGGCGTCGCCGCCCGGATCGCGCGGAACGCCGTGTTGTTGATGTGCACGAACTGCCCGAGCTGGGCGAAGTCCGCGCACATCAAGGTGAAGTGGTGCTTGTCGTCGAGCTCGCGGATGGCCAGGATCCGATCGCGGCCGTCGCGGTTGCCCAGCCGGGTGCCGAGGGCGTAGCCGGAGTCGGTCGGGTAGGCGATCAGCGCGTCGTCGCGGACCGCGTCGGCGACCTGGGCGATCACCCGCGGCTGGGGGTTGTCCGGGTGGACGTCGAGGTACCTCGCCACGTCGCGAGTCTAGGTTCGCAGCGCCAGACGGGCTCGGCGCGGTCGGGAAGTTTCGGCGTTCGGCCCACCGCACCCGACGTCACGTGTCACCCTCGACGCCATGACCGAGCGCCCGGCGACCCGTCGACGCCTGCCCGCGACGGTCGTCCGGTTCGCGGCCGTGGGGGTCGTGAACACGTGCATCGACGTCGTGCTGTTCTGGCTGCTGCACGCTCCGCTGGGCATCGTGGCCGCCAACTTCGTCTCGACCTCGTGCGGCATGACGTTCAGCTTCCTGGCCAACGGCCGGCACACGTTCGGAGCGCGTCGGGTCACCCTGCGTCAGGCGCTGCTGTTCCTCGCCACCAACGGCTTCACCATGTGGCTGCTCCAGCCCCTGCTGATCCAGGCGGCGTACGACGCGGCGGCAGCGCCGTTGATGCTCGCGAAGGTGGTCGCCCTCGGCGGCAGCGTGGTGACCAACTTCCTGCTCTACCGGTACGTCGTGTGGCCCCGCGAGCGGGCGGCAACACTCACGCCTTCGCCGCGGTCCGCAGATCTCGTCTCAGCTCCGGGGGCAGGGCGAAGATGAGCGACTCCTCGGCGCTGTGCACCGCCTCGGCGTCGGGGTAGCCACGATCCGCGAGATAGCTCAGCACGCCCTCGACCAGGGCCTCGGGCACGCTCGCCCCCGACGTCACGCTGACCTTGTCGACACCTTCGAGCCAGGCGTCGTCGATCTCCGACGCGTCATCGACCCGATGGGCGCTCTTGGCGCCGGCCTCGAGGGCGACCTCGGCGAGGCGGACGGAGTTGGAGGAGTTGGCCGACCCCACCACGATCACCAGGTCGGCGTCGTGGGCGATCTCCTTGACCGCGAGCTGCCGGTTCTGAGTGGCGTAGCAGATGTCGTCGCTGGGCGGGTCGAGCAGCTCGGGGAACCGACGGCGGATCGCCTCGACCGTCTCCAGGGTCTCGTCGACCGACAGCGTGGTCTGCGACAGCCACGCGACCTTGGCCGGGTCGCGGACGACGATGTCGTCGACGTCGCCGGGCCCCTGGACGAGCTGGATGTGCTCAGGGGCCTCGCCGGAGGTGCCCTCGACCTCCTCGTGCCCGGCGTGCCCAATCAGCAGGATGTCGTAGTCGTCGTTCGCAAACCGTTTGGCCTCGTGATGCACCTTGGTGACAAGGGGACAGGTCGCGTCGATGGTCTTGAGCCGGCGCGCCTTGGCCTCCTCGTGCACGGTCGGCGAGACGCCGTGTGCCGAGAACACCACGGTCGCTCCCTGGGGCACCTCGTCGAGCTCCTCGACGAAGACCGCGCCCCGTGACTCGAGGTCCGAGACGACGTGCTTGTTGTGCACGATCTGCTTGCGCACGTAGACCGGCGCGCCGTACAGGTCGAGCGCCTTCTCGACGGTGATCACCGCACGGTCGACTCCGGCGCAGTAGCCGCGCGGAGCGGCCAGGCGGACGCCCTTGCCCGACTGCGCAGGCATGCCGAGGTCGACGCTCATGCTGGCGAGGTTACCGGCGACCCGGAGGAACTCCCCAGTCGGCGGGAGGCCCTAGGGTCACCGCATGGCTCTCGAGACCTCGCCGACGGCGCCCGCACCCGTGCGGCAGATCGCGCTGGCCATCTCGCAGTGGGTCGGCCGGCTGGGCGCGGTGTGGGTCGAGGGCCAGATGACCCAGGTCAACCGCCGGCCCGGCGTCGGCACGGTGTTCATGACGATGCGCGACTCCGCGGCCGACATCTCGGTGCCGGTGACCTGTGCCCGCACCCTGTTCGACAGTCTCAACCCGCCGCTGGTGGAGGGCGCGAGCGTGGTGATCCACGCCCGGCCCGACTACTACGCCAACCGCGGGTCGCTCTCCCTGGTCGCCCGCGAGATCCGGATGGTCGGCCTCGGCGAGCTCCTCGCCCGGCTCGAGCGCCGCCGCCAGCTGCTCGCCGCGGAGGGGCTGTTCGCGGGCGAGCTGAAGAAGTCGCTGCCCTTCCTGCCGAGCTGCGTGGGGCTGATCACCGCTCCTCACTCCGCGGCCGAGCGAGACGTGATCGAGAACGCCCGCCGCCGTTGGCCGGGCGTCTCCTTCGAAACCGCGTACGCCGCGATGCAGGGCACGCGTGCCGCCACCGAGGTGATCGACGCGCTCGCACGCCTCGACCGCGACTCGCGGGTCGACGTGATCGTGATCGCCCGCGGGGGCGGCTCGGTCGAGGACCTGCTCCCGTTCAGCGACGAGGGGCTCATCCGTGCGGTGGCAGGCACCCGAACGCCGGTGGTGTCCGCGATCGGGCACGAGCCGGACACCCCCCTGCTCGACCTGGTCGCCGACGTACGGGCGTCGACCCCGACCGACGCCGCCAAGCACCTCGTCCCCGACATGGCCGAGGAGGTCAAGGGCGTGACCTGGGCGCGCGACCGCGTGCGCAGCTTGATCCGCCAGCTGGTCGAACGCGAGGCCCAGTCGCTCGCCCAGCTGCGGGCGCGTCCGGCACTCGCCGAGCCGGGCACCCTGCTCGAGGCGCGAAGAGTCGAGGTGACCGACCTGCGCGACCGCGGCCGGCGAGCGTTCGGGCACGCGCTCAGCAGGGCCCACGACGACATCACCCACCAGCAGGCGCGGTCCCGCGCGCTCTCGCCGCTGGCGACGCTGGAGCGCGGGTACGCCGTGGTGCAGCGCGGCGGCGGCGAGGTCGTCACCTCCGTCGGCGACGTCGCCGACGGCACCCCGCTCCGCATCCGCGTCGCGGACGGCAGGATTGCGGCGACCACGACCGGTGTGGAGTCCGACCCCCGTGACCAGGCGATCGAGGAGGGGCATGGCTGAGCAGCCCGAACAGCCCGAGCAGCCCGAGCAGCCCGAGCAGAACGTCCCCACGGGCGGCGACGACCGCCCCGGCTACGAGGAGGCGCGCGCCGAGCTGATCGAGGTGGTGCGGGCCCTCGAGGCCGGCGGCACCACCCTCGAGGAGAGCCTGGGGTTGTGGGAGCGGGGCGAGAGGCTCGCCGCGATCTGCCAGGAGTGGCTCGACGGCGCCCGCAAGCGCCTCGACGCGGCACTCGAGGGCGACCAGCACTAGCTGCCCACCTTCGCCGTGGTCAGCGCTCCCGCGAGCTGCTCGAGCTGTGACCGCGACACGGTGCCGAACACCAGGAGTGACTCCTGGCCGCGAGCGTGACCGAGCTGGGCGCCCAGGGCGGTGTCTCCGCCGCTGTCGGTCCAGGTCCTCCAGTCCTGACCGACCGCCCCGGCCACGGTCGGCGCCGGACCCGGCTGTGGGTCGGGGTCGACGTACGTCGTGAGCAGCGTGGCCAGCGGTTCGGACGACTGGACGAACCCGACGTACTCATCGTCGGCGGTCAGCAGCGACAGCTGGAAGCCCGGCGGTTGTCCGGGCGTCACCGTCACCTGCGTGGCGTGCCAGCCCGCCGGCAGCCGCGCGGGATAGACAACAGCGGAGCCGTCCTCCTGGGCGTACCGCACCTGGGCGAGGTAGTCGACCTTCTCCGGTCTCACGTCGAGGTTCGTGCGGTTGAACGCGCGGAACGCGACGAAGGCGCCGATCACCAGCAGGGTGACGACGAGGGCACCGACCATGCCCGACGCCGAGCGTTGGTACCGACCGCCGGCACCGTCGGACGAGCCCGTCGACACCACGGGTCCATCCTCACAGGTGGCCCCAGCCAGGCCTGTGCCAGGCTGCGCGGGTGCCGCCCGTGTCCGACGTCGTCGTCGTCGTGGCACTGGCCGTGATGCTCGCGATCGCGTTCGGACACCCGCGCGGTCGGGTCGAGGCAGCTGCCGGAGTGGCGTGCGCGGGCGCCACGCTTGCCACCGGCTTGGTGTCCTTCAGCGAGGCGAGGACCGCGGTCGACCGCCTGGCACCCGTGGTCGGCTTCCTGGTGACGATCCTCGTGGTCTCGGACCTCTGCGCCCGGGCCGGACTGTTCGAGGCGGCCGCCCAACGCGTGGGCGGCTGGAGCGGTGACTCGGCCGCTCGCCTGTTCACCGGTGGCTTCGTGCTGGCGGCCCTCGTCACGGTGACGCTGAGCCTCGACGCGACCGTCGTCCTGCTCACTCCGGTCGTCCTCGCCGCGGGCCTGGCACGCTCGGTCCCCGACGAGCCGGGCACCTACGCCTGCCTCCGGATGGCGAACTCCGCCTCCCTGCTGCTCCCGGTGTCCAACCTCACCAACCTGCTCGCACTTCCCCGCCTCGACCTGACCTTCGCCGGGTTCGCGGTCCAGATGGCGCCGGTCCTGGTCGTCGTGCTGCTGGTGGAGTACGTCGGGCTGCGGCTGCTGTTCCGCGACCGGCTGGCCGTGGTCCCGGCCGCCGACGCGAGTCGACCGGTCCCGGTGCCGGCGTTCCCCGTCGTGGTCGTCGCGGTGATGCTGGCCGGCTTCGCGGTGGTGTCGCCGTTCGGCGGCGAGCCGTGGTGGGTCTCGCTCGGGGCCGCCGTGGTCCTGGCCGTCTGGGCCGTTCGTCGCGGTCTGGCCCGGCCGATCCACGTGGTCCACGCGACCCATCCCGGCTTCGCGATCTGGGTGCTCACCCTCGGCGTGGTCGTCGCCGGGCTCGCGGAGGGTTTCCTCGGGCGCACCGTCCGCGACCTCGCGCCGGGCTCGACCGGCCTGGGCGCGCTGCTCGGCGTCGCGGTACTCGCGACCGTGCTCGCCAACCTCCTGACCAACCTCTCGGCCACCATGCTCCTGCTCCCGATCGTGGCGCCGCTCGGGACCACGGCCGTCCTGGCCGCACTGCTCGGGCTCAACATCGGGTCCGGCCTGACCTGGACCGGCTCCCTGGCCAACCTGCTGTGGCGCCGCACGCTCCGCCGCCGCGGCGTACGACCCGGGAACGCTGCGTTCCACCGCGTCTCGCTGACCCTGACCCCGGTCTCGCTGCTGGCGGCGGTCGTCGTGCTGTGGGCCGTGGCGTGACCGCGGCCGGGCCGCGGTGGGCCAGAATGCCCGAGTGACGTCGGTGACCAGCTCGGCCCAGCCACGCCTCGGCCGCCCGCCGCTCGTCCTCCTCGTCCCCGGCGCGCTCGCCGCCCTCCTGCTGGTCGTGCCCCTGGTGACACTGGTGGCGGACACGCCCTGGCACCGGCTCGGAAGCCAGCTGTCGTCGACGGCCGTCCGCGAGGCCCTCTGGCTGACGGTTCTCGCCTCGGTATCGACCGTCCTGCTCTGCCTGCTGCTCGGGACGCCACTCGCCTGGCTGCTCGCCCGGGTCGCGTTCCCCGGACGCTCACTGCTGCGCGCCGCCGTCACCGTCCCCCTCGTGCTGCCACCCGTCGTCGCGGGCGTCGCCCTCGTGACCGCACTGGGTCGCACCGGCGCCATCGGCCGGCCGATCGACCAGTGGTTCGGCCTCACCATCCCCTACACGACGACCGCGGTGGTGATCGCCCACACGTTCGTGTCGATGCCGTTCTATGTGATCAGCGTCGAGGGCGCGCTGCGCACCGCGGGCGAAGAGTACGACGCGGTCGCCGCCACCCTGGGAGCCGACCGGTGGACGACGTTCCGCCGGGTCACGCTCCCGCTGGCACTGCCCGGCGTGCTCGCCGGCGCGGCTCTGGCCTGGGCGCGGTCGCTCGGCGAGTTCGGCGCCACGATCACCTTCGCCGGCAACTTCCCCGGCAGGACCCAGACCATGCCGACGTTGATCTACACCCAGCTGCAGTCGGACCCCCTGGTCGCCCGCACCGTCAGCATGGTGCTGCTCGTGGTCTCCGTCGCCGTACTCGTGCTGCTCCGCAACCGCTGGCTGAGCCGGCTGTGAGAACCACCCGATGAGTGCGCTCGAGCTCGACCTCACCGTGCCCGACCGGGTGCAGGCCACCGCGGTCGCCGGCCGCGGCCAGGTGATCGCGGTGATCGGACCCAACGGCGCCGGGAAGTCCTCGCTGCTCCGGGCGATCGCCGGGCTGGTCCCCGCCTCGGGCGAGCTCCGGGTCGACGGTCGTTCGTGGCGCGGCCTGCCGGTGCGCGAGCGCCCGGTCGGGATGGCGTTCCAGGACCAGCTGCTGTTCCCGCACCTGACGGCGCTCGAGAACGTCGCCTTCGCACCCCGCACCGCGGGCGCCTCCCGCGACCAGGCGCGTCGTACCGCCCAGGACTGGCTCGACCGGTTCGGGGTCGGCGACCTCGCCCGGCGCAAGCCGCGCCACCTCTCCGGTGGTCAGGCGCAGCGCGTCTCGATCGCCCGCGCGCTGGCCGGCGACCCGCGACTGCTGCTGCTCGACGAGCCGTTCGCCGGCCTCGACGTCGGCGTGGCTGCGACCCTCCGGGTCGAGCTGGCGCGCCACCTCGCGTCGTACGACGGCGTCACGCTGTTGGTCACCCACGAGGCGATCGACGCGCTCACCCTGGCCGACGTGGTCTGGGTCCTCGACGACGGGCGCCTCGTGCAGGTCGGACCGCCACGTGAGGTGGCCGCGCGTCCGCTCACCCGGCACGTCGCCCGCCTGGTCAGCCTCAACGTGCTGACCGACGGCGACCGGTTCCTCTCCTTCAGCCCGAGCGCCGTCACGGTGTCGCCCCGGCAGCCCGAGGGCTCGGCGCGGCATCGCTGGCCGGGGACCGTGACCAGCCTGGCGCCGCACGGGGACGCCGTACGCCTGTTGGTGACCGGGGAGCACGAGCTGCTCGCCGACGTGACCCCGGCTGCGGTGGCCGAGCTGGCGCTGTCGCCCGGCCGCGAGGTCTGGCTGTCGGTCAAGGAGACGGCGGTCCGGAGCTACGCCGCGGAGCCCGGGCTCGCCGAGACGTGACCGATAGGCTCTCGGCCATGACGGCCACATCGGAGAGCCTGGAGCCCGCCCCCGACTCGCCGGACCGCAACCTCGCGCTGGAGCTCGTCCGGGTCACCGAGGCGGCCGCCCTCGCGGCGGCACGCTGGGTCGGACGCGGCGACAAGGAGGGTGCCGACCGCGTCGCGGTCGACGCGATGCGCAAGATGATCGCGACCGTGCAGATGAGGGGCGTCGTCGTGATCGGCGAGGGCGAGAAGGACAACGCCCCGATGCTGTTCAACGGCGAGGAGGTCGGCGACGGCACCGGACCCGAGTGCGACGTCGCGGTCGACCCGATCGACGGCACCACGCTGACCGCCAAGGGGATGAACAACGCCGTCTCGGTGCTGGCGGTGTCGCCCCGCGGCTCGATGTACGACCCCTCGGCGGTCTTCTACATGGAGAAGCTCGTCACCGGCCCCGAGGCGGCGGCCGCCGTCGACATCCGCGCCTCGGTGGCGGACAACGTCCACGCGGTCGCCAAGGCCAAGGGGTCGCACCCCGAGGACGTCACCGTGGTCATGCTCGACCGTCCGCGGCACGAGAAGCTCGCCGACGAGGTGCGCGCGACCGGCGCCCGGATCAAGTTCATCGTCGACGGCGACGTGGCCGGCGCGATCATGGCCGCGCGGCCCAATACCGGCATCGACATGCTCCTCGGCGTGGGTGGTACGCCGGAGGGGATCATCGCCGCCTGCGCGATGAAGTGCGTCGGCGGGGTGATCCAGGGGCGGCTCTGGCCGAAGGACGACGACGAACGGCAGCGTGCGATCGACGCCGGTCACGACCTCGACCCCGACCACGTGCTGGCGACCGACGACCTCGTCACCGGCGACGACTGCTTCTTCGTCGCCAGCGGGATCACCGACGGCGAGCTGATGCAGGGCGTGCACTTCCGCGCCCACGGCGCGACCTCGCAGTCGCTGGTGATGCGGTCGCGCAGCGGCACCGTCCGGCTGATCTCCAGCGAGCACCAGTTCGAGAAGCTCGACGCGATCTGAGGGGTCGCTGCTCACGCGAGGGGGCGGTTTGGCACCAAACCGCAACGAAGTGCACAGGAAACGTGCCGTTTGCCACCAATCGGCGGGGTGAGGTCAGGGCTGGGAGCGCAGCGACGCCCCCGCAGCCACGGCACCGCAGACGGCCCGGATGGCGGCCGGGTCGACCACCATCCCGAGGTGCGACGACCGCACCTCGACGGCCGTCGCCAAGGGGTCGATGCAGGCGCGCCAGTCGACGATCCCGTCACGCCGGGAGTAGACCGCGGTGAACGACACCTCGGGCGGCATCGGCAGCCGGCTCTCCTCGAAGCTGCTCCGCGCGCAGTCGCCGGCGACGCACTCCAGGGCCATGAGTCCCGGCACACCCGCCCGGCTGAGCCGGACCAGCGCCTCGAGGCTCCGGGTCAGGGCGGCGTGGTGCGCGCCCGGCGCCAGCATCGGGCTGCCCAGGGTGACGATGCCCGCGACCAGGTCGGGGCGGCGTACGGCGATGGAACGGGCGAGGAGCCCGCCGAGGCTGTGGCCGACGACCGTCACCCGCCGGCCTCGGCGCCCCACGACCGCCTCGATCCGCGCTTCGAGCTGGCTCGTGGCCCGGGCCGTGCAGCCGACGTTGGCGTGGATCTGTGAGCGATAGGTGCGGTGCCCCTGCTCGCGCAGCGCCCGCGCCAGGGCGGCCAGGCTGGCGTCGCCGGCCAGGAACCCGGGCACCAGCACCACCGGGTCGACGTCGCGGATCGCGACGCGAGCGGCGTACGGCGTCGGGCCACCCGCCCGGCGGAGCCGTGACCAGGCCAGACGGCCGGCCTCGGTGACCAGACGGGCCTCGCGCAGCACCGCCCGGCGCTCCGGGGCGACGAAGCCCTCGGGGAGCAGGAAGTCGGCGACGGCGAACGTGGCCACGAGGATCGACGGTACGACGTGCCGCCCCCGACGTCTGCGAATCCCCCCGATCGCCGCCGTGTCGTGACGATGAGGTTGACTGGTGAACATGGCCGGTTCCGCCTCCGCGACGCCCGAGACGCCGCCTCCGGAGACCGGGGAGGCGCCGCCCACGTCAGCGCCGGTCGCGGTGTCGCCGGAGCTGTTCGCGCCGGTCTCGACGGGTGTCGAGCTCTGCTACCGGACGTACGGCGACCCCGCCGACGAGCCGATGCTCCTGCTCATGGGCCTCGGCAGCCCGTTGACCTGGTGGGACCTCGAGCTCTGCTCGATGCTCGTGGGCCGAGGCTACTTCGTGATCACCCCCGACAACCGCGACGTCGGTCGCTCGACCAAGGTCGGCGGCCGGGTGACGCGCGGCATGCTCGTCCGGGCCTTCGCCGGCGCGAGGGTGCGCGCGCCGTACTCGATGAGCGACCTCGCTCGCGACGAGTTCGGGCTGCTCGACCATCTCGGCATCGAGCGCGCCCACGTCGTCGGGGTCTCGATGGGGGGCATGATCGCGCAGACGATGGCGATCCAGGACCCCGGCCGCGTCCGCTCCCTGACCAGCATCATGTCGACGACCGGCAAGCGCACGGTCGGCTGGCAGCACCCGCGGCTCTTCCCGGCGCTGCTCCGACCGCTGCGGCCCGGCCGCACGGCGTACGCCGCCAGCAGCGTGGAGATGTGGCGGCTGATCGGCTCACCCGGCTACCCCAGGTCCGACCAGGAGACCCGTCAGGTCGCCGAGCAGACCTTCGATCGCGGCATCTCGCCGGTCGGCACCTTGCGCCAGATGATGGCCGTGCTGACCCAGCCCGACCGCTCGCGAGCCCTCCGCGGCGTCCGCGTCCCCACCCTCGTCATCCACGGGCTCGCCGACAAGATGGTCCACGTCTCCGGCGGCCGCGCCACGGCGGCCGCCGTTCCGGGAGCGGAGCTGATCCTGGTCGAGGGCATGGGCCACGACCTCCCACGCGAGCTGTTCGGGACGTTCGTCGAGGCGATCGACCGCACGGCCCGCCGGGTCCACTGACCCCGACCGAATCAGTCCGAGAGCCGCTCGCCCGTCGCCTTGTCGAACACGTGGACGTGCTCGGCATCGGTGGTCACGTGGATCACCTCGCCCTTGCCCGCGGCCGAGCGTGCGGGCACCCGGACCACGACCGTGCTCGGCGTGCCCGCGACGTCGCAGGTGCCGTAGACGTAGCCGTCCGCGCCGAGCTCCTCGACCACCGTCACCTGGACCGGGAGTCCCTCACCCGGCGCGACCAGCCGCCAGGCCTCCGGACGTACGCCGACCACGACGTCGCCGGAGATCCGCCGACCGCCGGGTGTGCCCAGGGGTACGTCGTACCCGCCGATCCGGGCGACCCCGTCGACGGCCGTGGCCGAGATCAGGTTCATCTGGGGCGACCCGATGAAGCCGGCGACGAAGAGGTTGACCGGCTTGTCGTAGAGCTTGAGCGGCGTGTCGACCTGTTGCAGCACGCCGAGGTCCATCACCGCGACCCGGTCGCCCATCGTCATCGCCTCGATCTGGTCGTGGGTGACGTAGACGGTGGTGACCCCGAGGTCGGCCTGGAGCTTGGCGATGTCGGTGCGCGTCTGCACCCGCATCTTGGCGTCGAGGTTGGACAGCGGCTCGTCCATGCAGAAGACCTGCGGGTTGCGCACGATCGCCCTGCCCATCGCCACGCGTTGTCGCTGCCCGCCCGACAGCGCCTTCGGCTTGCGCTGGAGGTAGTCGGTGAGCCCGAGCAGCTTCGCCGCCGACTCGACCCGCTGCTGGCGTTCGGCCGCCGAGACCTTCGCCATCTTCAGCGCGAAGCCCATGTTCTCGGCGACGGACATGTGGGGGTACAACGCGTAGTTCTGGAACACCATCGCGATGTCGCGGTCCTTGGGCGGGACCTGGGTGATGTCGCGGTCGTCGACCAGGATCCGTCCCTCGTCGACCTCCTCGAGCCCGGCGAGCATCCGCAGGGTGGTGGACTTGCCGCACCCCGAGGGCCCGACGAGGACCATGAACTCGCCGTCGCCGATCTCGAGGTCGATGCCCGGTACGGCGGGAGCGTCCGCCCCCGGATACCAGCGCCGTGCCTTCTCGAAGGTCACTGTGGCCATGACGAACTGCTCCCTCCACCGGCAGGTACGTGCCGGACGATCCGTCGTGAAGTGGTGAGGTCACCTTAAGGGTGGATCCCCAGCGGATCCAGCACCTGAGACACCCTCTGCCGGCCGGGCTCCCACGGAAGCGTGAGGCACAGACGACGGAATCCGTCAAGGGTTGCGCTGACCTGCGAGAACGACTAGACGTGACGTAGTTCACCTTTCGTGGAGGGAGCGCACTATGCACGTCCCCAAGCGATCTCGGGGGGGTCTGGTCCCCCTCGGTCACTCGGGCACACGCCGGCGTCTCGCCGGCTCGCTCGCCGCCCTCGCCACCGCCGCCGGAGTGCTCTCGGCGTGCGGCAGTGGCGGGACGACCACGCTGGTCTGGTACATCAACCCCGACAGCGGGGGGCAGGCGGCGATCGCCAAGACCTGCAGCACCAGCCAGTACACGATCACCACCCAGACGCTCCCCCAGGACGCCAACCAGCTGCGGGTGCAGCTGGCCCGACGCCTCGAGGCGCACGACTCGGGCATCGACCTGATGAGCATCGACCCGCCGTACACCGCGGAGTTCGCGAACGGCGGGCTGCTGGCACCGATCCCCCAGGCCGAGCAGGCGACCCTCAAGCAGCAGTCGTTCAAGGGCGCCGCCGACGCGGCGACCTGGAACGGCCAGCTCGTGGTCTACCCGTTCTGGTCGAACACGCAGGTGCTGTGGTACCGCAAGTCGTTCGTGCAGAAGGCCGGGCTCGACATGAACCAGCCCGTGACCTGGGCCCAGATCATCAAGGCCGCCTCCGACAACGGCGGCACGGTCGCGGTGCAGGCCAACAAGTACGAGGGCTACGTCGTGTGGATCAACGCCCTGGTCTCCGGTGCGGGCGGCAGCCTGGTGCAGGACGCCTCCGCCGGGGTGGACGCCAAGGTCACGATCAACAGCCAGGCCGGTGAGGACGCCGCCCAGGTGATCGAGGACCTCGCCCACTCGAAGGCGGCGCCGCCGGACCTGTCGATCGCCCAGGAGGGCCAGGCCGGCTCGGCGTTCGGCGCGGCCAACGGGGCGTTCATGGTCAACTGGACCTACATCTGGCACAACTACGACACCACGCAGCCCGACGTCGCCAAGGACATCGGCTACACGATGTATCCCGAGACGGTGCAGGGGCAGCCGGCCCGCCCGCCGTACGGCGGCATCGGCATCGGAGTCAGCTCCTACTCCAAGCACATCGCCGACGCCCAGCAGGCCGCCGCGTGCCTGGTCGCGCCCAAGCAGCAGGCCGCGCAGGCCGCGATCACCGGCAACATGCCGGCGAGCCCGGCCGGATACCAGGACCCGGCGATCCAGAAGCTGTTCCCGGCCGACCTGATCAAGCTGTTCGAGGACAGCGTCAACGCGGCCGCGCCGCGCACGGTGACGCCGTACTGGAGCGACATCTCGGGCGCCATCCAGAGCACCTGGCACCCTCCGACGAGCGTCAGCTCGTCGACGCCCAGCGCCTCGGCCACCTTCATCCATGACGTCCTCACCGGAAAGAAGTTGCTGTGACTGCCACAACGATTCCGCGGGACCAGACCAAGGCGGCGCCCGCGGCCGCCAGTGACCGATCGGTCGCAGAGAACCGGCTCGGCCAGAAGCTCGTCGCCCCGGCACTGATCCTGATGGTGCTGGTGACGGCGTACCCGATGCTCCAGGCGCTGTACCTGTCGCTGTTCCGCTACCGCCTCACCACCCCCGACGACAAGGCGTTCGTCGGGCTGGGCAACTACGGCGTGATCCTCACCGACTCGTTGTTCTGGAAGGACACGCTCAACACCGTCCTGATCATGCTGATCACCGTCGCGGTCGAGCTCGTGATCGGCTTCGCGTTCGCGATGGTGATGCACCGGATCATCTTCGCCCGCGGCGTCATGCGGACGGCGATCCTGATCCCCTACGGCATCATCACCGTGGTCTCGGCGTTCGCCTGGCAGTTCACCTTCTCGATCAACAACGGGTGGGTGAACGGCACGTTCGGCTGGTTGCCGGGCATCTCGTCGACGACCAACTGGTACGGCGACCACTGGCACGCGATGTTCGCGATCATGGTCAGCGAGATCTGGAAGACCACGCCGTTCATGGCCCTTCTGCTCCTCGCCGGCCTGTCCCAGATCTCCGAGGACATGCTCGAGGCGGCCAAGGTCGACGGAGCCACCGCCGCCCAGCGTCTGTTCAAGGTGATCATTCCGAACATGCGGGCGGCGATCATGGTGGCGGTGCTGTTCCGGGCGCTCGACGCGTTCCGGATCTTCGACAACATCTTCATCATGACCAAGGGGGCGCAGAACACCGAGTCCTCGTCGTTCCTGACCTATCGGCAGGCGATCGAGCAGTTCCAGCTCGGGATGGGTTCGGCGCTGTCGGTGCTGCTCTTCCTGACCGTGCTGCTCCTCGCCTATCTGATCGTGAAGCTCTTCCGGGTCGACCTGGCCCAGGCGAGGGGTGAGTGAGATGAGGCAGAAGACCGGCGTCGGCACCTGGATCGGGTTCGTCGTCATCCTAGTGTGGTGCCTGCTGCCCGTGGCCTGGATCGTCTCGTTGTCGTTCAAGTCGCTGGCCGAGACCACGACGGGGAGCCCGCACTTCCTGCCGCAGGACTTCACGTGGGACAACTACAAGGTCCTGCTCGGGATGACCAGCGACAAGTCGACGTCGCACGACTTCCTCGCCTCGCTGCGCAACTCGTTCGGCATCTCGATCGTCGCGACCATCCTGGCGGTGATGATCGCGACGCTGGCGGCATACGCCATCGCGCGACTGGAGTTCCGCGGCAAGCGGCTGGTGCTCTCGCTGGCGTTGGCGATCGCGATGTTCCCGGTGGTGTCGTTGGTGGGCCCGCTGTTCGACATGTGGCGCACGTTCCACCTGTTCAACACCTGGCCCGGCCTGATCATCCCCTACATGACCTTCACCCTGCCGCTGGCGATCTGGACGCTGTCGGCGTTCTTCCGCGAGATCCCGTGGGAGATGGAGCAGGCGGCCCAGGTCGACGGTGCCACCTCGTGGCAGGCCTTCCGCAAGGTGATCGTGCCGCTGGCGGCGCCGGGCGTGTTCACGGCGGCGATCCTGACGTTCTTCTTCGCCTGGAACGAGTTCGTGCTCGCCCTGTCCCTGACGTCGACGACGACCACCCGGACGGTGCCGGCGCAGATGTCGTTCTTCGTCGGGCCCGACCCGTTCAACCCGCCGTACGTCCAGCTCGCCACGGCGTCCGTGATCGTGACGATCCCGGTCATCGTCATCGTCCTGTTGTTCCAACGCAGAATCGTCGCCGGACTGACCTCCGGCGCAGTGAAGGGTTGATCCAATGGCTGCCATCGAGATGAAGAACATCGTCAAGCAGTACGGCGACGGCTTCCCGGCCGTGAACGACGTCTCCATCGACGTCGAGGACGGGGAGTTCATGATCCTCGTCGGCCCGTCCGGCTGCGGGAAGTCGACCCTCCTGCGGATGATCGTCGGGCTGGAGGACATCACCTCCGGGGACATGATCATCGGCGGGAAGAAGGTCAACGACCTCGCCCCGCGCGACCGCAACCTCGCCATGGTGTTCCAGAACTACGCGCTCTACCCGCACCTCAGCGTCTACGAGAACATCGCGTTCCCGTTGCGGCTCGCGGGAGCGAGC
>JAICSK010000192.1 GCA_025936915.1 Nocardioides sp.
ACAGGAGCGTGGCATCGCCCCGACTCAGGTTTGTCCGCCGACCGGCCCGACCGTCCCTCAGAGACTGAAGGAGGCGACATCATGATCGTCGTCGGTGCTGATGTCCACAAACGAACGCATACCTTTGTCGCGGTCGACGAGATCGGCAAGGAGCTCGGCCAGCTGCCTGTCGCGGCCGACGGGAAAGGCCAGGACAAGGCGCTGACCTGGGCGCACCGCGAGTTCGGAGCGGACCTGAAGTGGGGGATCGAAGACTGTCGACATCTGTCGGCGCGGCTGGAGATCGACCTGCTCACCGCGACTACTCCCGCAAACGCCTGTCCGTTGGAGACGGCAAGACCGAGGCCGTGCGCTGCCTCGAACGCCGACTCGCCCGCATCGTTTTCAACCACTCAGGACCGACACACAAAGCACGGGCGGGGCTGGACTCCCGGCCGCCGCTTGACATAGGAGAGACGCATGACGCCCCTGCGGTTCCGCGGCCCGACCCTGCCCGACGGGGAGACGCGCGACCTCTACGTCGTCGACGGTCACGTCACGCTCGAGCCGGTCGCCGGTGCCGACACCGCGGCCGAGGGGTGGATCGTCCCGGGACTCGTCGATGCCCACTGCCACCTCGGTCTCGACGCTCACGGAGCCGTCGACGCTGAGACCACCGAGCAGCAGGCGCTCGCCGACCGCGCCTCCGGTTCCCTGCTCCTGCGCGACTGCGGCTCGCCCGCCGACACCCGGTGGATCCATGAGCGCGACGATCTGCCGCGGCTGATCCGGTGCGGCCGCCACATCGCCCGCACCCGTCGCTACATCCGCGAGTTCGCCCACGAGATCGAGCCGGACCAGATCGCGGCGTACGTCGCCCAGGAGGCCGAGGCCGGCGACGGTTGGGTCAAACTGGTCGGTGACTGGATCTCCCGCGAGGAGGGCGACCTGGCGCCGTCGTTCCCGGCCGACGCGTTCGCCACCGCCATCGCGACCGCGCACGAGCACGGCGCCAAGGTCACGGCGCACTGCTTCGGCGAGGCCGTGCTGCCGTGGCTGATCGAGGCGGGGATCGACTGCATCGAGCACGGCACCGGGCTGACCACCGACCTCGTCGAGGCGATGGCCGCCCGCGGCATCGCGCTCGTGCCGACAGCCCACCAGCTCAACAACTTCCCGATGTACGCCGAGCAGGGCGCCGAGAGGTTCCCGGGCTACGCCGCCCACATGCTTGATCTCCACGCGCGCCGGCGGGAGACGATCATGGCCGCCTACGAGGCCGGCGTGGCGATCTACGCCGGCACCGACGCCGGCGGTGTCCTGCCCCACGGCCTGATCGCCGACGAGGTGGCCGAGCTGGCGTCGTACGGCATGCCGGCGGACTACGCCCTCGGCGGAGCCAGCTGGCGAGCCCGCGAGTGGCTCGGGCTCGACGGCAGCCTCGACGAGGGGGTTGCGGCCGATTTCGTGGTCTATCCCCGTGACCCGCGCGAGGACCTGGCGGTGCTCCGCGAGCCCGCGGTGGTGGTCCTGCGCGGGCAGGTCGTGTGAACGAGGGCCAGCTCGTCGCCGCGCTCCGCTCCGCAGGATGCGTCTTCGCCGAGGACGAGGCGCGGTTGCTGCTCGTGGAGGCGTCGTCGCCGGCCGAGGTGATGGCCTGGGCGGCACGACGGATGGCCGGTGAGCCGCTCGAGCAGATCGTCGGCTGGGCGGCGTTCGCCGGGCTGCGCGTCGCGGTCGACCCGGGGGTCTTCGTGCCGCGCCGGCGCACCGAGCTGCTCGTGACCGTGGCGGCCCGGGAGCCGGCCCAGGTGGTCGTCGATCTGTGCTGCGGCACCGGCGCACTCGGGGCGGCGCTCGCCTCCCGCTGGCCCGCCGCCGAGGTGCACGCCGCCGATTCCGACCCGACGGCCGTCGCGTGCGCGCGTCGTAACCTGCCGCCCGACCGGGTGCACCACGGCGACCTCTACGCCGCGCTGCCCGAGGAGCTCCGCGGACGCGTCGACCTGCTGCTGGTCAACGCGCCGTACGTCCCGACCGACGCGATCGCGACCATGCCGCGGGAGGCCCGCGACCACGAGCACCTGGTGGCGCTCGACGGCGGGCCTGACGGACTCGTCGTACAGCGGCGGGTGGCCGCGGGGGCCCCGGAGTGGCTCCGGCCCGGCGGGCGGCTGCTGCTCGAGACCGGCCGCGCCGAGGCCGGGCTCACCGCGGGGTTGATGCGCGCCGCCGGGCTCTCCACGCATGTCGAGTACGACGACGACGTCGACGGCACCGTGGTCGTCGGCCGTGCCTGAGCGCCGGATTTCGGCCGATCCGCAACGGTCTGGCAGAATCGGCCGCTGAGTCTGTCCGACGCGGTCCCTCTCAACCGCGGCCCGGCAGCCCCCGAGGACGAGTGCCCGTGCCCCCACGCAGGCGCCGACCCTCACCACACACACAACGTTTCGAGGAGACACCACAGACGTGGCCGTCAAGATCCGCCTGAAGCGCATGGGCAAGGTCCGTGCACCGCACTACCGCATCGTCGTCGTCGACTCCCGCAAGAAGCGCGACGGCAAGGTGATCGAGGAGATCGGGCTGTACCACCCCAAGGAGGACCCGTCGTACATCCGCGTCGTGTCCGACCGGGCGCAGTACTGGCTCGGCGTCGGGGCCCAGCCCTCCGAGGCCGTCGCCAAGCTCCTCAGGGTCACCGGCGACTGGCAGAAGTTCAAGGGCTACAAGAACACCGAGGGCACGCTGCGCGTGGCCGAGCCCAAGCGCGACAAGCTCGAGATCTTCAACGAGGCCCTCAAGGACTCGGCCAACGAGCCCAAGAGCGAGGCCGTGACCAAGCGGGCCGCGAAGAAGACCGCGAAGAAGGCTGCGCCCGCCGAGGCTGCCGAGTCCGCCGAGTCCGCCGAGGCCAAGGCAGAGGTCGAGGAGACGCCGGCAGTTGAGGCTCCGGCAGTTGAGGCTCCGGCTGCGGAGGCTCCGGTTGCGGAGGCTCCGGTTGCGGAGGCCGAGGCCGCTCCGGTGCCCGCCGACGAGACCCCCGAGGGTGCCGCCGACCTCGCCGAGACGGCCGAGGCCGCTGAGGCCGACGCCACGGCGAAGAGCGACGAGGCCTGATCGTGCTCGCCGACGCCCTGGAGCACCTCGTGCGCGGGATCGTCGACCACCCCGACGACGTCAGCGTCCGCGACAAGCAGACGCGGCGCGGTCCCATGCTCGAGGTGCGGGTCCACCCCGACGACCTCGGCAAGGTGATCGGCCGCCGCGGCCGCACCGCCACGGCGTTCCGCACCGTGATGTCGGCCCTGGCCGGCAAGAGCGGCACCCACGTCAACTTCGTCGACGTCGACCGCGAGTGATGAGCCCCCTTCCTCAGTCGGTGGCGTCCGAGCAAGCTCGCTGCGCCGCTCGCTGCGGTCGCTCCGCCCCGGCGCTGCCGGGTCGGAGCGTCCTTGCTCGAGCCTGAGCCGTGGAGCACCCCGAGACCATCGAGGTCGTGATCGGGCGGGTCGGCAAGCCTCACGGCCTCCGCGGCGAGGTCACGGTCGAGCTGCGCACCGACGAGCCGGAGCGCCGCTTCACCGCAGGTACGACGATCCGCACCGAGCGCCCGCGGGGCTCGGCCGCGCCCTGGGCCGAGCTGACCGTGGCCGGGGCCCGGTGGCACCGGTCGACCCTGCTGGTGAGGTTCGAGGAGCTCACCGACCGCACGGCCGCCGAGTCGGCCCGCGGGCTCCTGCTCCACGCCAGCGTCCCGGCCGACGAGTCGCCCGAGGACCCCGAGGAGTTCTACGACCACCAGCTCGTCGGGCTCGCCGCCCACGGCCTCGACGGCGGACATCTCGGTGAGGTGACCGCGGTCCTGCACGGCGCCCAGGACCTGCTCCAGATTCGCACGGCCGACGGTCGTGACGCCCTGGTCCCGTTCGTCGCGGCCCTGGTGCCCGAGGTCGACCTCGCCGGCGGCCGGGTCGTCGTCGACGATCGGCCCGGGCTGGTGACGGCGTTTCCCGAGGACGACTCGTGAGGATCGACGTCGTCACCATCTTCCCGGCATGGTTCGACTCGCTGGACGTGTCCCTGACCGGCAAGGCGCGCAGCTCCGGCCTCCTCGAGATCGCGGTGCACGACCTCCGTGGCTGGGCCCACGACCGGCACCGCACCGTCGACGACACGCCGTACGGCGGGGGAGCCGGGATGGTGATGAAGCCCGAGCCGTGGGGCGAGGCACTCGACCACGTCCGCGGCGACGGCCGCCCGGTCCTGGTCGTCCCGACCCCCAGCGGTACGCCGTTCACCCAGCACATCGCCCGGGAGCTGGCCGGGACCCAGCACCTGGTCGTGGCCTGCGGACGCTACGAAGGCATCGACCAGCGCGTGATCGAGGAGGCGGCCACGTCGTACGACGTCCGCGAGCTCTCGCTCGGTGACTTCGTGCTGAACGGCGGCGAGGTGGCGGCGGCCGCGATCATCGAGGCCGTCGTCCGGCTGCTGCCCGGCTTCATGGGCAACCCCGAGTCGCTGGCTGAGGAGTCCCACGAGGACGGGCTCCTGGAGTACCCCGTCTACACCAAGCCCGCCTCCTGGCGCGGCCGCGACGTCCCCGGGGTGCTGCTGTCCGGCGACCACGCGGCGATCGCCGCCTGGCGCCGGGCCGAGTCGGTACGACGGACCGTCGCCCGCCGCCCCGATCTCGCCCACCCCGCGGCCACCGTCGGACCGGCCGGTCTCGAGCTCGAGATCCGGCTCGCCACCAGGGCCGACGCCGGCGAGCTGTTCACCCTGACCCGTGCCTGCTGGCTGCAGGAGCTCTGGGCCAACCCGGGCGTCCCGATTCCCGCCCTGGACGACAGCCTCGAGGACGTGGTTCGCGACATTCGTGAGTGGACGACGTTCGTCGCGGTCGCGGGCGGACGGATCGTCGGCTCGACCCGCGGCCGGGTCACCGGCGACGGCACGGTGTGGGACGTCGGCCGGATCATGGTGGCCCCCGACCTCCAGGGCCGGGGGCTCGGCCGGCATCTGCTCGGACTGATCGAGGACGCGGCACCCGACATGGTCACGTCGTACGAGCTCTACACGGGCGCGGGCAGCACGGACAACATCCGGATGTACAAGAAGGCCGGGTACCGGCTCGTCGGCCCGGCCCCCGGCCCGCCCGGAGCCGTGATGATGATCAAGTCGCGACACTGATTCGCCCGCGTCAGGTCGGGTCTGGCAAGATTGACCCTCGGTCCGTCCGGCCAAACAAGGGGCATCCCGGCGTCCTGCGTCCGAGAGCTCCGCACCGTCTCCAGCCACAGGGGGAGCGCGGCGCCGCCGGCCACCAGGGCAGGCCACCAACTGGACACCTTTTCCGCACCACGGCTGACCTGTGGCACTCGTGAGGAGAGACATGAGCAAGCCCAACGTCGCCGCCGTCACCGAGATCGGCAACGCCGCCAAGCGCGACGACCTCCCCGACTTCCGGGCCGGCGACACCGTCAAGGTGCACGTCAAGGTCACCGAGGGCACCCGCTCTCGTGTGCAGGTCTTCCAGGGCGTGGTGATCCGCGTCCAGGGGTCCGGCATCGGCCGGACCTTCACCGTCCGCAAGGTCTCCTTCGGGGTCGGTGTCGAGCGGACCTTCCCGCTCCACTCCCCGATCTTCGAGCAGATCGAGATCGTCACCCGCGGCGACGTCCGCCGGGCGAAGCTGTACTACCTGCGCAACCTGCGCGGCAAGGCGGCCAAGATCAAGGAGCGGCGCGAGGCCTGATCCGCAACGCCGGATCGCAGACCACCCACTGGTTAGGCTCGCACCGTGACCGATCACCGTTCCGCGACCTCCCTCGACGAGGGCGACCGGAACCCCTCGGGGCCGAGGTCGAAGAAGCACCTGCCCCTGTGGCAGGAGACGATCCTGCTCCTCACGATCGCGATCCTGCTCGCGATCGTGATCAAGGCGTTCTTCGTCCAGGCCTTCTACATCCCGTCGGAGTCGATGGAGCCGGGGCTGGTCAAGAACGACCGCATCCTGGTCGAGAAGACGTCGTACTGGTTCGGTGGTACGCCGCAGCGCGGTGACGTCGTGGTCTTCAAGGACCCGGGTGGCTGGCTGAGCGAGGAGGAGGACGCCGGGCC
>JAICSK010000250.1 GCA_025936915.1 Nocardioides sp.
CCGTCGACGCGGGTCTCGTGGAGCTCGGCCATGGCGGCGACATGTTACGTGGGAAACCCCGGATCATCTCGGCTTTCGATCCGCCAACGGCAGCGCGCTCTCCGAGAGCACCTCCCAGGGGCGTCATGGGCGAACGCGGATGACCGTCTTCCCCGTGCGGCGCTCGGTCGACGTGAAAGTCGCGACGGCATCGTCGAGGGACACCGTGGTTGCGATGTTGGTGCGCAGTCGTCCGTCGCGCACCCGTCGCACGATCTCCCCCAGCTGACCGCGGTCGGCCTCGACCACGAAGTCCACCGCGAGGCCGTCGGCGGGGCGAGCCTCGACCGGGCCCACGACGGAGACCAGCGTTCCTCCACCCTTGACCAGCCGCGCGGACCGCTTCTGGACGTCGCCGCCGATCACGTCGACGACCAGATCGACGTCGCCGACGTCTTCCAGTGCGTCGTTCTCGAGGTCGAGGAACTCATGTGCGCCGTAGTCGAGTGCTTTCTCCCGGTCGGCGGCGCGCCCGGTGCCGAGGACGTAGGCGCCGGCCTCGCGGGCGAGCTGGGTCACCATCGTCCCGACAGCGCCGGCGGCACCGTGGGCGAGGACGCTCTGCCCCGGCTGTAGGCGGCCGTGCTGGAAGAGTCCCTGCCAGGCCGTCAGACCCGAGATCGGCAGCGATGCACCTACCGCGAAGTCGACGTCGCCCGGCAAGGGCGCGAGGTTGCGAGCCTCGATCGCCACATGCTCCGCCAGGGTGCCGTCGCGGTGCCAGTCGGCCAGGCCGAAGACTCGTTGCCCCACCGACAGCCCTGTCGTGCCGTAGCCGAGGGCGGTGACCACTCCGGCCAGCTCGTGGCCGGGGATCGACGGTGTCCGGTCACGGTCGGCCCGATCGGTCCAGGTCGAGGGCCACTCCAGCTCGGTCGGGACGAATCCGGACGCGTGGATCTGCACGATGACATCGTTGATCGCGGCCGACGGCTCGGGACGGTCGGTGAGCGTCATTCCGGCCATTCCCGAGGCCTGGTCCGTCACCACGATCGCCTTCATCCGGAGCCTCCCGTCCTCGGTCCTGGTCGGTGCTTGCCGGCCGGTCCAGTCAGACCGGACGACGTCGACCACACTATGCGCATCGCGTGGGCGCCACGCAGGCCCTTCGGACATCGTCCGCGAGCAGCTCCACGGTCAGACAGGTCGGTGATAGGGCTGTCGAGGCACACGACCCGCGCCGTCGCGGGCGGAACCCCCGAGAAGGAACCCGCGAGAGAACCCGAGGAGTCAGCCGGAGTGGCGGGTGAGCTCGGTGCGCATCGCCATCAGCTGGCGGTCGGCGCGCCGGGCTTGGGCCCAGCTCTTGCGGACGGCCCTCGTGAGCAGAACGACCTTCGAGGTCGGCTTCGACGAGGAGGGGGCGGCGTACGACATGTTGCTTCCTTCAGACATGCAGCGAGCACTTCTCGCTGCAGACAGCGTGACAGGCCGGAGCCGCCGATCGTGAATGGAAGCGGTTGCTTCAGACGTGATTTGAAGCACTCGCTACAACCATCGCCCGGACGGTCTCAGCGCGGCAGGGACTCCTGCCAGGCGCGTTCACTGATCGGCTCGCCGTCGAGGAGGGCCTGGGTCCGGATGGTCACGTCGTACGACGTGGGCGTGACGTCGAGCGTCATCGTCGACCGCACGGTGACCTCGATGCCGGGCCACGTCAGGTCGAAGACCGTCGTGGCCTCGGCCCGCTGGCCGAAGGTGCGGGTGTCGACCGAGACCTCGCCCTCGTACAGCTCGCGCGCCGTGCCGTCGTACGGCGTGGGGTAGCGAGATTCCGACCGCGTCGTCGCCGAGGTACGACGGGCCAGGACGTCGTGGTGGATCGACCAGCCCACGCCCTCGACCGACTCCGAGGAGTGCTCGGCGCCCGACAGGAACGTCGGCTCCGGGAAGTCGCCGGCGAGGAAGGGGAGGGTCACCGACGCCTTCCGCAGCGTGATCGACACCGGAGCCGGCGGAGCGACCGTGTTCGGCCAGTCGGCGCCGGCGACCGAGACGCGGAGGGTGTTGCCGGGCGTCCACTCGTAGGCACAGGCGTCGAGCACGACCTCTATCTCGACCTCGCGGCCGGGCACCAGCGGCGACGGAGACCCGTGGACGCCCTCGCGATAGGCGAGGTCGAGCGTCCCCCGGCTCACCAGCGCGGAGGTTCCATCGGGGAAGACGTCACAGAGCTTCACCGAGATCGACGCCGTCGGCTCGGTCGCCCAGAGGCGCGCTCGGAACACCGGATGTCCCACGACGGGGTCGGGTGGCGGCTCGACCTCCCAGGTGAGCGAGCGCTCGTCGTCGAGGCGCTGGTCGCCGGACAGGCCCCAGGGGAGGTGACCGGCACAGTCGATCCAGGCCGCCGTGCCGACGTCGGACACCACCGCGAGCGTCACCGGCGTCGTCAGGTCGAGGGTCGCGTCGTGGACCGGCGGCACCGACGGCAGCGTGACCCACCGTCCCTCATGCAGGTCGAGGTCGATCTCGGGTCGCGTCGATGCCCGGATGAAGACGTCCAGGCGATCCTCGTGCCCGCCCTTCCCGCGCAGCCAGGTGTCGAACCACCCGGCCAGCTCGGCCTCGAAGTCGATCCGCGGCCCGGGCATCGCGGTCGTGGGATCGGCGTGCGCCCACGGCCCGGCCAGCAGCCGGTGGGGTACGCCGTGCCGGGCGAGCTCGGCGACCGTGCGGAACGAGTTGTTCCGATACCCGTCGGCCCAGCCGGCCACGATCATCACCGGGCACCCGATCCGCTCGTAACCCGACGTCGTGCCGCCCAGACGCAGCGAGCCGTGGTCCCAGTAGGGACCGTGCCGGTTCTCCCGCAGCCAGGTCAGCAGCCACGGCTCGTTGCTCGCCAGCCGCCTCCGCCACTCGTCGTACCACCCGTCGCCCCACACGGCCGGCACAGGAGGGAGGACGCACATCGGCGTCATGTAGTGGTTGTAGTCGACCAGGTCGACCAACCGGAGCGCGCCGCCGCGCCAGTGCACGTCGTCGGTCCAGCGGTCGTCGGTGGCGTAGATCGCGCAGATCGCCTTGAGCTCCGGGGGCCGTTCGGCCGCGATCTGCAGCGAGTTGAAACCGGAGTACGACGTGCCCCACATCCCGATCTGGCCGTCGCACCAGTCCTGGGCGGCGAGCCAGGCGAACGCGTCCGGCAGGTCGCGCTGCTCGGCCTCCTGGTACTCGTC
>JAICSK010000144.1 GCA_025936915.1 Nocardioides sp.
ACGCCCGAGATGGTGGTGGTGTCGCCGCGGTCGATCAGGGTGGGATCGGCGGTGATGGAGACGTCGGGGCGGGTGAGGATCCGGACGATCGCGCTGTGCGAGGGCCGGAGCAGTCCCGTGCCGAGGAAGACGAGCTGGTACGCCGTGTCCGTGGCCGGCTCGACCCGGAACGCCACCTTGCCGTGACGGCCGCTGAGGTGCGCCGCCTCGAACGTCCAGCCCTGGTCGCTTCCGACCGGGCGCGAGACCAGAAGCACCGAGCGGTGTCGCAGCGGCACCCGACCGGCACGCAGCTCACCCATCACCACGTCGGCTCCGTCGAGCCGCACCACATGGCGCGCGGCGCGGATCGAGAGCGAGGTGGCGATGCGGTTGGCGTGGTGCTGCGGGGTGCGGACGCGGACGGTCGCGACGCCGCTCGTGCTCGGCCGGGCGTCGGTGTCGCCGTCGTAGTGCCAGCGGTAGCGAGTGGTGACATCGGGCGTGACGCTCTCGTGGAGGCCGCCCTTGTCGCCCGCCGTCGCGGTGCCGATCGGCGTGAACCCGTCGGCGCCCATCGGCCGCGCCTCGAGGGTGACCGTGCGCCCGGCCGGCGTGGCCGGCCCCGCGATCCGCAGGTCGCCGGTGATCGTGTCGCCGGCACCGGGGCGGATCGCCTGGTGAACGGCCCGGATCGACAGCGACGTGATCGCGCGGTCGGTGGCGTGGGCCTGGAGCGCCGGAACGGCGGTGAGGCCGGCGGCGGTCGCGACGGCCGCGACCGTGGCCGCTGCTCGTCGTAGGGCGGTGAGGCTCATGGGGTTCCTCCTGGGTCGGTGCGTGTCACCCAGGAAGCGGATGCGGCGTCGTCGGCGTTACAGGCGGTCGTTCGGCGGCGCGTAGCGCTCCGACTGGCGGCGCATGATCTCGCGCATCGACGTGCCACGCGGTACGCCGTACATCGTGCGTGGGAAGTCGAGCCCTTCCTGCACCGCCCACAGCTCGTCGTGCCGGTCGGGCGAGAACAGCTCCGCGGGGTCGCCGGCCGCGATCCAGCCGATCGGGACGACGGTGCCGGGTGGGAGGACGCTGTTGACGTGCAGGACGCTGTTGATCCGCAGCTCGCATCTGGTGCCGACCCGAGCGCCGGCGAACGTCGAGACACCCGTGGCGAGGAAGGCCTCGTCCTCGACCGTCGTCCCGTTCAGGTGCGCGTGCGGACCGACGAGGACCGCGTCGCCGATGCGCAGCGGGTGGTCGGCGCGACCGCGGAGCACGGCGTTCTCCATCACCAGGACGTCGGACCCGATCTCGACCGGCCCGCTGTCGCCGTTCAGGACGGCCCCGTGCAGCACGCGACTGCCCGCACCGATCGTGACGTCACCGCTGACGACGGCCGACGGCGCGACCCAGGCCGTGGGGTCGATGTGTGCCATCTCGTCAAGGTACCCAGCGCTCGAGTCGCCTCGACGTCCACTCTGGGATGATCCGCGCATGCGGATCCTGGTCTCCGGCGGCGCGGGCTACATCGGCTCGCACACGACCCTGCAGCTGATCGCGGCCGGCCACGACGCGGTGATCGTGGACGACTTCAGCCGTAGCAAGCACTCGGTCGTGCCCCGGCTCGAGGCCCTCGCCGGTCGGCCGATCGAGGTGCACGAGGTCGACACCACCGTCCGGCCGGCCACCGATGGGCTGCTGGCCGACGGGGCGTTCGAGGCCGTCGTGCACTTCGCCGGGCTGAAGGCGGTGGGGGAGTCGGTCGAGCAGCCGCTGGCCTACTACGCGAACAACCTCGGCTCCACCCTGTCGCTCCTCGAGGCGATGCGCCGGCACGACGTCCGCACGATCGTGTTCTCCTCCTCGGCCACGGTGTACGGCGAGAACGCTCCGGTGCCGATGAAGGAGGACTTCCCGACCTCGGCCACCAATCCCTACGGCTGGACCAAGGTGATGCAGGAGCAGATCTTCCGCGACGCGGCCGTCGCCGACCCGTCGCTCCGGGTGGCGCTGCTGCGCTACTTCAACCCCGTCGGCGCGCACGCGTCGGGCACGATCGGCGAGGACCCGTCCGGCATCCCCAACAACCTGATGCCGTTGATCGCGCAGGTGGCCGTGGGACGCCGGGACAAGGTGCTGATCTACGGCGACGACTACCCGACGCCCGACGGCACCGGCCGGCGCGACTATCTGCACGTCGAGGACCTCGCCGCCGGTCACGTCGCCGCCCTCGCGCATCTCGCCACCACCGACACATCCGTCTCGACCTGGAACCTCGGCACCGGCAGGCCCACCTCGGTCCGCGAGATGGTCGACGCGTTCTCGCGGGCCTGCGGTCACGCCGTACCGTTCGAGGTCGCGCCGCGCCGCCCGGGCGACATCGCCGAGTCGTACGCCGACCCCTCCCGTGCCGAGTCGGAGCTGGGCTGGCGGGCCGAACGCACCGTCGACGAGATGTGCGCCGACACCTGGCGCTGGCAGTCGCAGAATCCCGACGGCTATCCCGAGGACTGAACCCAGGGCTGACTCGGCGCATACGTGACGTCGGCGCGTCGGATCCGCACGATCCCGAGCGCCAACGGGACCACGATCCAGATCTGACTCGCTGTCTGCCCGCTATCGAGCCGTCGGGCAGGAGGCTTCGTGCGACGTTGGAGTCGACCGCTGATCGTGACCCATGTTCGGCTCTTCATCGTGTCGTTCCCACCGACGTTCCTGTGGATCGCGGCGGTCTCGATCGTGTGCTGCGAAACAAGCCGGCATCGGTGGTCGAGACGCGTTCTTGAGCGGAGCGGGTGAGCCACTCGTGAGCGGTGCGCTGGGCCCGGTTCGGCGGGACGAAATGGCGCCCAGCTCACCGCCGCCCGCGGAGCACGTCGTCTGGACGCAAGCAGCGGTGAGAGGGGCACCGTCTTGTCGTGGCGAACGGGGCCTTCGTCACCGCTGGCCACGGCATGCCAGGGGTGTCATCCGTGATCCCATGCGCCATTGGCAATGTCGTTGTGACTGACGGACGAGGAGACCGAGCGCTCCGCCGACGCGCCCAGCGTGCAGTCTCCGCCTCGGCGAGCTCGCAGGGCACGCCCGGATTCGACTGGCGGTGGATGGCGGAGGATGCGGGATTCGAACCCGCGAGGGCGTGAACCCAACCCGCTTTCCAAGCGAGCGCCATAGGCCTCTAGGCGAATCCTCCGCGCAGGAGGCTACCCAAGTGACGTGCCGCGGATGAAATCCGTCGGGATCCGCCGCTTTGGCCGACGTCCAGCGGCTCACCTAGACTCGCGGGCAACCCCCCATGCGGCGGCATCTCACCGAATCCCCCAGGGCCGGAAGGCAGCAAGGGCAGGCGGGCTCTGCCGGGTGCGTGGGGGGCCTTCTCATGCCCGACCCGTGACGGTGAGGCGGGTCTAGCATCCGCTCGTGTCGTTCCTGGACCTGGCGATCGTGTGCACCGTCGCGCTGGCCGGTCCGGTCCTGGCGACGCCGCGGCGATGGCACCTGCCGGTGGTGCTCGGCGAGCTGGCCGCGGGCGTGGTGCTGGGAGCCACCGGGTTCGGCGTGCTCGACGCGAGCGACACGACGTTCACGTTCCTGGGCAGCTGTGGGTTCGTCCTGGTGATGTTCGTGGCGGGCACCCACGTGCCCGTCCGCGACCCTCGCCTGCGACCCGCCCTGCGCACCGGGGCCTTCCGTGCGGTCGCCGCAGGTCTGGTCGCCCTCGCCCTGGGGTACGCCGTGGCGCACCTGGTCGGCGCCTCCCACGCCCTCCTGTACGCCGTGCTGATGGCGTCTTCGTCGGCGGCGATCGTGCTCCCGACGGTCGACTCCTTGGACCTGACCGGCCCCGACGTCGTCGACCTCCTGCCACAGGTGGCGATCGCCGACTCGCTGTGCATCGTGCTCCTGCCCTTGGTCGTCGACACCGCCCACGTCGGCCGAGCGGCCGTCGGGGTGCTCGCGGTGATCGCGACCGGCGTCGTCCTCTTCGTGCTGCTCAGGAAGGTGGAGGCCAGCGGGCTGCGCGCCCGCGTGCACGCGGTCTCGGAGGACCGGCAGTTCGCGGTCGAGCTCCGAGTCAGCCTGGCGGCGGTGTTCGCGATGTCGGCGCTGGCCGTCGCCGTGCACGTCTCGTTGATGCTGGCGGGCTTCGTCTCCGGTCTCGCGGTCGCCGCCGTGGGCGAGCCCCGACGCGTCGCCAAGCAGCTGTTCGCGGTGACCGAGGGGTTCTTCGGCCCCCTCTTCTTCGTCTGGCTGGGTGCCGGCCTGCAACTGCGCGACCTGGTCCACCACCCGTCGATGATCGTGCTCGGCGCCTGTCTCGGCGCCGGCGCCGCCCTGGCTCACCTGGCCGGAGTCGCCCTGCGCCAGCCGACGGCGTACGCCATGCTCGCGAGCGCCCAGCTCGGCGTACCCGTCGCGGCAGCCACGGTCGGGCGGCAGCTCCACGTGCTCGGGCCCGGAGAGGGCGCCGCGCTGGTGCTCGGCGCGTTGGTGGCCCTCGTGGTCACCGTCTCCGGCGGCTCATTGGCGGCCCGTCGTCGTACGCCGGAGCCGGTGGCCTGACCACTCTCCACCGCCCACGGCCGGCGGCTCGCCCGCTTGTCGGCGCGGCTCGTTAGTGTTCAGGAGTGGACTCCCCGCTGGCGCTCTATCGCCGCTACCGGCCCGAGACCTTCGCCGAGGTCATCGGGCAGGACCACGTGACCGAGCCGTTGCGGGCGGCGCTTGCGGGCAACCGGGTCAACCACGCCTACCTCTTCTCCGGCCCGCGCGGGTGCGGCAAGACCACGTCGGCGCGCATCCTGGCCCGCTCCCTCAACTGCGACAAGGCGCCGGTCGCCGACCCGTGCGGCGAGTGCGACTCGTGCCTCGACCTGGGCCGTGGCGGGCCCGGCTCGATCGACGTGATCGAGATCGACGCGGCGTCCCACGGCGGCGTCGACGACGCCCGCGACCTGCGGGAGAAGGCGTTCTTCGCGCCGGTCAGGAGCCGGTTCAAGGTCTACATCATCGACGAGGCCCACATGGTCAGCACGCAGGGCTTCAACGCCCTGCTCAAGCTGGTCGAGGAGCCACCGCCACACCTGCGCTTCATCTTCGCGACGACCGAGCCGGAGAAGGTCATCCCCACGATCCGGTCTCGCACCCACCACTACCCGTTCCGACTGATCCCGCCTCGGCTGCTCACGTCCTACCTCTCCGAGCTCTGCGAGAAGGAGCAGGTGACGATCGAGCCGGCGGCGCTGCCGCTGGTGGTGCGCGCCGGGGGCGGGTCCGCGCGTGACAGCCTGTCGGTGCTCGACCAGCTGATGGGTGGCGCCGGGCCCGAGGGCATCACCTACTCCCTGGCCTCCGGGCTGCTGGGCTACACCCCCGACACGCTGCTCGACGAGGTCGTCGACGCCTTCGCGGCCGGGGACGGGTCCGCGGTGTTCGGCGTCGTCGACAAGGTGATCGAGACCGGGCAGGATCCCCGCCGCTTCACCGAGGACCTGCTACGACGACTGCGCGACCTGGTCATCGTCTCGGCGGTGCCCGACGCGCCCGCCACGGGGCTGATCGACATCGCCGAGGACGCCGCCGAGCGCCTGGTCGCGCAGGCCGCCCGCTTCGGTCCCGCCGACCTCAGCCGGGCCGCCGACCTCGTGGCGACCGGACTCACCGAGATGCGCGGCGCCACTGCTCCCAGGCTGCTGCTCGAGCTGATCTGCGCGCGGGTGCTGCTGCCGGGAGCCGACCACTCCACCGACGGCGTGATGGCCCGCCTCGACCGGCTCGAGCGACGGATGACCATCAGCGGCGGTGACCCGTCCCCCGCACCGACGGTCGAGAAGGAGCCTCCGGCCGCTCGGCCCGCGCCCCACGTCGTCGAGCCGACCGTGATCGAGCCGGTTCGGCGCCAGGATCCCGACCCCGAGCCGGTCGCCGCGGCCGCGGTCCCGACGACCGCCGGGCGATCCACGCTGACCCTGGTCGACGTACGCCGCCTCTGGCCCGACATCGTCGAGGCCACCAAGCAGCGGCGGCGGCTGACCTGGATCTACCTCACCCAGCAGGCTCAGGTCATCGGCGTCGACGACACGACCCTGACCCTCGGGTTCGCCAACGCCGGCGCCCGTGACTCGTTCGACAGCGGCGGGAGTGCCGAGATCGTCCGCCAGGCGGCGATCGACGTCGTCGGCCACGACTGGCGGATAGAGACGATCGTCGACCCCGGCGCGGAGCCCGAAGCCGTCGCCCCACCGCCCCCACGTTCACCCGCCGACCTCGCGCCGGCCTCGCCGTCAGCCGCCGATCAGCTGGGGTCACCGTCGGTGACCGAGCCCGGCACCTCCGCCCCTCGAGACGCCGGTCAGGAGGTGCCCCCGAACGACACCGACGGCGGCGCCCGCCCCGATGACTCCGACGCGGAGAACACCGGCGTCGACGGTGCCCAGCTGCTGCAGGAGGCGCTCGAGGCGCAGGTCATCGAAGAGATCCCCCATCAGTGAGAGGTTGAACCCATGACCGACAACCCGTTCGAGGCGCTCGGCGGACCCGGCGGTTTCGACCTCCAGGGCCTGCTCCAGCAGGCCCAGCAGATGCAGGAGCAGCTCGAGAGCGCCCAGGAGCAGCTCGCCGACGCCCGGATCGACGGCAGCGCCGGTGGGGGCGCGGTCACGGTCACCGTCAACGGCATCGGTGAGCTCCAGGCGGTCACGATCCGGCCCGGCACGTTCGACGGCTCGAGTGACGACGACCTGAGCGATCTCGGTGACCTGGTGGTCGCGGCGTACCGCGATGCGAAGGCGCAGGCCGACGCCGTCGCCAGCAACGCGATCGGCCCGCTCGCCGGTGGCGGCATGCCCGGCCTGGGCGGCCCGGGTCCCGACGCCGGTCCCGGCGCGCTCGGCTTCTCGCAGGAAGACTGACCTCCTTGTACGAAGGCATCGTCCAGGACCTGATCGACGAGCTCGGCCGCCTGCCGGGCGTGGGTCCGAAGGGAGCGCAGCGGATCGCGTTCCACCTGCTGCAGGCCGAGCCGACCGACGTACGCCGGCTGGCCGAGGTGCTGCTCGAGGTCAAGCAGCGCGTGCGGTTCTGCACGACCTGCTTCAACGTCTCCGAGGCCGACCAGTGCCGCATCTGCAGCGACCCGCGGCGCGACCAGACCGTGCTGTGTGTGGTCGAGGAGTACAAGGACGTCGTCGCGATCGAGCGCACCAAGGAGTTCCGCGGGCGCTACCACGTGCTCGGTGGCGCGATCTCGCCGATCGACGGGATCGGACCCGAGCAGCTGCACATCCGCGAGCTGCTGAGCAGGCTCGCCGACAGCGCGGTCACAGAGGTGATCCTGGCGACCGACCCCAACCTCGAGGGCGAGGCGACCGCGACGTACCTCACCCGTATGCTCAAGCCGTTGGAGATGCGCATCACCCGCCTGGCGAGCGGGCTCCCGGTCGGTGGCGACCTGGAGTACGCCGACGAGGTCACCCTCGGGCGGGCATTCGCGGGGAGGCGATCAGCGGAATGAGCGAGCGTACGACCGAAGACATCACGGCCCACATCGTCGGGTCGGGAGCTGCCCTGCCCCCGATCGACCCGCAGGACGAGTTCGCGGTCCAGATCGCCGACCAGGTCGAGAGCTTCCTGATCGCCCTGAAGGCGGTCGCGGCCGAGGGCAACCCCGGCACCGGCATCTCGATGCTCCTGCTCGAGATCAGTCAGTTGCTGCTGGCAGGCGCGAGGCTCGGCGCGCAGGTCGACTTCACCCCGACCACCGACTACCAGCCAGACGTCGGGCCCGACCCCGACCTCGACGAGCTGCGGCTCAGGCTGGCCCAGCTGTTCGGTGGAGTCGACACCTACAGCTTCGTGTTCGACCCCTACGACCCCGAGCAGGTCGAGAGCCTCCTCTCCGACGACCTGACCCAGATCGCCGCCGACCTCGAGAACGGCCTTCGCCACTTCACCCTCGGCAACACCGCCGAGGCGCTCTGGTGGTGGCAGTTCTCCTACGTCTCCTCGTGGGGCAACCTCGCCGGCGCGCTGCTCAACGCCCTGCTTTCGATCGTCGCCCACGACCGCCTGGACGTGGAGTTCACCGGCGAGCTCGACCGGGTCGCCGCCGCCAACGAGATGCTCGACGGGGCCCCCGAGCCCGAGGCCTGACCGGACCGTCGGGCTGAGATGGTCCGAGGTCCGGTACGTCCGCCCGGTAAACTCACCAGCGGTCGCAGCGTCGCGCCCGCCGTACCGCCCGCTCTTCCCCGAGGACATCCGCAGTGAGCCCGTCGCGATCTCCCCACGAGCACCTCATGGGCCCCTCATGAGCATCGTCGTCCAGAAGTACGGAGGCTCGTCGGTGGCCGACGCCGCCGGCATCAAGCGGGTGGCCCGCCGGATCGTCGACACGAAGGTGTCGGGCCACGACGTCGTCGTGGTGGTCTCCGCGATGGGTGACACCACCGACGAGCTGCGTGACCTCGCCGAGCAGGTCAGCCCCACACCGCCGCCGCGCGAGCTCGACATGCTGCTGACGGCGGGCGAGCGGATCTCCATGGCACTGCTGGCGATGGCGATCGCCGAGCTCGGCCAGACGGCGAAGTCGTTCACCGGTTCGCAGGCCGGCGTGATCACCGACTCCGCGCACGGCAAGGCGAAGATCATCGACATCACGCCGGGCCGGATCGAGCACGCGATCCAGCAGGGAGCGATCGCGATCGTGGCCGGGTTCCAGGGGGTCTCGCAGGACACCAAGGACATCACCACCCTGGGTCGCGGCGCGTCCGACACCACGGCCGTCGCCCTGGCCGCCGCGCTCGGCGCCGAGGTGTGCGAGATCTACAGCGACGTCGACGGCGTGTTCACCGCCGACCCGCGCCTGGTCGAGTCCGCCCGCAAGCTCGACCACATCTCCCACGAGGAGATGCTCGAGATGGCGGCGTGCGGCGCGAAGATCCTGCACCTGCGCTGCGTCGAGTACGCCCGCCGTTACGACATCCCGGTCCACGTCCGGTCCTCCTTCTCGCAGAAGGAGGGCACCTGGATCCTGCCCGACCCTCCGGAGGGAGCAGCCGCCATGGAGCAGGCGATCATCGCCGGCATCGCCCACGACCGCAGCGAGGCCAAGGTCACCGTCGTCGGGGTTCCCGACAAGGTCGGTGTGGCCGCCCGCGTCTTCGAGGCGCTCGCCGAGGCCGAGATCAACATCGACATGGTCGTGCAGAACGTCTCCGCCCAGGCCACCGGCCTCACCGACATCTCGTTCACCCTGCCGCGCGACGACGGACAGACCGCCATGTCGGCACTGGCCCGCATCAAGGACGAGGTCGGCTACGACTCGCTGCTCTACGACGACCAGATCGGCAAGGTCTCGCTGATCGGCGCCGGCATGCGGTCGCACCCGGGTGTCACTGCCAAGTTCTTCAGCGCGCTGGCTGCCGCGGGTGTCAACATCGAGATGATCTCCACCTCCGAGATTCGGATCTCGGTGGTGGTGGCCGGCACCGACGTGGACCGCGCCGTGCAGGCCGCGCACACCGCGTACGGGTTGGATACGAGCGAGCA
>JAICSK010000113.1 GCA_025936915.1 Nocardioides sp.
CTGATCCACCTCGACCTGGCCGGATCCGGGTGGCGCGCGATCTTCTGGGTGAACGTCCCGATCGGCCTCGCCGCCGTCGCCCTCGCCCCGCGGCTGCTCCCGGAGGGCCGGGGCGCCGTCGGCTCGACGGCGGGGAGCATCGACCTGCTCGAGCTCCTCCTGGCCACGACGACCCTGACCGCGCTCCTGCTGCCGCTGCTCGAGGGACGTCGCCTCGGCTGGCCGCTGTGGACCTGGCTGAGCCTCGCCGGGGCGGTCGTCGCGGCCCTGCTCACCATCGCCCGCCGCCGCGTCGTGCTGCGACGTGGTGGCCGGCCACTCGTGGAGCCCGCGGCGTTCAGCTCCGCAACGGTCCGGCTCGCGATCGCCTGCCAGGCACTGCTGTTCGTGGGGATGGCGTCGTACTTCCTGGTGCTCGCGCTCTACCTGCAGAACGGCCGTGGCCTCGGCGCGCTCTCGTGCGGCGCGGTGTTCACCCTGGTGGCGATCCCCTACATGCTCGGCACCGGCAACCAGCGTCGTCTGGCCGCCCGCCTCGGCCGCTGGACGGTCCCGGCCGGGGCCGGTCTCTTCGCCGGCGGTCACCTGGCGCTGCTCGCCGCGGTCGCTGAGAACGGCGTCGGCGGATCACTGGTCGATCTCGTGCCGGGGTTGGCCCTGGCCGGGTTCGGGATGGGGGTAGCGCTCACCGCGCTCATCGACGCGGCCATGGGCCACGTGGAGCCGGCGTACGCCGGAGCCGTGTCGGGGGTGCTCTCGACCGCTCAGCAGGTCGGCAACGCCCTCGGTGTGGCACTCGTCGGGATGGTGTTCTTCGGCGAGGTCCACGCCGGCTACGCACACGCCCTGGAGTGGAGCCTGGTCGTGCTGGCCGGCACCACGACGGCCGTGGCCGTCCTCGGCACGGGTCTGGGCCGGCCGGGGAACGCGGACACCGACGCCGACTCCGACGAGGGGCTGGTTATGGTCGGGGCGTGACCGAGCCTCAGCCCGTGCTGACCGACGGCGACGTCACCCTCCGCCCCTGGCGGGACGATGACGTCGCCGTCGCCGTCGCGGGCCATGACGAGGTGATCGCGCACTGGTTCGGATGGCCCGTCGACGCGGTGACCGAGGAGACGCAGCGACGAGCGATCGCCGACTGGCGCTCGTCGTACGCCGCCGACCGCGAGGTCGTCGGGTTCGCCGTCGAAGCGGGGCAGAAGCTCGTGGGCACCGTGGACGTCCGCCGCCGCGACGATGGCGTGGGCGAGCTCTCCTGGGCGCTGTTCCGGGGGAGCCGCGGCCAGGGTCACGCGACCCGTGCGGTCCGGCTCCTCGCGGACTACGCGCTCCGGGCCGCCGACGCGGGCGGACTCGGCTACTGGCGCGTGGAGGCCAAGGTCGAGCCCGAGAACCGCGCCTCGCTCCGCGTCGCCACACGTAGTGGCCTGCGGCGTGAAGGCGTACGGCGGATCGAGCCCGGCACCGGCGACCGCACGGAGACCACCGAGTACGTCGTCCTCGCGCGGCTGGTCTCCGACCCTCCGACCACCGAGCCCGAGGGCTTCCGCGCGCTGCTCAACTCCTTCCTCCCCCGCAAGCGGGCGATCAGTCAGCTGCTCGTCCGCGACCACGACGGACGGGTGCTGATCTGCCAGCTCACCTACAAGCGCGACTGGGACCTGCCCGGCGGCGTCGTGGAGGTCGGCGAGTCGCCCCAGCTCGCCGCGGGCCGCGAGGTGCAGGAGGAGCTCGCCCTCGAGCTCCCGGCCGGCCCGCTCCTGCTCACCGACTGGTTGCCGCCCTGGGGCGGCTGGGACGACGCGGTGTGCCTGGTGTTCGACGGCGGCGAGCACGACGCGTCGCTGCTCGACCGCGTCGAGATGCAGCCGCGGGAGATCCGGGCCGCCGAGTTCGCCACGCCCGAACAGGTGCGCGAGCGGTGTGCCGACTTCACCGCCCGCCGGATCGCCTCCGCGATGGCCACCCTCGATGCCGGGGGCGGACCGGCGTACGTCGAGGGCGGCGGCATCTGAACGGGTGATGGCGCCGACCGGAACGACACGGGAGGATCGGCCCATGACGTACGTCTACGACTTCATCGAGGGCAGCAAGGACCAGAAGGACCTGCTGGGGGGCAAGGGCGCGAATCTCGCGGAGATGACCAACCTGGGTCTGCCGGTGCCGCCGGGCTTCACGATCTCGACCGAGGCCTGCCGCGCCTATCTCGAGCACGGCGACCTCCCCGACGGCCTGGCACGCGAGATCGACTCGCACCTCGAGGCGCTGGAGAAGGAGATGGGGCGCCGGCTCGGCGACCCCGGCGACCCGCTGCTGGTCAGCGTCCGTTCCGGGGCCGCCGTCTCGATGCCGGGGATGATGGAGACGGTCCTCAACGTCGGTCTCAACGACCAGTCGGTTCGAGGTCTCGCCGAGCAGAGCAGCGACGAGCGGTTCGCGATGGACTCCTACCGCCGGCTGCTGCAGATGTTCGGGGCGACCGTGCTCGGGATCGACTCCGAGGTGTTCTCGCACGCGCTCGACCGGCTTAAGAAGGACCGCGATACCGAGTCCGACACCGACCTCGGCGTCGACGACCTGAGCGAGCTGGTGGCGACGTACAAGTCGGCCATCCAGGAGCACGCCGGCCGCGACTTCCCGCAGGACCCCCGCGAGCAGCTCGACCTGGCGATGCGCGCGGTCTTCGACTCGTGGAACACCGAGCGCGCAGTCCTCTACCGCCGCCAGGAGCGCATCGCCGAGGGGATGGGCACCGCGGTCAACGTGCAGGCCATGGTCTTCGGCAACCGCGGCGACGACTCCGGCTCGGGCGTCGCCTTCACCCGCGACCCGGCGTCGGGCAACCAGGGCGTGTACGGCGACTACCTGCAGAACGCCCAAGGCGAGGACGTCGTCGCCGGCATCCGCAACACCGTCTCCCTGGCCGACATGGAGAAGGTCGACAAGAAGGCGCACGACGAGCTGCTCGGGATCATGGAGAAGCTGGAGCAGCACTACCACGACATGTGCGACATCGAGTTCACCGTCGAGCGGGGCAAGCTGTGGATGCTCCAGACCCGGGTCGGCAAGCGCACCCCGGAGGCCGCGTTCCGGATCGGCCGGCACATGACCGACGAGGGCCTGATCGACATCGACGAGTCGCTGCGCCGGGTGACCGGCGCGCAGCTGGCGCAGCTGATGTTCCCGCGCTTCGACGAGAAGGCCGAGCGCACCCTGGTCGCCACGGGGATGAACGCCTCGCCCGGCGCGGCCGTGGGCAAGGCGGTCTTCGACTCCGACACCGCGGTGGAATGGGCCGAGCGCGGCGAGGACGTGATCCTGGTCCGCAAGGAGACCAACCCCGACGACCTGCGGGGCATGGTCGCCGCCAAGGGCATCCTGACCAGCCGCGGCGGCAAGACCTCGCACGCGGCGGTCGTCGCCCGGGGCATGGGTCGCACCTGCGTGTGCGGCGTCGAGGCGCTGGACGTGAACTCGAAGAAGAAGCGGGCCAAGGTCCGTGGCGGCGACCCCATCCGTGAGGGCGACGTCATCTCGATCGACGGGACCACCGGTGAGGTGTTCCTCGGCGCCGTACCGGAGACGGACTCCGTCGTGATGCGCTACCTCGAGGGAGAGCCTCTCGAGGAGGACCTCGTCCAGGCCGTCGACCGGGTGATGAGCCACGCCGACGACGTACGCCGGCTCCGGGTGCGCGCCAACGCCGACACCCCTGAGGACGCCGCCCGGGCGCGCCGGTTCGGGGCCGAGGGGATCGGTCTGTGCCGCACCGAGCACATGTTCCTGGGCGAGCGCCGCCAGCTGGTCGAGAACCTGATCGTCGCCGAGGACGAACATGGCCAGGATGCGGCACTGGCCGAGCTGCTGCCGCTGCAGCGCGACGACTTCCGCGGGATCCTCGAGGCGATGGACGGCCTGCCGGTGACGATCCGGCTGATCGACCCCCCGCTCCACGAGTTCCTCCCCGACTACACCGAGCTCTCGGTCAAGGTCGCGCTCGAGGACGAGGCGGATGAGGAGGACGAGCACGACCAGCGGCTGTTGGAGGCCGTGAAGCGGCTGCACGAGCAGAACCCGATGCTCGGCCTGCGTGGTGTCCGGCTCGGCATCGTCATTCCGGGCCTGTTCAAGATGCAGGTACGGGCGATCCTGGAGGCCGCGGCCGAGCGGATCGACGCCGGGGGCGACCCGCAGCCGGAGATCATGATCCCGCTGGTCGCGACCGTGACCGAGCTCGACCTGGTCAGGGGGCAGATCGCAGAGGTCGCCGCGTCGATCGAGCAGGAGCGCGGCACCGCCGTACCTCACAAGGTCGGCACGATGATCGAGCTGCCGCGGGCGGCGGTCACCGCCAACGAGATCGCGAGGTCGGCGGAGTTCTTCTCCTTCGGCACCAACGACCTGACCCAGATGACGTGGGGGTTCTCCCGCGACGACGTCGAGTCGTCGTTCTTCAGCCGCTACCTCGAGCACGGGATCTTCCAGGTCAGCCCGTTCGAGTCGCTGGACGTCGACGGGGTCGGCCGGCTCGTCCGGCACGCCGCCCGGCTCGGGCGCCAGGCCAACCCCGACCTCCACCTCGGTGTCTGCGGCGAGCACGGCGGTGACCCCGCCTCGATCCACTTCTTCGACGAGGTGGGCCTGGACTACGTCTCCTGCTCGCCGTTCCGGGTCCCGGTGGCCAGGCTCGAGGCCGGCCGCTCCGCCCTCGGGCGGCCCGGCGACGCCACGGCGTGACCTGCCGGCGGCGCGACTGACGGAGGCGTGTAACCGTCCGCTGTCGTTCGACACGCCGTCGGTCTGAACGGCGTGTCGCTCGCCAACGGTCGGTTACACGTCCCCGAACGGCCACGCGTGGCGCATCGGGCCGTCGACGCCCGGCTCGATGTAGTGCTCGGTGCCGAACGCCCGGGCGAAGATCTCCGGTGCCATCGCCAGGAACTGCTCGATGTCGGTGGCCTGCGACTTGTGAGCCTCCAGGGCGGCGCGCTTCTGCTCGAGGTACGACGACACGTCGACCTCCCAGGTGATCTCGTCCTCGGGGGTGCCCAGGGGGTTGCCGTCGTCCATCGGGTCGTCGGGGTTCCAGTCCCAGTCGTTCACCCCGGCCGCCCGCGCCTCCTCGAACATCCTGCTCATCTCCGTGCGGTTCATCGTCGACTCGAGCAGTCGCGGCGTACGACGGGCCAGCGGCGCCGCCGCGTGCACGAGGTGGTGCACCTTCACGTGGTCGGGGTGGCCGTAGCCCCCGTGCCAGTCGTAACCGACGAGGACGTCGGCGTCCTCCTCGTCCAGAACGTCGGCCAGTCGACGCGCGGCCTCGCCGAGGTCCGCCCGGTGGAAAGATCCTTCGGCGTCGTTCTGCTCCCAGCCGGTCATCCCGGAGTCGGCGTACCCCAGCCATACGATCCGGGCCAGCCCGAGCGCCTTCGCCGACGCCTCCGCCTCGCGGCGGCGGTAGTCCGCGACCGTCTCGCCCTCGAGGGCGTCGGCCGCGACCTCTCCGTGGTCGCCGTTGGTGGCGAACACGACGACCACCCGGTGACCCTCGGCCGACGCTCGCGCCATCGCGCCCGAGGTCTGGGAGGCTTCGTCGTCGGGGTGCGCGTGACAGTAGACGATCGTGCTCATCGAGGCGCGTCTCAGAACAGCGCCGAGGCGAGGTTCTGCCGCCCGCGCAGCACCCGAGGGTCGTCGTTGCCGACGGCGGCGAACAGCCCCACCAGGTGCTCGCGCGCGCGGTTGCGCTCGTCGCCCGACGTACGACGTACGAGGTCGACCAGGCGGGTGAACGCGTCGTCGACCTGCCCGTCGAGCAGGTCGAGGTCGGCCACCAGGGTCTGGGCGTCGACGTCGTCCGGCTCGGCCCCGGCCCTCTCGCGGGCGGCGTCGGGGTCCACGCCTTGCGTGCGTTGCAGCACCTTCGCCATGGCGAGCCCGGCGGCCGCCTCGGTGTCGGCCGGGTTGGCGTCCACCAGCCGCTGGTACTCCGCGACCGCCGCGTCGACGTCGCCGTTGGCCAGCGCCTCCTGGGCGGCGGCGTAGCGCGGGTCGACCTTCGGTTCCCCGTCCGCCTCCCCGTTGGCGGCGGCCGCCCTGGGCAGCGGCTGGTGCCGGGCGGTGATGCCCTGCGCGGTCAGGCCCTGGGCGAGCTGGTTGAGCAAGGTGTCGATCTCGTCGCGCTTGAGGACGCCCGGGATCGGCTGCGCCGCCGGGCGACCCTCGAGGATCACCATCAGCAACGGCACCTGCGGGATCTGCAGGCTCTGGGCGATGGCCGGGAAGGCGTCGATGTCCACCAGCCCGGCCAGGAACCGGCCGTCGTAGGCGTCGACGGCGGCGGCCACCTCGTCGGCGTACGTCGTGCTCTCCGGCATGCGGCTCGGCGAGTAGAAGACCAGGACGACCGGAGCGGTCACCGAGCTCTCGAGCAGGCTCTGGAAGCTCTGCTCCGTGACGTCCACCGAGTACGCCGAGCTCGTGCCGGCCGTGGCGCGGGCGGCATCGCCGGTGGAGCTGGGCGTCGCACCTGTCGGCCGGTTGAGACCCGACAGGTCCACGGCCCCCGGGCGGGTGAACGGCTGCTGCGTCATGACCGCCATCCTAGGGAGCCGTCGGCCGGGTCAGTCCGGCAGCACCTCCTGCTCGATCACCCCGAGGTCGTGGCCCGTCCTGGCGTCGACGAACTCCCATTGGCGGCAACGAGAGTGATGCGCCGGCGGTACTCCCGTGTAGACGCAGCCGGTGACCACGGCGAACCCCCAGACCGCCGTGTCGACCGCCATCGGTGAGGTGTTGCGATCGGTGAGGCTGCCGTAGTAGGCGCGGACGGTCGCCGGGATGGGGCTCAGCTTGGAGGCCTTCTGAACCAGCGCGTCGTAGGCGTGCTGCGCGGAGAGCGTGCGACCGTCCTGCGGCTGCTCACCCAAGGGCAGGAACGTCGTCGACGCATCGTGCGGCCCGCCGAAGTACACCATCTGACCCAGGGCCACGGGAGGAACCGTGTGGGTGACCCGCTCCAGGTGCGAGGACGTGGCCGCGCGCGGCGCAGGCGGCGAGTGGGCGGTGTCGTGCCGAGCGAGGGCCACCGCGCCGCCGCCGGCGAGCCCGATGACTACCAGAGCGACGACCGGTCCACCCATCGGGGACCTCATGCTCCCGATCGTCCGGCCCCGGACGACTGCGGGCAAGGCTCAGAAGCGGGCCGGCTCCCGGTACTCGCCCCACTCCGCGCGCAACGCGTCGCAGATCTCGCCGAGCGTCGCCTCCACCCGGCACGCCTCGAGGATCGACTCGATCATGTTGCCGTCGGTGCGGCCGACCTCGACCATGTGCTGCAGCGCCGCGGACACGGCCGCCGAGTCGCGCGTCGTACGCCGGGAGGACAGCTCGCGCACCTGCTCGATCTCGACCTCGTGCGAGACCCGCAGGATGTCGAGGTCGCTGGTGATCGAGTCCGTGTGGACGTTGACGCCGACGATCTTCTTGTCGCCCTTCTCCAGGGCGGTCTGGTACTGGAACGCGGCCTCGGCGATCTCCGACATGAACCACCCCTCCTCGATGCCGCGCAGCAGGCCTCGAGTGACCGGTTCCTCTCCTGCGGCAGTCGCACGAGCGAGTCCAGCGGCGTCGGTGTGGGTGAGGCCGGAACCTCCCATGGCCAGGATCCTGTCGAAGATCGCGTTGGCCTCGGCCTCGATCTGGTCGGTGAGCGCCTCGACGTACCACGAACCACCGAGCGGGTCGGCGACGTTGACGACGCCGGTCTCCTCCATGATCACCTGCTGGGTGCGCAGGGCGATCTCGGCCGCCTGCTCGCTCGGCAGGGCGAGCGTCTCGTCGAGGGCGTTGGTGTGCAGCGAGTTCGTGCCGCCGAGCACGGCCGAGAGAGCCTCGATGCCCGTTCGGACGACGTTGTTGTACGGCTGTTGGGCGGTGAGCGAGACGCCGGCGGTCTGGGTGTGGAACCGCAGCCACTGCGCCTTCTCGGTCTGCGCGCCGTAGACGTCGCGCATCCAGCGCGCCCAGATCCGCCGAGCCGCGCGGAACTTCGCGATCTCCTCGAAGAAGTCGAGGTGGGCGTCGAAGAAGAACGACAGGCCCGGCCCGAAGACGTCGACGTCGAGGCCTCGGCTGAGCCCGAGCTCGACGTAGCCGAACCCGTCAGCGAGCGTGAACGCGAGCTCTTGCGCGGCCGTCGAACCAGCCTCGCGGATGTGGTAGCCCGAGACCGAGAGCGGCTTGTACGCCGGGATCTGCTCGGCGCAGTACTCCATCAGGTCGCCGATCAGGCGCAGGTGCGGCTCGGGCGTGAACAGCCACTCCTTCTGCGCGATGTACTCCTTGAAGATGTCGGTCTGCAGGGTGCCGTTGAGCCTCGAGAGGTCCGCACCCTGCCGCTCCGCGGCCACGAGGTACATGCAGAACACCGGCACGGCCGGCCCGCTGATCGTCATCGAGGTGGTGACGTCCTGGAGCGGGATCGCGTCGAACAGCACGTCCATGTCGGCGGCCGAGTCGATCGCGACACCGCAGTGGCCGACCTCGCCGAGGCTCTTCGGGTCGTCGGAGTCGCGACCCATCAGGGTCGGCATGTCGAAGGCGACGCTCAGACCGCCGCCACCCCGTCCGAGGATCATCCGGTAGCGCTCGTTGGTCTGCCGGGCGTTGCCGAAGCCCGCGAACTGCCGGATCGTCCAGGTGCGGCCGCGGTAGCCGGTCGGGTAGAGCCCACGGGTGAACGGGAACTCGCCCGGCCACTCCGAGTCGCTGCCGTCGACCGGGCCGTACGCCGGCTGCACCTCCATGCCCGAGAGCGTGGTGAAGTCGGCGTCGCGGATCCGCGAGCGGTCGTAGCGGTCCTGCCAGCGCTGGCGAGCGTCCATGAGACAAATAGTAGGACGTCCTACTAATTTCGCCTAACCGCCGAGCTCCGTCAGCAGCTCGGCCTTGGTCATCCGCGAGTAACCCGACAGCCCTCGGCGCTTGGCCTCCTCCCGCAGGTCGGCCACCGTCCAGGAGTCGTCCGGTGTGGAGCTCGGCGCCGGCGGAGCCATCACCGGCTTCGGTCGGGCTCGCCCTCGACCACCTCGCTTGGCCACGGCGTCCTTGGCCTTCGACGCCACCTCGGCAGCCGCCCCGGCAGCGGCCGGTAAGCGCTCCTTGGCCTTCGACGCGACTTCGGCGGCCGCCTCCGCGGCCGTCGCCAACTGAGCCTGGAGCATCTTCGCCCCGGCCTTCAGCTGCTCCTCCGCGGCACCCGCTGCGGACCTGAGCTTCTTGTTCGCCATGGGCTCATCCTGCCGAACTCCCAGGTCACCGGCCTACCCCCACTGGGGGGAGGTGCGCCATGACGGGTCACCGCACCCAGCGGTACACCTGCCCGTCGCGGATCTCCACGTGGTGCGGAGGTTTCGGCGTGGGGTGGTTGCGGAGGTGGTCGAGCACCTGGGTGCGGCCCCGAAGGGAGATGTCGCGGTCGTCGAGGTGCAGGGAGGGATGCAGCAGAGGCCGTACGTCGTGCCACTGCTGCCTCTCGACCAGGTCCCACACCTGCGCGGCCGGTGCCGGCAGGTCCGGCAGGTCGTGAAGCATCCGTGGCGTGCACATCCGCCAGGCGTCGATGACCAGCTCACGCATCTCGTCCTCGTCGAGCCGCGCGAGGTGGGCACAGACCCACTGGTACCTCATGTCGGCCGGCCCGGGCAGGTAGAACGTCGACGGGTCGGAGGCCACCAACCCCTCGCGCTCGGCCTTGGGGAAGCCGAACCCCATGTCCGTCTCGTCGCGCGAGAACGCCACGAAGACGATCTGCCCGACCTTGAGCTTCCAGCGCCCCCGCACCTCGCGCTCGTAGACCCGCGGCAGGGCCAGGCCCACCCGGCGTACGGCGTCGGCGTCGGTCACGCACCGATCATGGCGCCAACCGCCGACATGCCGCTCTCAGAAGTCGCCGGCCGCTCGTCGTACAGGGCGAAGCAGCTCCGAGAGCGTCTCGAGCTGAGTGTCGGACAGCGACCCGAGGGCGAAGTCGGCCGCGACCAGATCGGCGGTGGCCAGCTCGACCAGCGCCCGCCCGGCCTCCGTGACCTCGGCCAGGATCGCGCGCCCGTCGTCTGGATGGGGACGCCGGCTGATCAGCCTGTCGGCCTCGAGCCGCCGCACGATCGAGGTGATGGAGGTCGGGTGCACCTGCAGCCGCTCCCCCATCTTCCCGAGCGGCAGCGAGCCGCGCGAGGAGAAGCAGAGCAGCACGAGGGCCTCGTAGCGGGCGAACGTCAGCCCGTGCGGCTTGAGGATCGCGTCGAGCCGGCCGAGCACCAGTTGCTGCACCCGCATCAGCGACGTGACGGCATGCATCGCGGGTACGCCGTCCCACCGCCTGCGCCACTGCGCCGCCGCCTCGTCGATCGGGTCGAAGGGCAGCAGCGGCATGGGCCGGAGCCTAATCCGGGACCGATCCGCCCAGGCGTGGGGCTCAGTTCCAGTGCCTCGGGCCACGCAGGCCCGACCGCTGCACCACGCGTTGGATCGACAGGTCGCGCTCGTCGGGTCGCCCGACGTAGCGGATGTCGCGCAGGCCCTGCTCCTGCGCCGCCGACTCGAAGACGAAGTGCCCGAAGCCGAGCACGCGTCCGTGCAGCGGCTTGGCCACGGTGATGTCGAGGATCCGGCTCAGCGGCATCGTGGCCAGCTTCTGCGAGAGCACGCCGTTGACCCGGAAGACCCGCATGTTGGTGACCACGAACCGGTCGCGATGGGAGCCGAGCGCCCTCCAGGCCGCATGCGTCCAGACCAGGAGCGCCAGCAGGAACGGCACCCAGCCCAGGTCGAGGTCGACGTTCCAGACCGCGACCAGCAGCCCCAGACCGAGCACCGCCTCCAGCATCGGCAGCAGGTAGACCACCCAGTGGTGGTGTACCTCGTCGACGATCACCTCCCCTTCGTCGCGGAGGAGGTGCTTGCGGATGTTCGGGTCGGTCCAGCTCACGGTGGTCTCGGCATCTCGGGCGGGCGGCTCACAGCGCGCGCAGGTACTTGATCACCGCGGTGAACAGCTGGGTGCTCACGTCCCAGGTCTGTCCCGCGCTGTCCTTGGTGGCATGGGCGAGACCGTGCGGGTCGGTGAACATCCAGAACCCGAGGAAGACCACGACCACGACGAGCAGGAGCTTGTTGACCATGAGGGGGGATCTCCATCCGAGGCGGGAGCAAGGCCGACGTCCATCACAACTGGTCTAGACCAGATGCCGGTGGAGGCGCGCCGACGACGCTCGCCAGTCCATCCCTCGGTCGGGTGGCCAGGGGACCGGAGTCACAGCTCGGCGAGCAGGGTCTCCGCAGCGGCGTAAGGGTCCGACTCCCCCGCGGCCACCTGCGCGGCCAGGTCGTCGAGCTCCGAGCGTCCGTGGACGTCGCCCCAGCGGGCGCGCAGCGAAGTCAGCGCGATCGCCTCGATCTCGTCGCGGGCCCGCGTCGTACGACGGCCGGCGAGCTCGCCGGACGACTCCAGCCAGGCGTGATGGCGATCGATCTCGGAGACGACCTCGTCGAGTCCTTCGTCCTTCGACGCGACCGTCTTCACGATCGGCGGCCTCCAGTCATCGGCGGTGCGGTCGGCCAGCGCCAGCATCGAGCGCAGCTCGCGCCGCAGCGTGTCGGCGCCGTCGCGGTCGGCCTTGTTGATCACGTAGACGTCACCGATCTCGAGGATGCCCGCCTTGGCGGCCTGGATCCCGTCACCCATCCCGGGCGCGAGCAGCACGAGCGTGGTGTCCGCGAGTCCGGCGATCTCGACCTCGCTCTGCCCCACGCCGACGGTCTCGATCAGGACGACGTCGCAGCCGGCTGCGTCGAGTACCCGGATCGCCTGGGGCGTGCTCCACGCCAGGCCGCCGAGGTGGCCACGGGAGGCCATCGACCGGATGTACACCTCGCGGTCGAGCGCGTGGTCCTGCATCCGCACCCGGTCTCCGAGCAACGCGCCCCCGGAGAACGGCGACGACGGGTCGACCGCCAGCACACCGACACGCCGCCCGGCCGTGCGCAGCTGCGCAACGAGCGCCGAGGTCGACGTCGACTTCCCCACTCCTGGCGCACCGGTGATGCCGACGATCCGAGCGTGGCCGGTGTGCGGCGCGAGGGCCGCGGTGACCTCACGGAGCAGCGGCGACTCGTCCTCGACCAGCGAGATCAGCCGCGCGACCGCGCGCGGGTCGCCGTCACGAGCACGCGAGACCAGGTCACCGACGTCCCCGCGGTAACCCCGCGATCTCGAGCCACTCGCAGGCGCTCGCTCCTCGACCACCGACTACGCGGGGAC
>JAICSK010000201.1 GCA_025936915.1 Nocardioides sp.
CGCCGCGGGGGGGGCGGCCCCCCAGGCCCTCCCCTCCGCTGCCCCCCGGCGTTGGGGGGTCACCCCCACCCGGGCGCTCCCCACCCCACTGTCCAGTCGGAGGCCGGGACGGTTGAGGAGGTCGAACTCTGCGTTCACACCGGGGATCTCCACCGTGGTCAGCCGCCCGCTCTGCGGCTGCCAGCCGGCCGCGGGGTCCTCGGCGTACAGGCGCGCCTCGACGGCATGGCCGTAGGTCTCCCCGATCGTGCGGGGGTCGGGCGAGTGGCCCTCGGCGACCGTCAGCTGGAGCTCCACCAGGTCGACCCCGTGCACGAGCTCGGTCACCGGGTGCTCGACCTGGAGCCGGGTGTTCATCTCCAGGAAGAAGAACCGGTCGGCGTCGGCGTCGTAGAGGAACTCCACCGTGCCAGCTCCGCGGTAGTCGATGGCGGCGGCGGCCGAGCGCGCCGCCTCGTGGAGAGCCGCGCGCACCGCGTCGGACAGAGCCGGCGCCGGCGACTCCTCCACCACCTTCTGGTGGCGGCGCTGCACCGAGCAGTCACGTTCGCCCAGCACGAGGACCCCGCCGGGATGACCGACGACCTGCACCTCCACGTGGCGTCCCCGCTCGACGTACGGCTCGAGGAACACCGTGCCGTCGCCGAAGGCCGACCGCGCCTCGGCCTCGGCGGACCTCACCGCCTCGGTGAGCTCGTCCAGCGACCGCACCACCCGCATGCCCCGGCCACCGCCTCCTGCGGACGCCTTGACCAGGAGGGGTAGATCGGAGGCCTCCGGCCGCGTCGGGGCGTCGAGGACGGGTACGCCGGCCCGGCGCATCAGGTTCTTGGCCCGGACCTTCGAGCCCATGGCCTCCATGGAGTCCGGGGAGGGTCCGACCCAGGTCAGTCCGGCATCGAGAACGGCCCGAGCGAAGTCGGCGTTCTCGGACAGGAAGCCGTATCCGGGATGGACGGCGTCAGCCCCGGAACGGCGCGCTGACTCGAGCACCAGGTCGGCCCGCAGGTACGTGTCCGCCGGGGCGTCACCCGCGAGTCGGACCGCCAGGTCGGCCTCGCGCACGAAGGGCATGGCGTCGTCCGCGTCCGAGTGCACGGCCACGGTCTCGATGCCGAGGCGACGACACGTGGCGAAGATCCGCCGGGCGATCTCGCCACGGTTGGCCACCAGCAATCTGGAGATCACGTGCGGAAGACCCCGTAGCCGCCCGCGCCCGTGAAGGGCGCGTTCTCGATCACCGACAGGCAGATCGCGAGGACCGTACGCGTGTCGCGCGGGTCGATCACGCCGTCGTCGTAGAGCATCCCCGACAGGAAGTTCGGCAGGCTCTGCTCCTCGACACTGGACTCGACGAAGGCCCGCATCTCGGCATCGCCCTGCTCGTCGTACTCCTGTCCACGTGCCTCAGCCGCGGCCCGCGCGACGATGCTGAGCACCCCGGCGAGCTGGGCCGGGCCCATCACCGCCGACTTCGCGCTCGGCCAGGTGAACAGGAACCTCGGGTCGTAGGCACGACCGTTCATGCCGTAGTTCCCCGCACCGTACGACGCGCCCATGATCACGCTGAGGTGCGGCACCGTGCTGTTGCTGACGGCGTTGATCATCTGCGCGCCGTGCTTGATGATCCCGCCCTGCTCGTACTCCGCACCGACCATGTAGCCCGTCGTGTTGTGCAGGAACAGCAACGGGGTGTCGGCCTGGTTGGCGAGCTGGATGAACTGCGTCGCCTTCTGGGCCTCCTCGCTGAACAGCACACCCTGTGCGTTGGCGAGGATCCCGATCGGCCGTCCGTGGATCCGCGCCCAACCGGTGACCAGCGAGGCGCCGTACAACGGCTTGAACTCGTCGAACGGCCGGGCATTGCCCGGGCCGGTCCCGTCGACCAGCCGCACGATCACCTCGTGTGGGTCGAACGGCTCCTTCAGGTCGGCCGGGATCAGGTCGAGTAGGCCCTCGACGTCCTCGTCGGGCTCGACGAACAGGGGAACCGGCTCTGCCGCGAGGGCCTTGCGGTGGTTGAGCCGGGCGATGATCCGGCGCCCGATCCGGATCGCGTCGAGCTCGTCCTCCGCCAGATAGTCGGCCAGGCCGGAGATCTGCGCGTGCATGGACGCGCCTCCGAGTGACTCGTCGTCCGCCTCCTCACCGGTGGCCATCTTCACCAGAGGCGGGCCACCCAGGAACACCTTCGCCTGCCCCTTGACCATGACCGTGTAGTCCGACATCCCGGGCACGTAGGCGCCGCCCGCTGTGGAGTTGCCGAACACGAGCGCGACTGTGGGCTGTTTCCGGGCTGAAGCGCGGGTCAGGTCGCGGAAGAGCCGGCCACCGGGGATGAAGATCTCCTTCTGGGTCGGCAGGTCGGCCCCGCCGGACTCGACCAGCGAGATCGTCGGGAGGTGGTTCTCCTCAGCGATCTGCGAGGCGCGGAAGATCTTCTTCACCGTCCACGGGTTCGAGGCGCCGCCCTTGACCGTCGGGTCGTTCGCCGTGATCAGGCACTCGACACCCTCGACGACGCCGATCCCGGTCACCACGCTCGCGCCGACGGCGAAGTCCGACCCCCACCCCGCCAGCGGTGACAGCTCGAGGAACGCCGACCCAGGGTCGACCAGCAGCTCGATCCGCTCGCGCGGCAACAGCCTCCCCCGCGCATGGTGCCGGTCGACGTACTTCTGTCCGCCGCCCGCGACCGCCTTGGCGTGCTCGGCCGCCAGGTCCGCGAGCTTGGCCAGCATCGCCTCGCGATGGGGACTCACCTCAGTCGTCACGCTCGAGCACCGCCTTCATCCGCTCGAGGGTGGTCCGCATCCCGTTCCGGTTGGTGCGACCGCGCAGCGCACCGAAGACCGTCCAGTAGGCGCGCATCGCGAGGTTCGGCTCGATCCGGAAGTACTCGGTGATCCTCGTCCCGGCACCGTCGGCCGCCAGCCGGTAGCCCCAGTTGTTGAGCGTCACGTCGTCGTTCCCGACGCTGAACTCGAAGACCTCGTTCGGAACGCACGCGGTGACCCGGCACGGCGACCAGTACGTCGGGCCGACGCCGTTGCGTTTCACGTGCCCCTTGAAGTACGCGCCCACCTCCGGGCCGGTCGAGCCCCGCGTCCACTCCGCCTCGAAGGTCTCGGGGGAGAACTCCCCGATCCGGGTCACGTCGCTGACCAGCGCCCAGACCTTCTCGGGTGGCGCGTCGACGTGCAGGGACACCTCCCCCCGCAGCGGCTTCAGCAGGGGCTGGAGCAGTGTTCCGACGAGCGGCAGGTTCATCTCGAGTATCCCAACAGTCGTGCGGCGAGGTCGGTGAGCACCTCGGTCGCTCCTCCTCCGATCGGCAGGATCCGGGCGTCGCGGTAGTGCCGCTCCACCTCGGTGCCGTGCAGGTATCCGGTTCCCCCGTGGAGCTGGACGGCCTGGTCGCAGACGTACGACGCACACTCGACCGCCGTCTGCTTGGCCAGGCAGGCCTCGGCGACGACGTCCTCGCCGGCGACGTGCCGGCGCGCGACCTCGTGCACGTAGCTCCGGGCCACCTCGACCTGTCGTCGCATCTCGACCAGTCGCTGCCGGACGACCTGGTTGGCGATCAGGGGCCGGCCGAACGTCTCACGCTCGCGGCAGTACGTCGCGGTCAGGGCGAGGCTGCGGGTGGCGATGCCGTAGCCGTGCACCGCGAGCGCGATCCGTTCCACCACGAACTGCTCGGCGATCTGGGCGAAACCCGTGTTCTCCGCGCCGACGAGGTTGGCCGTGGGGACCCGCACATCGGCGTACCCGAGCTCGGCGGTGTCGCAGCAGTGCCAGCCCGTCTTCGACAGCGACCGGTCGACGGTGAACCCCGGCGTGTCCTTCTCGACCACGACCAGCGAGATGCCCGCATGGCCGGGCGCGCCCGTGCGCACGGCGGTGGTGACGAAGTCGGCCCGGACGCCGCTGGTGATGAACGTCTTGGTGCCGTTCACGACAAAGTGATCGCCGTCGCGGCGCGCCGCCGTCCGGAGGCCGGCCACGTCGGACCCGCCGCCCGGCTCGGTGATGGCCAGCGAGCCGATCAGCTCGCCGGCCAGCGCGGGCCGGACGAACCGATCGACCAGGTCGGCGTTCCCTGAGGCGGCCAGGTGTGGCAGCGCGATGCCGGAGGTGAAGAGCGCGGCCATCAGACCGCTCGACGCGCCCTCGGCGAACATCGCCTCCATCACCGCGATGCTGTCGAGCAGGTCGCCGCCCTCACCGCCGACCTCGACCGGGAACGAGATCCCGAGAAGACCGTGCTTCGCCGCCGCGCGGTGGAGCTCGCGCGGCACCTCGCCGGCGTCCTCCCAGTCCTGGAGGTACGGCGTGACCTCGCGCCGGGTGAACTCCCGGGCGACCTCCCGCAGCGCCTCACGCTCGGATGTCATGGGATGCCTCCGGGCGGGGACGGTTCATCACGCTGGGTGGTCGAGTGGGCGCTGGGCCAGGTGAATTCCGCAAGCCCAGGACGGGTTCGCCTACTCAGCGTGATGAACCGCCCCCTCACAGCAGCCCCTCCGCGATCTCGACGTGCCGCGACCGCGCCCACTCGCCCAGCGCCTTCGCCTGCGGGTCGAACCGGGTCGACGCGGCGACTCCGAGCCCGAGGAGTCCGTGGAGCACGACGTTGACTCCCCCCAGGTTGGGCAGCGCGAACACCTCGACGTCGAGCCCCTCCGCCTCGGGCAGCAGCGAGCGCACGAAGCCCGGCGTGACGAGCTCCAGCAGCCACGACACCCGGTCGCCGTACGCCGGCGACCCGTCGTGGGCGACCCAGAGACCGAGGTTGGCGTCGCCGCGCTTGTCGCCGGAGCGCGCGTGCACGAACGTGCCGAGGGGAGCCTTCACGTCGTCACCTCGGTGCGGCCGTCGGCGTGGTGCACGGTGTGTTGGACGAGGGAGCGGTCGACGTACACCGCCCGGCAGACGCCGTACGGCGTGGCGTCGCCCGGCGGGGCCGTCATCGTGAAGCCGGGGTACGACGCGAGCGCCAGCTCGACCGCGGCGCCACTGAACGCGCGCCCGACCGGTTCGGGCTTCGAGTCCCGCACCACGCACCGGAGCGATGTCGAGGCGCCCTCCTCGGTGTCGGCGTCGGGCGGGGGCAGGGCGCCGAGGGTCCACGTCACGCTCGCCGCCGTCAGCCGTGGCTCGAGCTGGGCACGCAGCCAATCGGCCTTCTGCTCGATGTCGAGGCCGGTGAGGACGAGCTCCACCGTGTTGCGGTAGCCACCCAGCTCGTTGACACAGACCTTCAGCTGCTCGGGCGGTGCCGACCCGCGGACGCCGGACACGCGCACGCGATCCTCGCCGTCATCGCTCAGGGTGATCGTGTGCAGGTGAGTGGTGACGTCGGGCCCGAGGTACGCCGTTGACTGCACCTCGTACAACAGCTGTGCGGTCACCGTGTCGACGCTCACCAGACCGCCG
>JAICSK010000083.1 GCA_025936915.1 Nocardioides sp.
CTGACGCTGACCCGGCAGAAGTGTCACGCCGTACGACGCTGACCCGGCAGAAGTGTCACGCCGTACGACGCTGGCCCGGTGCACTTCTGCCGGGTCAGCGCTCCACCGCGGTGCACTTCTGCCGGGTCAGCGCTCCACCGCGGTGCACTTCTGCCGGGTCAGCGCTAGGAGTGTTGACAATGATTCTCATTCTCAGTGAGAATGGTTCTCATGCGACGCGGAGTCCTCCTGGCGGCGGTCCTGGGCCTGGTGGCGTCGCTGGCCACGGGATGCCGCCTTCCGCGGACGAACGAGCACACGGTGGTGGCGTCGTTCTACCCGCTGTACTTCATCGCCGAGCGCGTGGCGGGGCGCTACAACGACGTGATCGACCTGACCCCGCCGGGCGTCGAGCCGCACGAGTACGAGCTGACCGTGCGGCAGGTCGCGCAGATCGACAACGCCCGCGTCGGCTTCTACGAGCAGGGCGTCGCGCCCTCGATCGACCAGGCGATGGCCAACGACTCCCCCGACCGCGCCCTCGACGTGGCCGATGTCGTGCACCTGGCGGCACCGGTGTCGGGCTCGGGGGTCGAGTCGACCAGCGACGACAAGGACCCGCACTTCTGGCAGGACCCGACGCTCATGGCCCGGGCCACCACCGCCTTCGCCGGCACGATGGCGACCGCCGACCCCCGTCACGCGGCGTACTACCGTGCCCAGGCCCAACGCCTCGTGGCTGACCTCGACCGGCTCGACAGGGCGTACCGCACCACCCTCGCGTCGTGCCGGATCGACACCGTCGTGGTCAGCCACGACGCGTTCGAGTACCTCGCCCGGCGGTACGGCGTGCAGGTCGTCCCCATCGCGGGGATCGAGCCGGACGCCGAGCCGTCGCTGTCTCGTCTTCACGACCTCTCCACGCTGATCCGCGACCGCGGCGTGACGACGGTGTTCTTCGAGACCCTGGCCAGCCCGGCGCTCGCCCGGTCGCTGGCCGGTGACCTCGGCATCAGCTCCGCGGTGCTCGACCCGATCGAGGGCCTCAGCTCCGCGGATCCCCACGCCACCTACCTCACCCTGATGCGGCAGAACCTGGCCGCTCTCGCGAAAGCAGGCGAGTGCTCATGACCCAGCTGTCCCCGCTGGTCCTCGACGACGTCGGCGTCGTCCTCGACGGGCGCCCGATCGTCCGCGACGTGTCGTTCGACGTCGCGCCCGGCCAGGTCGTCGCGATCCTCGGGGCCAACGGCTCCGGCAAGTCCACCCTGATCAAGGCACTGGTCGGGCTCAACCCGGTCAGCCACGGCACGGTCTCCCTCTTCGGTACCCCGCAGCCACGCTTCCGCCACTGGGAGCGCGTCGGCTACGTCCCCCAGCGCTCCAACCTCGGCACCGGCGTTCCGGCCACCGTCCGCGAGGTCGTGGCCAGCGGGCGGATCGCACGCCGGCGGCCCTTCTGGCCGATGTCGCGGCACGAGCACGACCTCGTCGAAGCGGCCGTCGACCTGGTGGGGCTCGGCGGCCGTGCGGGCCACCCGGTCGCGACCCTGTCGGGCGGGCAGCAACAACGCGTGCTCGTCGCCCGCACCCTGGCCGGTGAGCCCGACCTGCTGCTGCTCGACGAACCGAACGCCGGCGTCGACCACGCCAGCCAGGTCGCGATCGCGGAGACCCTCGGCGGTCGCGCGGACGCCGGCGCGAGCGTCGTCGTCGTCCTGCACGAGCTCGGGCCGTTCGCGCCGCTGATCGACCGCGTCGTCGCCCTGCGCGAGGGCCGGATCACCTACGACGGTCCACCGGGGCAGCTCGCCGAGGGCGCAGCTCATGCCCATCACCACGACGACCTGGAGGAGGGCGGTTGGCTGCCGCCGATGCAGGCACCGCTGGAAGGAGGCCGCTGATGTGGGACCTGCTACTCGCGCCGTTCATGATCCGGGCCGTGATCGCGGCCACCGTCACGGGGCTCGCCGCCCCCGGCATCGGCACCTACCTCGTCCAGCGCCGGCTCTCGCTGCTCGGTGACGGCATCGGCCACATCACCGTCACCGGTGTCGCTCTGGGCCTCCTGACCGGCACCTCGCCGACGTACACCGCCGTGGTCGTCGCCGTGATCGGTGCGCTGGTGATCGAGCTGATCCGGGCGTCCGGCAAGGCGACCGGCGACCTCGCCCTCGCCCTCCTCTTCTACGGCGGGATCGCGGGCGGTCTCGTCCTGGTCCAGCTCGCCGGCAACGGCGCGTTCGCGCTCCAGGCCTACCTGTTCGGGTCGATCACCACGATCTCCTCCGACGACGTCGTGGTCTCACTGGTGCTGGCCGGGATCGTGATCGTCGCCGGGCTCGCGCTGATGCCCCAGCTGTTCGCGGTCTCCCACGACGAGGACTTCGCCCGCGCCAGTGGCGTCCCGGTGTGGTTCTACAACGGCCTGATCTCGGTGCTCGCGGCCGTGACCGTGAGCGTCGCGATGCGCACCGTCGGACTGCTGCTGGTCAGCGCCCTGATGATCATCCCGGTCGCGACGTCGCAACAGTTCGCCCGCAGCTTCCGCTCGACGATGCTCGTCGCGATGGTGGGCGGTCTGGTCGCGTCCCTGGGCGGGGTCGTGATCTCGGCGTTCCTCAACCTGCCTCCGGGCGCCACGATCGTCCTGGTCTCGCTCGCCGGGTTCGTCGCCACCTCGCCCATCGGCATGGTCCTGGAACGCCGCCGCCGCGCACGCGTTCCGTACGACCCCGACGCGCTGCCGCTGCACGAGACCAGCGAGGAGCGACATCGGCACGTCCACGGTCCGGGCTGTGGCCATCTCGCGATCGAGCACGGCGACCACGTCGACTACGTCCACGACGGCCACCGGCACGCCGTTCACGTCACCGGAGAGGGGCAGCACTATGACGAGCACTGAGCGCCACCCAGAGCCCCCAGCCGGGCCGCGCAGCACGCCCCAGCGCCGAGCGGTGCTCGCCGCCCTGGACGGCGTCGACGACTTCCGGTCGGCCCAGGAGGTGCACGAGCTGCTCGCGTCGCGGGGCTCGGGCATCGGCCTCGCGACGGTCTACCGCACCCTGGCGCTCTACGCCGACCACGGGCTCGTCGACGTCCTACGGCGTGAGGACGGCGAGGCGATCTACCGCCGCTGCTCCGAGACCCATCACCACCACCTCGTGTGTCGCTCGTGCGGCGCGACGGTCGAGGTCGAGGGGCCGGCGGTCGAGCGATGGACCTCCGCGATCGCGGCGGAGCACGGGTTCGCAGACCTCTCCCACACCCTGGAGATCGTCGGCACCTGCGCCGACTGCCGAAAGTGACGCCGGACGGGCAACTCCGACGGGCGGTCGGTGCATCTCATCGCCGAACCCGGATCCACCGGGTGACGACGGGAGCAGGTCCATGGCCGGCGCAGGCAAGTGCCTCTTGTGGTTGACCGCGTTGACGACGGTGTCGTTGGCGGTCTCGGGTTGCCACGCCCCCGACGGGATGTCGCCGGCCGCGGCGGGAACGCCGCCGTCCTCCTCGGCGGTGGCAGCGCCACCGACACCGGCCGCACACCCGCGACGTCCCCGTCACATCAGCCCTCCCACGTCGCAGGCGATGACGTCGGCCGTGGCACCGGTGACCACCACGCGGAGGTCGTCGTCGGTGCTCGTCATCAGCGATGGCTCGGACGTCGTCCGGGTGGGTGAGCGCTCGGTACCGTTCCCGACGTCCGTGACCGACGCGACGGTGTCGCCGAACGGCATGGTCCTCGCGTTCGTCGACGGGCTGGGCAACATCGCCACCGCGCGTCTGGACGGCACTGGCCTGCGCGTCCTGACCTCCACGGACCCCGGCGTACGACGTGCGGGGGTGACGTTCGAGGACGGTGGTTCGGAGATCATCTTCAGCGAGCGCGGCCACGACGGCGTCTGGCGGCTGAAGGAGGTGGCCGCCGACGGCCACGACGAGCTCACCGGCGGACAGGCCGACCCGACGGTCGCCGAGACGGCACGGGACGGCGGAGGCGACACGGCCCCGAGTGCGACCTGGTCCCAGCCGTCGCACGAGGCTGCGCCGCGGAGCGAGCTGCTCTTCGAGCACCGCACCTCCCGCGGCCGGGTCGAGGTGTACGTCGCCGACCGCAACCAGCGCGGCTTCGGTGCCTCGAGCCTCCTCGCGGGGCGCGCCCCTGCCGTCTCACCCACGGGCGATCGGGTCGCCTACATCGGTGCGGCGGGCCAGATCCACGTTCAGGCCTTCCCCATCGAGACCCGCCGACCGCACCCGATCCAGGTGACGTGGGGTGCCAACCCGACGGGCCACCTGGTGTGGTCGCCGGACGGCCGTCGCCTCTACTTCTCCACGCAGCGAGACGTCGAGTCGGTGAGCAGCACCCCCGTCAGACCGGGTCACAACCCGGTCGACGTCGTCCTGCACCAGCCGGGCGTCGCGAGCCTCGGCAGCGTCGCACGCCCCGCGGTCGGCACCTTCACCAGCACGGACCCCGTGTCGGTCGCGTTGGCCGTCAGCCGGGCACGTTACGTCGACGGCACGTCTGTGCCCGTGAGCGAGTCGGACAGCGAGCTCGCCTGGGCGGACCACGTCACGCTCCTCAGCACCTCGGACCCCTCGGCCGCAGCTCCGGCGGCAGCCATCGCGGGCGGCGGACCGATCCTGTTCCTCCGCGACGGTCGGCTGGACCCCCGGGTGCGCGACGAGGTGCTGCGCCTGATGCAACGCCCCCACGGGTTCCCGGGCGGGATCGTGGACATCGTGGGAACGCCGATCGACGTCCCCGAGAGCGTCACCTCCGACCTGCGTTCCGCGGGCCTCCGCGTCGTACGGTTCGATCCCGCCAGCGCAGCCTCCGATGCCGCCCGGGGTGCCCGCGAGGGCTCCAGCGCCTGTGTCGTGGTCTCGCGGCACGACCTGGCCGCCGTCGCGTCGTCCGTGTCGGGCACGAACCCGGTCCTGCTCACCGACGGCGCCTCGATGCCGGCGGCGACCGCCGCCCGCCTCGATCGGCTGCTGCAGGATCCCGCGTCGACCGTCTACGCCGTCGGCCGCGACGCCCAGGTGGCCGTCCGCTCCTCCTGGTCCGGGAAGCGTCCACTCCACATCGTGGACGTCGGCGGCCAGGACACCGCCGCCGACAGCCTGGCCGCGGTGCAGGGCCTGTACGACGCGCCCGGACGACTCTCGGTCGCCTCGGCCGGCGACTGGCGGGGCATGCTCATCGCCGGCATGGCGGGGCCGACCCTGGTCGTCGACCGGGCCCTCACGCCGGCTGCCCAGGGATGGCTCGCGGCCAGTCAACCCGTCATGCGCGGGATCTACGTGTTCGGCGGTCCGGCGGCGCTCCCCGGCGACGTCGGCAGGGCGGTGTTCGGCGACCGGTACGTCGTGAGGCACTCGCCCACCGACATCACCGAGTGACGGCTCAGAGGTAGCGCTGCGCCCGGGCAGACGCGGCGTCCTCGTCCTGCATCAGCCACGGCGGGCAGCTCTCGCTCGGGGCCGGCTCCCCGGCCACGCCTTCCCGGAGCGCCGGCACGTGCTCCTCCCCGAGGAGGTGCGGCCGGAAGTCGAGCGGTCCGCGATAGCGGAACTCCACCCGAGCGCCGACGGCGAACTCGTAGCGCTCGAACGAGACCACCGCGCCCCCGATCTCGCCGGTCGCCCCGCGCGCGTCCCCCCGCGCCAGGCGGGTCCCGACCACGTCTGCGTCAAGCCGGCGACGAGCGTTCGGCCGGGTCAGCCACGGGCACACCACCGCGGCGTACAGCATGCAGAGCCGGTGGCCGGGCGGCTCGACCGTGCTCGCGACGTTCTCGAAACCCGTGGGATCCATCGCGATCGCGATCGCCTCATCGGCGGCGACCACCCGCCACACCGGAGCGTTTCCCAGGGCGAGCCCGCAGATCGAGCAGCGGCGCTCGACCGCGCAGACCAGGATCCGAGCCGGGCTGGTGACCGCGAAGTCCGGCACGCCCCGGCGCCACGGCGTGATCGCCAGCACCGGATACCCCCGGGCATCGCGCGGACGCGCCACGACCGCTGCAGGGGTCGGCACCTCATCGGGCTGCACGCCGGACACGTTAGGCGACGGGAGGGCCCGGTCAGCGCATGGCGACCGGGGCCGTCGCGGTCTCCTCGGTCTCGATCGACGCCGAGACGCGACCCCGGCGGAGCACCAGCCCGGCGATCGCGATCACCACGATCGTGGCGAGCAGCATCAGGGTGGCCAGCGCGTTCACGGCGGGGGTGATCCCGAAACGCACCGCGGAGTAGAGCACGATCGGCCAGGTGTTGGTGGTGCCGTTGGTGAACGCCGGCAGTACGTAGTCGTCGAAGGAGAACGTGAACGACAGCAGCCCGGCCGACAGGATCGCCGGGAAGAGCCGCGGGAGAGTGATCTGGCGGAACGTCGCGAGCCGCCCCGAGCCCAGGTCGTAGCCCGCCTCCTCGAGGGTGTCGCCCATTCCCACGAAGCGAGCGCGGATCACCAGCATCGCCAACGACGCGCCGAACACCACTTGCCCGAGGAACACCGTCCAGGCTCCGAGCGGCGGGAAGAACGACACGTAGTTGCGGAGCTGGACGAAGAAGATCAGCGAGGCGACCGCGATCACGATCTCCGGCACGACCAGGGTGAGGTAGACCAGCGAGTCGAACGGCACGCGGACGAACTTGTTCATCCGGGCCAGCGCGAGCGCGGCGCCGAGCCCGAGCAGGGTCGAGACGATCGCCGCGCCGGCCGCGATCCGGGCGCTGGTCAGGATCGCCGGGATGTAGGTCGGGTCGTGCAGCCCCACGTTGAACCAGCAGGTGGTGAACCCGTTCCAGACCGTGAGGTTGCCGAGCTGGGTGGGCGGGATGTCGCAGACGTTGGAGCCGGTGAAGCCGGCCAGTGCGGCCGGGGACGGCTTGTTGAACGCGAACAGCGCCATCACCGCGATGGGGAGGTAGAGGAACGCGAAGACGCACAGCGCCCACAGCGTGAAGCCGCGCTTCGCGGTGACGATCCGGCGACGTCTGGGCCTAGGCACCGAAACGCTCCTCCTTCGTCGCGAAGAGGATGTAGAGGGCGACGAAGCCGGACAGCGCGATCATCAGGCTGATCGACAGCGCCGACCCGAAGGGCTGGTTCTGTGCCGACGCGAACTGGTCCCCGATGACGTTGCCGACGAACTCGTAGTTCCCGCCGCTGAGGATGTTGGGGATGATGTACTCCCCCGACATCGGGATGAACACGAGCAGCGCCCCGGTGACGACGCCCGGCAACGTGAGCCGCAGGGTGATCTGGCGGAAGGCGTTGTACGGCTTGGCCCCGAGGTCGGTGGCGGCCTCGACCAGCGACCAGTCCATCCGTTCCAGCGACGCGAACACCGGGATGATGAACAGCGGCAGGTAGTTGTAGACCAGTCCCACGGCCACGGCCCACTTGGTGTACATGATGTCGATCCCGAGGTCCTCGGCCAGGTAGCCGTGGGGGTCGAGGATGATCTTCAGGGCATAGGTCCGGATCAGGAACGACGTCCAGAACGGCACCAGGATCAGCAGCAGCGCCAGCAGCTTGTACGTCGACAGGTAACGCGCCATCCAGTAAGCGATCGGGTAGCCGACCAGGATGGTGAGCAAGGACCCGCCACCCGCCATCAGCAACGTACGCTCGAAGATCTTGACGTACAGCGAGTCCGTCACCAGGTGGTACTGGCTGGTGTCGAACCCGTAGCTGATCGCGTCGAACCCCGTCTGGGTCGCCAGCGAGAACGCCACCAGGATCGCCAGCGGACCGAGGAAGAAGATCGCGTAGTAGAGCAACGACGGTGTGGTCAGCCAGCCCGGATAGCGTGGGCTGAACGACCTGCGCCGCCGACCGGCGCTCTCGAGCACCTCCTCGGTCCGGGCCATCAGGCCGCGCGGAACTGGGTGTAGATCCTGGTCCGCTCCTGCACCACCTGCGGGCTGACGTTGAGGATGTACTCGTAGTTGTCGGTGTAGCTGGACGGGACGTTGAACAACGGGTCCTTGCTCAGCGACGTCGGCAGCTTCGCGAGCGCCTGGGGGATCGGGATGCCGTAGTTGTGGTAGTTCATCTCGGTCACGGCGGTCGACGGCGTGCACAGCCAGTTGATCCAGGCGTGCGCCGCCACCGGGTGCGGGGCGGTGGCGGGGATGCACCAGTTGTCGGCCCAGATCTCCGACTTCTCGTGCGGCAGGACCGCGGTGATGTCCCCTTGCTTCTTGCGGCCCTGCACGATGCGGCGGACGTCACCGTTCCAGCCCTGGCTGAGGATGATCTTCCCGGCGATCGCGTCGTCGATGTACGACGACGAGGTGATCGTGGTGACGCCCTTGCGGATCGACATCAGGAACTTGGTCACCTGGTCGAAGTCCGACGAGCTGTCGGTGTTGGCGTCGAGCCCCAGCGCCAGCAGCGCCAGCGGCACGATCTCCTCCGCACCGTCGAGCAGGTTGGTGCGTCCCTTGCTGACGTACTTCGGCAGCAGGTGGTAGAAGTCCAGCATCGTCTGGGGCTTCTCGGTGATGATCTGGTTGTTGTAGAAGAACATCGTGATCCCGTAGTCCTTGATCACGTGGTACTCGCCGGTCGGGTCGTAGGACGGCTTCAAGAACTTCGGGTCCAGGTACTTCAGGTTGGGGATGAGCGAGGGGTCCAGCTTCATCAGCTTGTGGGTCTCGATCAGCTGGGCGACCGCGTTCTGGCTCGGCGCGATGACGTCGTACGTCGTGCCGCCGGCGTTGAGCTTGGCCAGCAGCTCGTCGTTGGACGAGTAGTAGGTCTCGTGGATCTTCAGCCCGGCCTTCGCCTCGGCTGGCAGGGCCATGAACTTCTTGTACGTCGACGGATCGTCGTACTCCGACCAGTTGAAGATCTCCAGGTGGTTCTCCAGAGGTTTGCCGGCGAGCGCGTCCGACTTCGCCGTGGATCCGCCCGTGGCGCCGTTGCCGGTCTTCGTGCCGCACGCCGCCAACAGCGCAAGGCCGCCGAGCCCGAGCGCGGACCGACGCGACAGCGGATGCCCGACGGCCCGCACCACGTCGTGGTACAGCCGGTCCATCTGCGGCTTGGTCTCGCGGGGGGCGAGGATGTTCAGCTGGTTCAGGTCGTCGGTCATGCTCACTCCTGTTGCTCTGTGGGAGTCTCGGCCAGCAGCACCGGCGCGTTCCGGTCCCACTGGATCGTGATCGGGTCACCCGGACGGATGGCGTCGTGCGGTGCGTCGGCACCGGCCCGCTGCTCCCGGATGACCACCTGGGTGCCGTCGCCGAGCGTGGCGACCACCTGCACCTCGTCCCCGAGATACATCTTCGTGTCGACTGCCGCCCGGGCGGCGTTCACCACACCGTCGTCGGTGGCGCCGGTGATGCGCATCCGGGCCGGACGGATGCCGACCTTCACCGCCTGCCCCCGAGTCGCCTCACCCCGGGCGCGGACCACGACCCCGCCGGCGGTGGTGACGTCGTACTCCCCGTCCTCGGTGCGCGAGACGGTGCCCTCGAGGAAGTTCATCTCGCCGATGAAGTCGGCCACGAACGCCGTCCGCGGCCGGTCGTAGATCTCGGCCGGGGTGCCCAGCTGCTCGATCACCCCGTCGGACATCACCGCGATCCGGTCGGACATCGACAGCGCCTCGCCCTGGTCGTGCGTGACGTAGATGAAGGTGATCCCGACCTCGCCCTGGATCCGCGTGAGCTCGATCTGCATCTCCTTGCGAAGCTTGAGGTCGAGTGCGCCCAGCGGCTCGTCGAGCAGCAGCACCCGCGGCCGGTTGACCAGGGCCCGTGCCAGGGCGACGCGTTGCTGCTGGCCGCCGGACAGCATGGACGGCTTGTGCTTCTCCCGGCCGGTGAGTCGGACCAGCTCGAGCGCCTCACGGGCCCGTTGGTAGCGGTCGGACCTGCCGACCCCCTTCTGCTTCATCCCGTAGGCGACGTTGTCGAGGACCGTCAGGTGCGGGAACAGCGCGTACTGCTGGAAGACCGTGTTCACGTCGCGTCGGTACGGCGGAGTGCCGACCGCGTCGACCCCACCGATGACGATCTCGCCCTCGTCGGGCTGCTCGAACCCGGCGATCATCCGCAACGAAGTGGTCTTGCCGCAGCCGGACGGTCCGAGCAGGGACAAGAACTCGCCCTGGCGGACCTGGAAGGAGACGGCGTTGACCGCGGTGAGGTTGCCGAACCGCTTGGTGACGGTCCGGAACTCGACGTCGTACGCCGAGTCGGTTCCGCGAGAGCTCACAGTCGGTTGCCTCCCACACGGGCACCGTCCCTCAGGGCGCGCACTTGTCTGAGCGGCAACGTAACCTCACGAAAATCGCAGGTCAATGCCCGTGATCCGTCGTGAGACCGAATTGAAACTTCGGATTCCGAAGGACTCGGCGTCATGCCTTGCCGAACCTGCGCTCGCGACCGGCGTAGATCTCGATCGCCCGCCACAGCGCGAGCCGGTCGACGTCCGGCCAGAGGATGTCGGTGAAGACCAGCTCGGCGTACGCCGACTGCCAGAGCATGAAGTTGGAGAGCCGGTGCTCCCCCGACGTCCGCCAGAGCATGTCGGCCTCGCTCAGACCTGGCACGTACAGATGCCGGCCGAAGGTCCGCTCGTCGACCTTCTCCGGGTCGAGCCGACCGGCGGCGACCTCCCGGGCGATCGACCGGGCCGTGTCGGCCACCTCCGCCCGGCCGCCGTAGTTCACGCACATGTTCAGGGTCAGGACGTCGTTACCACGGGTGAGCTCCTCGGCGACCTGCAGCTCGCGGATCACCGACTTCCACAGCCGCGGCGCGCGGCCCGACCAGGTCACCCGCACGCCCATCTCGTGCATCTCGTCGCGACGCCGCCGGATCACGTCGCGGTTGAAGCCCATCAGGAACCGGACCTCCTCGGGCGATCGGGTCCAGTTCTCGGTGGAGAAGGCGTACGCCGAGATCGCCTTGACCCCGATCTCGATCGCCCCTTCGACGACGTCGAAGAGGGCTGCCTCCCCGCGCTTGTGGCCCTCGGTCCGCGGCAGGCCGCGCGCCTTGGCCCACCGGCCGTTTCCGTCCATGGTGATCGCCACGTGGCCCGGCACGAGTGCCTTCGGGACGTCCGGCGGCCGGGCGCCCGACGGGTGCGGGTGGGGCGGGCGGACGGTGCGCCTCATCTCTCGACGTACTCCAGGGACCGCAGGCCGCGCTCGAGGTGCCACTGCAGGAAGGCCGCGACCATTCCCGACGCCTCGCGCAGGTGGCGTTGGTCGGCCGTGCCCACCATGTCCCAGTCGCCGGCGAGCAGGGCGCCCATCACGGTCAGCGCCAAGGCCGACGGCGAGGCGGAGCCGGGCACCCGGCAGTCGGCACACAGCGCGCCGCCGGCCGACGGGGAGAACCACCGGTGGGGCCCCGGGTCGCCGCACCGGGCGCAGTGGGTGAACGACGGGGCGTAGCCGGCGACCGCGAGCGAGCGGAGCAGGTAGGAGTCGAGGACCTGGGCGGGCGCGCGATCCCCGGAGGTCATCGCGCGCAGACCGCCGACGAGCAGGAGGAACTGCTGGAGCGCGGGCTGCTTCTCCTCGGTGACCAGCCGGTCGGCCGTCTCGAGCATCACCGTGCCGGCGGTGTAGCGGTCGTAGTGGTCGCCGAGCCGCGACGGGAACGCGTCGAGGGTGTCGGCCTGGGTGATCACGTCGAGGTTGCGGCCCTCGGCGAGCTGGAGGTCGACGTGGGTGAACGGCTCGAGCCGGGAGCCCCACCGCGACGTGGTCTTCCGAACACCCTTGGCCACCGCGCGCACGCGCCCGTGCTGACGGGTCAGCAGGGTGATGATCCGGTCTGCCTCACCCAGCTTGTGGGTGCGCAGCACGATCGCCTCGTCGCGGTAGAGCGGCACCGGTCCATTCTGCCGGGTCGGCCCCGAGAAAGGGGCGCGCGCGCCGGGGACGCGTCTGGGAGGCTGCCCTCGTGCGACTGGAGACGCTCGAGGCCTCCTACGACACCGTGCCACGCGCCGACTCGACCGTCGGGGCCGGAACGGCAGCCCCTCGTGGCCGGACGTCGGAGCTCATGGGCATCGGCGTGCCGCCGGGGCTCCGACGAGCCGGCATCGGCACCGCGATCACGCGCGCCCTCGGGCATGCTCGTCCAGAAGCCGGGGTGACCACCACCTTCCCGAGTGCGGGCAACGACGCGGCGGCCAGCATCTACCGCCGGGTCGGGCTCCAGGACGTCGGGACCGCCTGCATCTTCGGAGCGGACGATGGCTGAGCTGCGACGCCTCACGCCCGACGACTGGGCGGACTTCCGCGACATCCGGCTGCGCGCGCTCGCCGACTCCCCCGACGCCTTCGGCTCCACCCTCACCCGCGAGGAGAGCTTCACGGAGGACGACTGGCGGCGGCGCCTCGCCGGACCGGTGTACGTCGTGGACGACCCGACGCCGGTGTCCGTGGGCGGGATCTTCGACAACGCGGGCAGGCCGCACGTGTGGGGGATGTGGACGGACCCGGCGCACCGCGGCCGCGGTCACGCGCGAGTCATCCTCGACGCCCTGATCCCGGCCGGCACCGGGGCCCAGCTGGACGTCAACGTGACCAACGGTGACGCGCGTCTGGTCTACGAGCGCTACGGGTTCGTCGGCACGGGCGAGGTCGAGCCGCTCCGGCCGGGCTCGGACATGCTGATCGAGCGGATGGTCCTGGTTGGCTGACCTCGATGTGACGACGGCGCCTAGCCGACCCGGTTGACGGCGCTGATCACCGCCTTGAGCGAGGCGGTGACGATGTTGGCGTCCAGGCCGACGCCCCAGACGACCTCGGTCTCGCCGTCCGCACCGGTGATCGCGCACTCGACGTAGGCAGCCGCGATGGCGTCCCCGCCTGCGCTCAGGGCGTGCTCGGCGTAGTCGAGGACGCGCACGTCGAACGAACCACCGGGCCGTTCGACGCCGTTGATCGCGTCGACGAACGCCGCGATCGGGCCGTTGCCCTCGCCGGTGAGCTCGTGGAGCTCGCCGTCGACGTACACGTTGACGTCGAGCTTGTCCTTCTCGCCCGCGGCCGACGACGTGTGCACGGAGTTGAGCTTCAGCGGCGTCTCGCGCGAGAGGTACTCCTGGCCGAAGATCTCCCAGATCTCCGCCGGGCTGATCTCCCCGCCCTCGGCGTCGGTGTGCTCCTGGATCACGCGGGAGAACTCGATCTGCGCCCGTCGCGGAAGGTCGAGGTTGTGCTCGGCCTTGAGCACGTAGGCAACGCCTCCCTTGCCGGACTGGCTGTTGACCCGGATCACGGCCTCGTAGGAGCGGCCCACGTCCTTCGGGTCGATCGGCAGGTACGGCGCCTCCCAGGGCATCTCGTTCACCGGGCGCCCCTCGTCGGTGGCACGCCGCTCGAGGTCCTCCAGCCCCTTCTTGATCGCGTCCTGGTGGGAGCCGGAGAACGCCGTGTAGACCAGGTCGCCGGCGTACGGGTGCCGTGGGTGGACCGGCAGCTGGGTGCACCACTCGACCGTCCGGCGGATCTCGTCGATGTCGGAGAAGTCGATCTGCGGATCGACACCCTGGCTGAACAGGTTCATCCCGAGGGTGACCAGGCAGACGTTGCCGGTGCGCTCGCCGTGCCCGAACAGGCAGCCCTCGACCCGGTCGGCGCCGGCCATCACGGCCAGCTCGGTCGCCGCGACCGCCGTACCCCGGTCGTTGTGGGGGTGCAGCGAGATCGTGGTGAACTCGCGCCGGGTCAGCTGGCGGGAGAACCACTCGATCTGGTCGGCGTACACGTTGGGCGTCGCCATCTCGACGGTCGCCGGCAGGTTCAGGATGATCTCCCGCCCGTCGTCGGGCTGCCAGACGTCGCTGACCGCCTCGCACACCTCGACGCTGAACGGGAGCTCGGTGCCGGTGAAGATCTCGGGGCTGTACTCGTAGCCGATGATCGTCTGGCCGAGGATGCTCTCGGCGTGCTTCATCACCACCTCGGTGCCGCGGACGGCGATGTCCTTGACCTCGTCGGGGGTCGCCCGGAAGACGACGCGGCGGAACAGCGGCGCGAGCGCGTTGTAGAGGTGGATGTTCGCGTGGTGGACGCCGACCAGCGAATGGACGGTGCGCTCGATCAGGTCCTCTCGCGCCTGGGTCAGTACCGAGATCGTGACATCCTCCGGCACCCGCTCCTGCTCGATCAGTTGCCGCACGAACGCGAAGTCGGTCTCGCTGGCGCTCGGGAACCCGACCTCGATCTCCTTGTAGCCCATCCGCACGAGGAGCTCGAACATCCGCAGCTTGCGGGCCGGGCTCATCGGGTCGATCAGGGCCTGGTTGCCGTCACGCAGATCTGTGGAGAGCCAACGCGGGGCTTTCGTGATCCGGCGGGTGGGCCAGGTGCGGTCGGGGAGGTCGATCGGCTCGAACGCGCGGTAGCGCCCGAACGGCATGGGGCTCGGTTGCTGGGTGTTGGGGAAACCTTCGAACTGAAGAGTCATGATCCGGTCCTGCTCGCAGATGGGCGGCGGCCGGCGCGCACACGATCACTCCGCAGCGAGGAGGTCCGGCCTGTTCAGACCTCGCTGCGGCAGCGAAGGAGGAGCGAGCTGCGCGTCATGACGACATCACCGTAACAGCACGGCGTACGACGAGTCAGGTGCGTCCAGTAACCGTGCGAGGATCGCCGAGTGGTTCCAGACTCGAACCGACTGACGAATCCGCCGGGAATCCGCCTCGGGGTCGCCCCCACGATCCGCGTTGCCAACAAGGCCATCATCATCCGCGACGACCGGCTCCTCGTGACCGTCAACTCCGGGGACTTCCCGACGTTCTACCTGTGCCCCGGAGGCGGACAGGACCACGGAGAAGACGCGCACGAGGCGTTACGACGCGAGTGTCATGAGGAGATCGGCTGCGATGTGGTGGTCGGCGACCTCGCCTTCCTGCGCGACTACATCGGGGCCGATCACGAGTTCGCCGATCACGACGGTTCGCACCACCAGCGCGAGGCCTACTTCTTCTGCTCCCTCGCCCGAGGCGCCGAGCCCCATTTCAACGGCGAAGGTGATGTCTGGCAGACCGGCATCACGTGGATCCCCCTGGAGGGGTTGTCCGATGAGCCCTTGTGGCCGAGGGCGTTGGCCGGCTGGCTGGCATCGCCGATCGGCGTTCGTCCCAGATACCTGGGCAACGTGAATTGACGGACCGTTCGGCTACTCGCGTCGCGGTCGGTGCCTTATCCAGCGGGTTTCGACACCGGGTTTGGGTGGGGCCTGAATTCGGGTCTCGTGTCGTCGGGATCGGGCCCGACTTTCCACGGGGTGTCGTGGATGACCCGAGGATGATGACCGCACAACGGGACGAGGTTCGCGAGCTTCGTGTTGCCGCCGGATATCCAGTGAAGGATGTGGTGGGCGTGACACATCACCGGTGGCCGGCTGCCTCCCGCACCAACGCCACCGCGTCGGCCAGCAACACCGCCGGGCTGCTGTGACGGGAAGAGAGATCCGAGATCGACATGAGACCAGCGAATCAGGGCCCACCGACACTCACCCCCCTTGTCCACAGGGTTATCGCCCTGTTTCCGAAAGAAGTTCGAGAAGATCTTTTCCCACACATGCCGAAACCACCGAATGGAGGTGCCCGGGGAAACGGGAGCCGGCAACGGCGGCCGGGACAGAGGGACCTTCCACTCCCAAAGCCAAAGACCGCAACCACCCACCCAC
>JAICSK010000068.1 GCA_025936915.1 Nocardioides sp.
CGCGACTTCCAACCCCGCGGGCTACCACCCGGCCCACCACCCAAACGGGCCTGAAATGCAACGATGTCCCGAGACACCTGTCAACGGTGTCCCGGGACATCACATTTGTAGCGGGGGCAGGATTTGAACCTGCGACCTCTGGGTTATGAGCCCAGCGAGCTACCGAGCTGCTCCACCCCGCGTCGGTGAACGTCACTCTACGGGAGGGTGACCGGGGCGTTCAAATCCTGCTCACGGCAGCAGGTTGAGCGCCCGGGCGACCTCGGCGCGGGCACGGTGGTTGAGGCGTACCCACTCGGCCCCCTTGCCGTCGGCGAGGGCCTGGTCGGCGGCGGCGAAGTCGCGCTGCGCGCGTTCGAGCAGGGCGTGGGCCCTGGCCACGGCAGTCTCGTTCCGGTGCGGGCCGCCGTGATGGTGGTTCCCCTTGCCGTTGTGGTCGCCCCCGGGTCCGACGGGGGGCGGGGTGGAGCCGGTCATGTCGGTGATGGCATTGACCAGGGTGTCGCCGATGCCCGCCTTCGCGCCGTCGGACACCATCACGTACCGCAACGTCAGGTACGACGATGTCGAGGTCTGCTGGCGCGCGGCGTACACGGGTACGACGTACAGCGGGCCCGACTTCAAAGACACCATCACGACGTTGCCGTACTGCGGTGTCGCGTCGCCCAGGCGGAACGACTGGATCTTGCTGCTGATCCGCGGGTCACTGGTCAGCTGGCTGTAGGCCTGCGCCGGCCCGGGCAGGTTCTTGTCGCGTGGCTGCTCGACGGTGATCGTGCCGTAGTCGGGCGAGGTCGGATCGGAGTCGGCGGAGACGAATGCCGCCAGGCTGGTCTTGCTGTTCGGCACGTAGCTCGACGTCAACGACCAGGTCTCCTGGCCAGTACGCGGGTCGGGGACGAACATCCGGATCGGCGCCTGGTTCTGGTCCTTGCTGATCGCGTCGGGTGAGACCTGCCACTGGAGCCCGGCCTGGAAGAAGTCGCTGGAGTTGTTCACGTGGTAGCGCGCGTACTGGTAGCGCTGCACCTTGAACATGTCCTCGGGATAGCGCAGGTGGGGCAGCAGGTCGCTGGGGATCTGGTCCCGGTCGAGCACCGTGCCGGGAAACGCGCTCCGCCAGGCCTGCAGGATCGGATCGCTGTCGTCCCAGGCGTAGAGGGTGACCTTGCCGGTGTAGGCGTCCACGGTCGCCTTCACCGCGTTGCGCATGTAGTTGACCTGGTCGGTCGGCAGGGCCTGTACGCCGGGCTGCCGGCCCACGACGTCGGTGGTCATGTCGGAGAACGAGCCGCGCTCCGACTGCGGGTAGTTGTCGGTGGTGGTGTAGCCGTCGACGACCCAGAGGATCCGCCCGCCCACCACCACGGGGTACACGTCGCCGTCGAGGGTCAGCCACGGCGCGACCTTCTCGACCCGCTCGGCCGGGTCGCGGTAGTAGAGCACCCGGCTGTCGGGGCCCACCCGGGAGGAGAGGAGGAAGTTCGAGTCGCCGAACTTGATCGCATACATCAGCTTGTGGAAGAAGCCGCCGACGCCGACTCCCCCGCCGCCGTCGTACGTCGTCCGGCTCTGCGCACCCGTCGGGCCGAGGTCGATCTCGGACGGGGCTGCGCCGGGCGCCTTGCCGACGATCGAGTAGCTCGGGCTGTTCTCGCCGAAGTAGATCCGCGGCTCGAACGGACCGGTCGACTTCTCCAGGGCGTCCTGGCCGGGGTCCTGCCCCTGCGCCCACGCGACCTGCGGGCTCTCCGCCGAGTCGTCGGCCGGGCGCTGGTTGGCGAACGCCGCGATCACGCCGCTGCCGTGGGTGTAGTAGGTGTGCAGATTGGACCAGTTCTGTCCGCTGCTGCTGATGCCGCTCTGGTCGAGCTCACGCGCTCCGATCACCACCGCCCGGTCGATGCCGTCGATCGGATAGTGGTCGACGTCGAGCGGCTCGCGCACCTCGTAGTAGCCGAAGCCCGCCTGCGTCTGGCGGAAGGCTCCGGCGATCAGCGACGGGTCGACCACCGGCACCGACGTGGTCTGGTCGATCAGGTCCTGCACCGTCGCCGGCGTCACCGGTGCCGGCTTCGACGTGGTCAGCTTGATCGCGTTCAGGTCGTACGCCGCCCGGGTCGCCGCGATGTTGGCCGCGATGTACGGCGCCTCCTTGTCCGGGCGGTTGGGATCGACCTGGAAGTGCTGGACGAACGCCGGCCAGATCAGCCCCAGCAGGATCGAGGTGACGACCAGCAACGAGATCCCCACCCCGGGCAGCAGCCAGACCCGCCGCCACGCGGTGACGAAGAACAGCACGGCACAGATCGCCGCGACCCCGACCAGGATGTTGCGGGCCGGCAACACGGTGTGCTGGTCGGTGTAGCCCATCCCCGTGACCACTCCTCCCGATCCGGTGACCAGGTCGAACCGGTCGAGGTAGTAGCCGATCGCCTTGGCCACCAGCGCCAGCCCGCCGATCACCGAGAGCTGGATCGTCGCGGTCGCCGACATCCGGTCGGACGGGGCCTGGAGCCGGATCCCGCCGTACAGGTAGTGCACGACCAGTGCGGTGATCGCCGACAGCACCAGCACGGCGATCACGAACCCGACCACGAAGTGGAGCCACGGCAGGGTGAACACGTAGAACCCGACGTCCCTGTGGAAGTAGGCGTCGGAGGTGTGGAACGGCTCGCGGTTGGCCCACAGCAGGAACGTGCGCCACTGACCGTTGGCGGCCACACCGCCGAAGAGCCCGATCACTGCCGAGACCGACACCAGCAGCACGACCCGGATCGGCGCCACGGCGTCGCGGTAGCGGTCCAGTCCGGTCTGCTCCGGCGAGTCGGGTCGGTGGAACGGGCGGGCGCGGTAGGCGACCACCATGTTGGCCGCGACGCTCGACGCCATCAGCAGGCCGAAGCCGAAGAACAGCCCGACCCGGGTCCGCAGCATGGTGTCGTACACGCCCGAGTAGCCGACCGACGCGTACCAGAGGTGGTCGGTGTACAGCGAGGCGAACAGGGTGACCAGGAAGAACGCGACGATGACACCGAGGATCGAGAGCAGCAGGATTCGGGCCCGGCGCGACCGCCTCGGCGGGAAGTCCTCGAACTCCGCGTCGATGTCGTCGCTCACGACTCAGTCCCGTCGTCGAGCGTGGCCGTGCCGTCGAGGGTGGCCCGCACCAGCTCGAGCAGCCCCGGCACCAGGTCGTCTCCGGTGAGCACGGACTCGTCGTCGTCGTGGGCGCGCAGCCGCAGGGCACAGTACGACGCGCCGGTGCGGGTCGCGGCGGCCACGATCCGCACCTCCTGACGATCGGGGTGATCCGAGGCGTACGCCGCCGCATGGCCGGGCTCGTCGGGCAGCTGGTCCTCGACGTCGGGGGGCAGCACCACCCGCTCGACCAGTGCGGCGCAGCCGTGCACGGTCTCCGGCCAGGTGATCGCCGTGAGCTGCTCCTCGAGCGGGCGGCCCGCGGCCAGCCCCTCCTGCTCGATCGGCGTCAGCGGCGCGTCACCGAGGGTGCCGGCGAGCTGCGGCTCGCGCGCGGCCAGGCGTGCGCTCTCGACCAGCGCGAACAGCCTGGCCGGCTGGTCCCAGCCGGCCCGCGCGGCCAGCCGCTCGATCTCGAGGACGGCGGTCGCCAGGCCGTCGTCGGCGCCGCGGGCCGGCGTACCGGTCACCTCGGTCATGAGCCCGGCCCGTCGGAGGCCGTGCACTGCGGCAGGGCGGCGTCCTGGTTCCTGGTCCAGGCGGTCACAGCCGTGATGGCGCCCCGGAGGGTCGAGACCTTGGCGAGCCTCATCGACCCGCGGTCGGCGGTGAGGGCGTCGGCACAATTGGCCGCGGGCACCAGGAAGAGCTGGGCGCCGTCGCGACGTGCTCCGACGATCTTCTGCTGGATGCCGCCGATCTCCCCGACATGCCCGTGGCCGTCGATCTCGCCGGTGCCGGCGATCTTGGCGCCGCCGGTCAGCGAGCCCGGGGTGAGCAGGTCGTAGATCGAGAGCGCGAACATCAGCCCGGCACTGGGTCCGCCGATGTCGGCACCCGGGTCGACGGTGACCTTGAACGGCAGCTGGTAGCCGATGCCGAGCGCGACCCCGATCTTGTGGTTGCCCTGGACGTCGACGGGGGCGACGTGCACGGTGACCCGCTTGCCCTTCCGTTCGACCGTGACCGGAACCTTCTTCCCGACCGGCACCCGGGCGATCAGCTTGACCATGTCGGTGCCGGCGTTGACCTTGGTCCCGGCGAACCGGCGGATGATGTCGCGCGGCTGCAGCTTGCCCTCCGCCGGCAGGCCCGGCGTGATCCCCTGGATCTCCATCACGGGACTGACCTGGTAGCCGAGCTGGCGCAGTGCGGAGGCGATCGCGTTGTCCTGGGAGCCGATCATCTCGGCCTGCCCCTCCTGCACGTCCTGCTGCTGGGTGCCGCCGTCGCCGTACTGGATGGCGTAGGGGTAGACCGCGTCGTGGCTGGAGAACCAGGTGCGCATCAGGGTGAAGAGGTCGAGCTTGGCGTCGCGCTGCGTCACCGACACCGTCGTCATCCGCAGCTGGCCGTCGTCGGAGTAGGTGCGGTGGCCCTGCACCTGGATGATCGGCTTGCCGCCGTTGTCGCCGAGGACGTTCATGGTCAGGCCCGGGGCGTAGGTGACGAACGGCAGCGCGCTGATGGCGGTGTACAGGCCGAGTGCGACGAACAGCGGCACCGCCAGCAGAGCGGCCCAGGTGCGCTGCGTCATGCGGGCAAGCCTCTCACCCGGGCGAAGTCAGGAGGCGCGACGGGTGGCGGCGCGGCTCGAGGGCCGCACCGCGACTCCCGTGCTGCGCTCGCCCGGCCGTGGCCCCCGGGACTGGGCGCGCGGTGTGACCCGGGACGGCTTGGACATCGCGGCCCCGAGCCGGCGTACGGCGACCTCGCGGTCGATCTGCCCCCGTCCCTCGCGGCCCAGCCACGAGACCCACAGCATCGCCAGCCCCGTCGCCACCGCCGGCGGGGCGAGCCACCACAGGATCTCCACCCCGACAGGGTAGGGACCGAGCCGGCGGGCGTCCGCGAGGCGCGCGGATCAGGGCGTGCCGACCCACTCCTCGGTGCCGTCGGCGAAGCGCTGGTGCTTCCAGATCGGCACCTCCGCCTTGAGCGTGTCGATCAGCGCGCGGGACGCGTCGAACGCCGTGCCGCGGTGGGACGACGCGGTGGCCACGATCACCGCGATGTCGCCGATCCGGAGCGGGCCGACGCGATGGACCGCCGCGAGCGCCTGCACGTCGTACTGCCGCGCGACCTCGTCGCAGACGCGCCGCAGCGCATCGAGCGCGGTCGGGTGCGCGGAGTACTCGAGACCGCGTACGCCGAGGCCGTGGTCGTGGTCGCGCACCCGGCCCACGAACAGCGTGAGTCCACCGGAGGACGCGTCGCCGAGCGCGGCGAGGACCTCGTCGACCTGGAGCGGCTGCTCACGGATGTCGACGAGGCGGACGGCACCCCGGTCAGTGACCACACCGCGACCCTAACGGCCGCTCACGCAGTCGGCGCCGGCCACCGTCCACCGCGTACCGTGGGGGTATGACCGAGCAACCTCCGCCCGACGACCAGAACCCGTTCCGGGGCACGCCGTTCGAGCAGTTCTTCGGCGGTGGCGCACCCGATCTCGGCCAGATCTTCAGCCAGATCCAGTCGATGATGCAGCCCTACGACGGCCCGCTGAACTGGGAGCTCGCCGTCGACACCGCTCGCAAGGCCGTCGCCCAGCAGCCCGACCCGACGACCTCGCAGAAGCAGCACGACGAAGTCGCGGACGCGGTCCGGCTGGCCGACCACTGGCTCGACGAGACCACGCACTTCCCGTCCGGCGTCACCTCGACCGCGGCCTGGAGCCGCGCCGAGTGGATCGTCGGCACCACCGACGTCTGGAAGGTGCTGGTCGAGCCGATCGCAGCCTCGTCCGTCGGTGCCCTGGGCAACGCCTTGCCGGCCGAGGCGGCGAGCATGGGCGGCCCCATCATCGCGATGCTCGGCAAGGCCGTCGGCGCGATGCTGGCGACCCAGGTCGGCTCCGGGCTCGGCGCGATGGCGGGCGAAGTCGTGTCGGCCTCCGACATCGGCGTACCCCTCGCCGCCCCGGGCAAGGCTGCCCTGGTGCCGGCCAACGTCGCCCGGTTCGCCGAGGGCCTCGACGTACCCGACAGCGACGTGTTGCTCTACCTCGCCCTGCGTGAGGCCGCCCACCAGCGGCTCTTCGCCGGCGTGCCGTGGCTGCGCGACCACGTGATCGGCGCCGTCACCGACTACGCCCAGGGGATCGAGATCAACACCGAGCGCATCCAGGAGACGATGGAGGAACGCCTGCGCGGCGTCGACCCGACCAACCCGAGCACGATGCAGGAGCTGATGGAGGGCGGGCTGTTCGACATCCCGCGCTCGCCCCAGCAGGACGCCGCGCTGCAGCGGCTGGAGATCGCGCTCGCCCTCGTCGAGGGCTGGGTCGACGAGGTCGTGAGCCAGGCGGCCGCCGACCGGATGCCGACGGCCGGCAAGCTCCAGGAGGCCGTACGCCGGCGTCGTGCCGCGGGCGGACCCGCCGAGGAGACGTTCGCCTCGCTGGTGGGGCTGGAGCTGCGCCCGCGCCGGCTCCGCGACGCCTCGACCCTGTGGGGGTCGTTGCGCACGCGGCAGGGGGTCGAGGCACGCGACGGCGTCTGGATGAGCCCTCACCTGCTGCCCACCGACGCCGACCTCGACGACCCGCTGGGGTTCCGCGAGGGGTCCGACGCACCCGCGCAGCTCAGCTCCGACGACTTCGACGCCGAGCTGCGTCACCTCCTCGACGGCGGGATGGGCGGGGCGTCCGACGGTCCCCGCGAGGAGGAGTGAGCGCGCACGCCGCGGCGCTCGAGGCCCTCCGCTCGTGGTCGGCCCCGTCCATGCGTCAGACCGTGCTGCGTGACGAGTTCGTCGCCCATCTGGTGGCTCACCCCGACGGTCTGACCCGCGCCTGCTCGTCGGGACACCTCACGGCCGGCGCCCTGGTGCTCTCGTCCGACCTCGAGGCGGTCCTGCTCAACCTGCACGGCCGAGCGCGACGCTGGTTCCACTTCGGCGGGCACTGGGAGACCGGTGACGCCGACCTGCTCGCGACCGCGAGCCGCGAGGCGACCGAGGAGTCCGGCGTACCGGCTCTGGCCGTGCATCCGGAGCCGGTGCACCTCGATCGGCACGAGGTGGAGTTCTGCCGCGGGCACGACCGGACCGCCCACCTCGACGTGCGGTACGCCGCGCTGGCTCCGGCAGGCGCCGGGGCACGGGTGAGCGACGAGTCGCTCGACGTGCGCTGGTGGCCGCTGGACGTCCTGCCGGAGCTCGAACCCGAGATGCGCGAGCTGATCGCGCTGGCCCGGGCCAGGCTTCAGGAACCGCTCTCCAGCCTCGCGCCGGCGGAGTAGCCGTCGAGCCAGGCCTTGGCCCGCTCGGACTCGGGGTAGCGCGCGACCCATGCCCAGAACCGGTCGTTGTGCCCCGGCTCGATCAGGTGGGCCAGCTCGTGCACCAGCACGTAGTCGACGACCCAGCCGGGCATCTCCTGGAGCCGCCGGCTGAGGCGGATCGAACGGTCGGCCGGCGTGCACGAGCCCCAGCGGCTGCGCTGGTTGTCGACCCACCGGACGCTGGCGGGGAGAGCCCGACCCTCGAGCCAGCTGCGGCTGAGCGTCGTCGCGCGCTCCATCAGGTCGTCGTTGCTCGGCCGGCGCCGTGCCTCGGCCTTCTCCACCCGGGCGACCATGGTCTCGACCCACTCGGCCTCCTGCCGGCGGCTCAGGCTCGCCGGGATCAGGACCACGATCCGGTCGCCCTCGCGGTAGGCCGAGACGGTGCGCCGACGGCGCTTGGACCGGCGTACTTCCACGTCGGGGCGACTCGTGCCGGGCGCCGTGGCTGTCATGGTGAAAACGGTAACGGGCTCCTCCGACACCGACGGGGAGCCGCACCGTAGCGGTCGTGGCCGGGCTATGTGGCCGGGGCGGACCAGGCGAGAAGGCGGTCGCGGGGCCAGGTGTTGACGATCCGGTCGGGGTCGAGCCCGGCGGCCTCGGCGCGCTCACAGCCGTAGTCGAGGAAGTCGAGCTGTCCGGGGGCGTGGCTGTCGGAGTCGATCGAGAACAGGCAGCCGATGTCGCGGGCCAGCGCGATCAACGTGGACGGCGGGTCGCGACGCTCGGGCCGGGAGTTGATCTCGACCGCGACGCCGTGCTCGGCGCAGGCCCCGAACACGGCCTTCGCGTCGAACTCGCTGCTCGGCCGGGTGCCGCGGCTGCCCATGACCATCCGGCCGGTGCAGTGGCCGAGCACGTTGGTGAACGGGTTGCGGACGGCACCGAGCATCCGGCGGGTCATCCCCTCGGAGTCCTGCCGGAGCTTGGAGTGGACGCTGGCCACCCGCATGTCGAGTCGGCCGAGCATCTCGTCGGTCTGGTCGAGCCCCCCGTCGTCGAGGATGTCGACCTCGATCCCCTTGAGCAGGGTGAACCCCGTCCCGTCGAGGTGCTCGTTGATCGCGTCGACGACCCCTAGCTGCTTGGTCAGCCGGGCGACGCTCAGCCCGTTGGCGACCGTCAGTCGGGGCGAGTGGTCGGTCAGCACGAGGTACTCGTGACCCAGCTCGATCGCGGTGAACGCCATCTCCTCGATCGGCGATCCCCCGTCGGACCAGTCGGAATGCGAGTGCAGGTCGCCGCGCAGGGCGGCCCGCAGCTCCCGCCCGCCCTCGGTGAGCGGACCGGCGTACTCCCTCTCGAGCCGGGCGAGCCGGTCGGGCGTCTCGCCCCGGACGGCGGACTCGATCACGGCTGCGGTGCTGGGCCCGATGCCGGCCAGCTCGGTCAGGGTGCCCGCCTCGACGCGCTCGGCCACCTCGTCGTCCGGCAGCGGCAGGATCGTGGCCGCGGCCTTGCGGAACGCCTGGACCCGGCGGGTCTCCTCCCGGCCGCGCTCCATCAGGAATGCCACCCGGCGCAGCGCCGCCACCGGCCCGTGCGGGTACCCGCCGCCCTGCTCGGCTGTCATCGGCTCCCGTCCGCGCGATCGGCATCTCGCCCCGTCGGGGCGCTGTCCCCAGGCGCGGGATTTTCCGTCCACACCCGGTGCACGACATTCTGGCTGGTCAGCGGCCCGGTCCGGGACGCGGGGCGGGTCGGCTCCACAGCGCGTCCCACAGTGCCTCCCCCGCTTCGAACCGGTTCTCCACAGCGACCCGGCCCTTGTCCACAGGGTTGTCCACAGGCTGCGGGGGCAACACGCCGGGACGCGTTGACCCGCTCGCGGGCGCGCTCCTAGCGTGCTCCGCAGACGGGGTCCCGGGACTCCGGGCGGCGTTCGCAAGGGGAAGGCAAGCGGCGTTCGGTCCCCGGGTCCTCGTCTACGCCACATCTCGGGCCGCTTCTCGGGCCGATCTCGGGCCGGTGCGGGATCGTCCCCATGGATCCCCCACAAGGAGGGTCTCAACGCCCGGTGAATTCCCATTCCCGCCGCCCCCAAGCAGCGTTGAGGCCCTCCTGGGCCCACGTTCCGGCCGATCGTGGCGCTGAGCGTGGAAAACACGTCTTTCACGCTCACCGGTGCGCCGACTGCACGCGCTGGCCCGCGTGTCGTAGGGTCGTTGACGACCGGGTGCCACGCCTGACCCGGTCCCGGCGGGCTTCCCCTGATTCCCCGTCGCGACGACCGTGAATGAGAAGAAGCAAGGAGGCCGTCATGGCGGAGACCTGGAGCGGCGAGTTCTACTGCGTGAAGTGCAAGGCCAAGCGCGAGGCCAGTGGCGAGGTGCGTGTCAACGACAAGGGCACCCGGATGGCCAAGGCCGTGTGCCCCGTGTGCGGCACGAACCTCAACCGGATCCTCGGCAAGGCCTGAGACAGGGCCTGAGACACCGCACAGACCTCACACGGACGGCGCCGCCCTCGGGGTGGCGCCGTTCGTCTGTCCGCGACGGGTCCGTGGTGCCCTGTGGAGACGACACCGCAGCCCACCCGTGGCTGTGCCACCGTCTGACTCATGGCGGCTCGGGCGACATGGTCGGACCTCGCGCGCCCGGCGCTGCGCGACGGGCTGCGCGTCGTACGCCGTGACGACCGGCACCTCCAGGTCGGGCTGGACCCGCCCGACCGCCTCGTGGTGCCCGACCGCCCGGGCCTGTACGACGCACTGACCCGTCTCGACCACCGCCCTCCGGAGTCCGTCCGCGAGGTGGTGGACCAGCTGGTCACCAGGGGATGGGTCGTCGACGCCGCCTCCACGGGCCGGCGTGCGGCAGCTCGCCGCCGTGCCGCGATCGCACTGACCGTCGACCCGACGGTCGAAGACGCCCTCCTGCGTGCCAGCGCTTCCGCCGGACTCATGGTGGCGAGTGAGGCGGGCACGCGTCTCGTGGCGACGGTCGGCGAGCCGCGGCGGTCGCTCTCCGACGACCTGGTCCGCAACGATGTGGCTCACCTCTGGCTCGCGGTGCTCCCGACCTCGGTACGCGTCGGCCCGTTCGTCGAACCCGGACGCACGGCCTGCCTGCGCTGTGTCGACGCGCACCTCGGCGACCTCGATCCCCGGCGCGCGACCGTGCTCCACCAGCTGCAGGAGCTGCCGGCCGCTGCGCACACCGACCCCGACCCGTGCCTGGTCCAGGTCGGCGTCGCCTGGGCGGTGCGCGACGTCGTACGCCGTCTCGACGGGCAGGCGCCCGCTCTGCGCTCGGCCACGGTCACCGTGACCACCGACCTCGAGCTCACCAGGCGCGACTGGCTCCGCCACCCCCACTGCGGTTGCGCGTGGGGCTGAGGGTCACCACCATTCGGCATCGAGCTTGCTCTCGATCGCACGCAGGTGTTCTCGCGAGCAGGTGTCGCAGTAGACCCGCTTGCGCCCGTTCTCGACCGAGGTCACCCAGGTCATGGTGTCGGCATCGTCGGCCTGCTTCCCGCAGAAGTCGCACGTGCGCACCTGGCCACCCTAGTCCCGGGCGGTGCGCGCCTACGCGTGTGCGCGACCCGGCAAGAAATGCGCGAAGGCCCGGTACGACGGTGTCGTACCGGGCCTTCGAACACTCGCGATCAGGTCGAAGCGGTGTTCCTCAGATGGCGCGGGCCAGGGCCAGACGCGCCTGCCGCGCGGCCTGCTCGGCCTTGCGGCTCAAACGCCGGGCCGCCGCCTGCTGACGGCCGCGACGCAGCTGCTGCGCCTCTCCCAGGCGCGCGGCCATCTGCGCGCGCGCGAGATCTTCGTGCATGAGGTTGTTCATCATGAGCTTGTGTCCGTTCTGGTCTGATTGGTTCAAGGAAGTGCTTTCCATCTGGATGGATCCGAGGGATCCCTCTGGATTGGTTGACAGGGCCGTCATGAGCCGAGCCGGACCTGAGGTCAGGCGGCCTGCTCGTTCTTGCGCGGACGTCCGCGCGGACGCTTGCGGGGGATCACCACTCCTTGCAGGAACAGCTCTCCGCCCCAGACACCCCAGGGCTCACGCCGCTCCAGGGCTCCGGAGAGGCAGAGATCCCGCACCGGGCAGTCCTGGCACAGCGACTTGGCGTACTCGACGTCGGCCGGCGACTCGGCGAACCACAGGTCCGAGTCGTTGACTCGGCAGGGCAGCAGCTCGTCGGGCACCGTGTCGGCCGTGTCGTGGAGCTCGCCCAGCGTCGCAGGCAGCAACGCGTCGGCGGTCCCGTCCCGGCGGTCGAGAACAGTGATGGTCATGTCTTTCACCTCCTTGCTTGACCTGATCGCTTCTGTGTGTGGGAAGTTCAACGGGTGTAAATCACAAAGGCCGCGGATCCCGGGTTTCGGGTCCGCGGCCTGGAGGCTGCCATCGCTGTCGAGTCTCAACAGGTCGGTGGTCTCCAGGCACGGGTCCCCGGGAAGTCGCCCTTGGTGGTGACGAGCTGCATGCCGCCGAGGTGACGCATGCGGGCGCACGTCGACACCTGAACGCCGGCGACAGCGGCAATGCCCAGCACCTCGTAGGAGGCCGGGCCGAATGCGGACGCGCCGAACGACGGGCTCTGAGCCTTCATCGCGGGAGTCATGTTGATCATCTGGGCCACCTCCTTCTGGTGCTCGGGCGCCGACCCTGCCAGAGGTCGTGATGCGCTGTCGGTCATCTCGTGAGCAGAACGCTACCGGTGGCCGGTCGTAAGCGGCAAACCATTTAGTGCCTATTTCGGAAGAAAGTTGCCGGGTCGTTACCCAGATCGGGCGACCGGCTATCCCACGACCTCGAGCACGGCCTCGCCGTACCGCTCCAGCTTGGCCGGCCCCACCCCGCTGATGCGCAGGAGCGCGGCCTCGGAGGTCGGGCGCTGCTCGGCGATCAGCTGCAGCGTGGCATCGGTGAAGACCACGAACGCCGGCACGCTGTCCTGGTCGGCACGGGACTTGCGCCAGGCGCGGAGCCGCTCGAACAGCTCCTCGTCGTACGACGCGGGGCACTCGGAGCAGCGAGCGCGCTTCTTCTCCGCAGCACTCGACAGTGGTCGGCCGCACTCGCGACAGTGCGCCGCCCGGCGCGGCTGCGGCTTGGTGGAGGCGGCCTTCGCCGAGGCGGGCAGGAGCGCGTCGAGGAAACGTGAGGGCCGGCGGTTGCCGCGGCCGCCGGGCGTCCGGGCGGCGGCCCAGGAGAGCACGAGGTGGGATCGTGCGCGGGTCATGCCGACGTAGAGGAGCCGGCGTTCTTCCTCGATCTCGGCCTGGGACGTCGCGTGGGTGAGTGGCATGGCGCCGTCGTGCATCCCCGCGAGGAACACCGAGTCCCACTCCAGACCCTTGGCGGCATGGAGGGTCGCCAGAGTGACGCCGCCGGCGGCCGGCGCGTGCTGCTCGGCCGCCCGGCGGTCGAGGTCTGCCACGAACTCCGAGGGGGATGCGTTTCCTGCCTCGTCGGCCATCGTCATCAGCGCCTGCAGCGACTCCCAGCGGTCACGTGTCTGACCGCGGGTGGCGGGAGCCTCCGGTGACCAGCCCATGCCGGCCAGCGCGGCCCGCAGGAGGTCGACCAGGCTCGAGCCCTCGCCCTCTGCTCGCTCGTCGGTGCGCACCGCGGCGCGCAACAGGGTCACGGCCTGCCGCACCTCCGGTCGCTCGAAGAACCGGGCGCCACCGCGTACGACGTAGGGCAGTCCGCGCGACGCGAGCGCCTCCTCGAACGCCTCGGACTGGGCGTTGATCCGGAACAGGACGGCGATCTCGGAGGCCGGGACGCCGTCTCGGATCAGCTCGCCGACGGAGTCGGCGACCGCCTCCGCCTCGGCGACCTCGTCGGGGGCGGGGACGTAGCGCACCTGGGGACCGTGGGGCCGCTGGGCCCGCAGCCGGACCGAGCCCGAGTCGGAACCGACCAGGACGGTGTTGGCCGCCTCGACGACCTCGGGCGAGGAGCGGTAGTTGCGGGAGAGCTCGACCGAGGTCGTGCCGGGGAACTTGCGTGGGAAGTCGCGCAGGTAGCTCGCGTCGGCGCCGGCGAAGGAGTAGATCGTCTGGGCGGGATCACCCACCACGCAGATCTCGTCGCGGCCGCCCAGCCAGAGGTCGAGGAGCGCGGACTGGAGCGGGCTGACGTCCTGGAACTCGTCGACGACGAACCACTTGTACTGAGCGCGCACCTGGGCGGCGACCCGCTCCTCCTCGGCGAGCATCCCGGCGGTCAGCAGGAGGACGTCCTCCATGTCCATCCGGGCCTGGGAGCGCTTCACCTCCTCGTAGCCGCCGAACACCCGGCCCACCGTCTCGTGGTCGAGCCCGGCAACGGCGCGCGCACGGCGGCCGGCGACCCGGGCGTAGTCGTCGGGACCGACGTTGCTCACCTTGGCCCACTCGATCTCGGACGCGAGGTCGCGGAGCAGGGCCTGGTCGCTCTGCAGCCGCAGCCGCCGGGCCGCACCGGCGAGGAGCGGGATCTTGGACTCGGTCAGGGTCGGCAGCTCACCGCCGTACGTCGTGGGCCAGAACCACCGCAGCTGGCGCAGCGCGGCACTGTGGAACGTCCGCGCCTGGACGCCCGGGGCTCCGAGCCGGTGGAGGCGGCCGCGCATCTCGCCCGCGGCACGCGTCGTGAAGGTGACCGCAAGCACCTCGGTCGGGGCGTAGATCCCCTGCACCACGCCGTGAGCGATGCGGTGGGTGATCGCCCGGGTCTTGCCGGTGCCGGCACCCGCCAGGACCCGCACCGGACCCCGCAGCGCCTCGGCCACCGCGCGCTGCTCGGGGTCGAGCGCACCCAGCAGGTCGTCGGGCTCACCCGACGCGAGGTGTGAGGTGGGGCTCACGCGGGAACAACTCCTGGAGGACGATGGTTGAAGATGTCACCAACACACTAGGCGTCAGAAGGGACAGTCCCGGGATGAGTGGCTCGGTCACCATGTACAGCACCCCGTGGTGTGGATACTGCCATCGGCTCAAGGGCCAGATGGACCGGGAAGGCATCCGCTACGAGGTCGTGGACATCGAGCAGCACCCCGAGGCCGCGGCGTTCGTCGAGAGCGTCAACCACGGCAACCAGACCGTCCCCACCCTGGTGTACGCCGACGGCTCGGCGCAGACGAACCCCTCGGTGATCCAGGTCAAGGAGAAGCTCGCCGCCCTCGCCTCCTGACGGGCGCCTCGTCCTACCAGGAGCCCGGCAGCGGCCCGCCGTACCAGTCCTCCACGAGTGACCGGCTGATCGAGACCCCGCCCGGCAGGACCAGTGTCCCTGCGGCCGTCTCCTCCCGCATCGCCTCGCGGGTGAACCACCGCGCGTCCTGGATCTCGACGCCGTCGATGCTGATGTCCCGGGACCGCGCGCGACCACGGAAGCCCAGCATCAGGCTCGACGGCAAGGGCCACGGCTGGTTGCCGAAGTAGGTCACCTCGCCGACCACGACGCCCGTCTCTTCGGCGACCTCCCGGCGTACGGCGTCCTCCAGCGTCTCGCCGGGCTCGAGGAACCCGGCCAGCGTGGAGTACCGGCCGGCCGGCCACACGTCCTGGCGCCCGAGCAGCAGCACCTCGTCGGATGCCCCGGGCTCACCGGCCGTGATCGCCATGATCACCGCCGGATCGGTCCGCGGGAACTGCCGCCGGTGGCACTCGACGCACTCCAGCTCGTGGCCCGCGAGCCGCGGCTCCAGGTGTCCGCCGCAGCGCGGGCAGAACCTGGTCGCCCGCAACCACTCCGCGAGCCCGATCGCGTGGAACACCATCGGCGCCTGCTCGACGCCGGCCCCGGCGAGGTGCGGCAGCAGGTCGCGGATGCCCACCCAGCCATCGGCACCTTCCCCCGCGGCGTACGCCTCGTCGACGACGTGCGCGAACCACACCCGGCCCTCCCGCTCCCCCAGCAGCACCCGGGTGCCCTCCCCGGGCACGTCGGCCGCCGAGACCCACGGCACGGTCCCGTCGACCGGCCGGACCCGGCTCCCGGCCACCACCAGCACCCGCGTCTCGGGCGAGGCCCAGGCCTCGGCGAGCCAGGCCTCGTCGGCGCGCCTCTCCCCCACCCGGTCGTGCGGATCGGCAGCCAGCTCCAGATGCGGGAACGTCACGACCTGCAGGCTATCCACGGCAGGTTCACCCGTTCGCACAGCCTCGGCGCAGTATCTTCGCGGCAGCGAACCGACCCCTCGCCCCCTCCGGCCGACATGGAGTGACCCGATGACCGCCGCCCGCCGACTGCTCGCCTACGTGCTGCCGGTGCACAACGAGGTCGACGGTGTCCGCGCGTTCCACGAGGCACTGGTGGCCGCCACCGACACGCGGCCCGACCTCGACTTCGAGTTCGTCTACGTCGACGACGGCAGCCGCGACGGGTCGCTCGACGTGCTCCTGGCGCTGCGGGCGGCCGACGAGCGGGTCACGGTGATCTCGCTGGCCCGCAACTTCGGCCACCAGATCGCGGTCACGGCCGGACTGGACGCCGCGGCGGGGCGCGACGCGGTCATCGTGATGGACACCGACCTTCAGGACCCGCCGGCCGTGAGCCTGCAGCTGATCGAGACCTGGGAGTCGGGCGTCGACGTGGCGTATGCGCAGCGCCGTACACGTCGCGACTCGACGTTCAAGCGCGGCACGGCGTACGTCTTCTACTGGCTCCTCACCCGGCTCGCGTCGGTCGACATCCCGCGCAACGTCGGCGACTTCCGGTTGATGGACCGCTCCGTGGTCGCGGAGGTGATCCGTTACCGCGAGCACGACCGTTTCCTGCGCGGGATCGTCGCGCACGTCGGGTTCCGGCAGGAGGCCGTGCCGTTCGACCGCGACCCGCGCTACGCCGGCTCGTCGTCCTACCCGCTCCGGACGATGCTGAAGCTCGCCGCTGACGGGATCCTGGGGTTCTCGACGTTCCCCCTCCGGCTGATCTCACGGCTCGGGATGCTGATCTCGCTGCTGAGCCTGCTCGGTGCCCTCTTCGTGGTCTACGTCCGAGTGTTCGACCCGCAGCGGACGGTGCCCGGCTGGGCGTTCATCACGGTCGGTATGTTCCTGCTCGGCGGCATCCAGCTGCTGATGATGGGCGTGATCGGGAGCTATCTCGGCCGGGTGTACGTCGAGACCCAGGACCGCCCGCTGTACTCGCTGGCGATGGTCGCGCGGGGGCGCGAGTCGGAGACCGGAGGCTGACCCACCGCATGAGCACCCACATCGGCGCCGCCGCCGGAGACATCGCCCCGGTCGTCCTCCTCCCCGGCGACCCGCTGCGGGCCAGGTGGATCGCCGAGACGTTCCTCGACGACGTGCGCTGCTACACGGAGGTACGCGGCATGCTCGGCTTCACCGGCACCTGGAAGGACCGGCCGGTCTCGGTCCAGGGGTCGGGGATGGGCCAGCCGTCGCTGGGCATCTACGTCCACGAGCTCTTCACCGAGTACGACGTGCAGTCCGTCATCCGGGTCGGCTCGTGCGGCGCGCTGACCGACCGGCTCGCCCTTCGCGACGTCGTGGTCGCGTCCGGAGCCTGCACCGACTCGTCGATGAACCGGATCACGTTCCACGGTCTCGACTACGCCCCCGTCGCCGACTTCGGGCTGCTCCGCCGAGCGGTCGAGGCAGCCGAGCAACGCGGCACCGACGTACACGTGGGACTGCTGTTCTCCAGCGACTCGTTCTACGCGAGCCGTCCCGAGCTCACCCGACGGATGGTGGAGTACGGCGTGCTGGCCGTGGAGATGGAGGCGAGCGCGCTGTACACGCTGGCAGCCCGGCACGGCCGCAAGGCGCTGGCGATCTGCACCGTCTCGGACCACATCGTGACCGGCGAGGCGACCTCGGCCGCCGAGCGGGAGCAGACCTTCGGTGAGATGGTCGAGATGGCGCTGGCCGCGCTGGGAGACTGATCCGCCGCTCGGGCTCTCGGCGGCAGCCGTCGACACCCGGCGGTGAGCCGGGACCGGTTTGCCGCGCCCCTGGCGGTGAGACCGGACCGGTTTGCCGCGCCCGGCGGTGACTCCGGACCGGTTTGCCGCGCCCGGCGGTGACTCCGGACCCGTTTGTCGCGCCCGGCGGTGAGCCCGGACCGGTTCGCCGCACCCGGACC